>CAYZPX010000130.1:0-7611 GCA_964480105.1 uncultured Burkholderiaceae bacterium | reverse complement strand
ACAGCGGGCACCTGGTCTTCACGCTGCTGGGGCCGAACGGCCAGCCCTACACCGAGGAAGAAGCCCATGCCCTGTCGCGCGAGCAGCGCGCCGAGATCGACCGGCTGGAGCAAGAGCTGCGCAGCGAGATCACCCGCTTCATCGACCAGGTGCGTCCGCTGGAGCAGCGCCGCGACGAGGCCCTGAGCGCGCTGCGCCGCAAGGCCATCAAGCCGCTGATCGAACAGGGGCTGCAGTCCATCCGTCAGGACCTCAAGAAACAGATCAAGGACGCCGTCAAGCTCGGCCAATGGCTGGACAGCGTGCAAAGCGAGCTGCTGGACAACCTCACCCTGTTCGAGCCCAGCGACCCGGAACAGGCCAGCCTGGAGGCCGAGCGCAAAGAGCTGCTGGACGACCTGCTCTCCCGCTGCCACGTCAACCTGGTGGTGGACAACGACGGCCGCACCAGCGCCCCGGTCATCGTGGAGGACAACCCCCAGCTGCGCAGCCTGTTTGGCAGCGTGGAATACCAGGCCGAGTCCGACATGCTGCTGGCGGATTTTTCGTGCATCCATGCCGGCAGCCTGCTCAAGGCGCATGGCGGTTTTCTGATGCTGCACCTGCGCGACCTGCTGGGCGACGACGGCCTGTGGGAGCGGCTGCGCCGCTTTCTGCGCTGCAACCGCCTGCAAATTGAGGAACCCGGCGCCGTGCACAGCGCGATGGCCGCGGTGGCGCTGCAGCCCGAGGCAGTGGAGGTCGATGTCAAGCTGGTGATGATCGGCTCGGTCGAGGAGTACTACGCCCTACAAGAAGGCGACCCCGAAACCGCCCGGCGCTTTCGCGTGAAGGTGGACTTTGCCGAGCACTTCATCGCCACGGAGGGCACCCGCCACGCCACCGCCATCTTCGTCGCCCACACCTGCCAAAAGCGCGGGCTGCCGCATTTCACCGCTGCCGCTGTCGCCCGCCTGCTGGAAGAAAGCCACCGCGCAGCCGACGACCAGGGCCGCCAGAGCGCCGTGTTCGGCCACACCGAAACCCTGCTGATCGAAAGCGCCGAGCACTGCCGCGCCCGGGGCGGCACCTCGGTGGAAGTGGCCGATGTGGAAGCCGCCCGCCAGGCCCGCCGCCTGCGCCATAACCACCCCGAGGAAGAAATGCACGCCACCCTGACCGAGGGCGAGCGGCTGATCAGCCTGCAGGGCGCCGTGGTGGGCCAGATCAACGGCCTGACCCAGATCGACCTGGGCGACTACCGTTTTGGTTTTCCGGCGCGCATCACCGCCCGCACCTACGCCGGCCGCCAGGGCCTGATCAACATCGAGCGCGAGGTGGACATGTCCGGCCCCATCCACGACAAGGGCGTGCTCATCCTGCACAGCTACCTCACCGCGCTGTTTGGCCACCTGGCGCCGCTGGCGCTGAATGCCTCCATCGTGTTCGAGCAGGAATACATGGGCATCGAAGGCGACTCGGCCTCGTGCGCCGAGCTGTACGCGCTGCTGTCCTCGCTGTCGGGACTGCCCCTGCGCCAGGGCATCGCCGTGACCGGCGCGCTCAACCAACTGGGCGAAGTCCTGCCCGTGGGCGGCATCAACGAAAAGATCGAAGGCTGGTTCCAGGCCTGCGAGGCCGCCGGCCTGGACGGCACCCAGGGCGTGCTCATCCCCGCCCGCAACCGCCGCCACCTGATGCTGGACCACCGCGTGGTCGAAGCGGTGGAGGCCGGCCAATTCCACGTCCACACCGCCACCCACATCGGCGAAGGCATCGCCCTGCTGACCGGCACCGAATGCCCCAACGCCCCACCAGGCCTGGCCGGCATCGCCGCCCTGCCCCACGAAGTCATCGAGCGCGCCGAGGCGCAGCTCAAGGCGTATCGGAAGGCGTGTCAGGTGGCGGATGGGGGGCGGCGGGGGCGGAGAAGGGGTGGATTGCGGGGGGATGGAAAGTAATGAATCCCTATCTGCTCCTTGGTGCCGCCATCCTTATCGAGGTCATCGCCACCACCGCCATGAAATCCTCCGACGGGTTTAGCAAACTGGTGCCCAGCATGATTTGCGGGCTGGGCTACCTCGTTTCTTTTTATTTGCTGGCCCAGACGCTCAAAAGCATTCCCACCGGAATTGCATATGCCATTTGGTCCGGGGTGGGGATCGTGTTGATTTCGCTGATCGCGTGGATGGTGCACGGCCAAAAGCTGGACTGGGGTGCGATGGCGGGGATGGCGCTGATCGTATGTGGTGTGGCGGTTATCCATCTGTTCTCGAACGCCGCAGCGCATTGACTCTTGGCGGAGTCGCTGGGGGACAATGAATAACCAAATAGGTTAATAATCATGGAAAAATCCACGCCGCATTGCAAACTTTCGGTGGTTCAGGACTTGGTTCGATCCGGTGCCGTGCGTGCAACCGGCAGCGCTTTTGTCGGAGCGCGGGAATTGGGCATTGACGACCTTGCAGGCATGTGTGCGGTCGTGCTGTCGCTGACCAGCGCCGACTTCTACAAGAGCATGACGACCCATGCAGACCACCGAATTTGGCAAGACGTCTATCACGCACGTACGGCCAAGGGTCAGGCGGTGTATCTCAAATTGACCGTCATTGACGATGTGTTGATTGTTTCCTTCAAGGAGCTATGACATGAAATGTCCCGTGTGCGGCGCTGCCGAACTGATCCATGACACCCGCGACCTGCCCTACACCTACAAGGGCGATACCACGGTCATTCCTGCCGTCACCGGGGACCACTGCCCCGCGTGCAGCGAGGTGCTTCTGGACCGCGAACAGGGTGACCGCTATAGCGAACTGGTGGGCGCCTTCCAGCGCCAGGTCAACGCCGCCTTCGTCGCCCCCAGCTTCATCACCGAGGTGCGCAAAAAACTCGCACTCGACCAGCGCGAAGCCGCCGAGATTTTTGGCGGCGGCGTCAATGCCTTCTCCCGCTACGAAACCGGCAAGACCAAGCCCCCGCTGGCACTGGTCAAGCTGCTGAAGGTGCTGGACCGCCACCCGGAACTGCTCGCCGAGGTGCGGTCTTGAGACCTGCCATGCCAGCGCCCGGCCGTGGCACTGGCCAAAATCGCTCCGTTATTGATAGCTAGTACCGCTGGTATCTATTGGGCTAGCGGCTTTTTTGGCGGCTCTCTTCCATTTCGGGTGGCCTGCACACTGCCAACAGGCCGACCACGGCGGCGGGCAACGATCTGTTCAGGCGTGTGCACGCGGCCAGGCTGGCCGCTGATGGCCTGGTCCACGCTGCGCAACAAAGCTGCTTCAAAAGCAGCCACTTCAGGTTTTTTGTCTTTGGTGTTGGGCATCGAATTTCTCCGCCGAGTCTCTGGCGCAAGGAGAGCGGGGCGCCGCCACGCACTACCATCATCACCCTATCGCCTTCTCCTACAGGAGCCCCCATGCAAATCGTTGTCGATGTGCCCAAGCATTACCTGGACGCCATGCACCGCGCCCCGGAAGACTTTGCCCAGGAAGCCAAGCTGGCGATGGCTGCCAAGCTGTTTGAGATGAAGCGCCTTTCCTCCGGCATGGCGGCGCAGTTGATCGGAATGGATCGGGTCCACTTTTTGGCCCAGCTGCAGCGCTTTGGCGTGCCAATGATCGACCTCGACGACGACGAACTGGCATCGGATGTGGACCATGCCTGAGCGCAGCGATGTGCTGGTGACCAACACCACGCCGCTGATTTCGCTGGCGGCGGCCACCGGAAGTCTGGAAATTTTGCATTTCCTCTACCGCCACGTGGTGGTCCCCTACGAGGTGGCCGAGGAAGTGCGTGCTGGTGGACGTCATGCCTTTGGCGTCGATGCATTTCAACATGCCGAATGGCTCGACATTCAGACCGTTCCCGTGGCGCTTCAGCCGTTTTTGCAAAACACGCTCGACCGGGGCGAGGCGTCCGTCATTCAAACAGCGATGAACCGAGGACTGTCACTCGTATGCATCGACGAGACTGCCGGTCGGCGCGTTGCGCGCCTGTGTGAGCTGACGCTGACCGGCTCGGTGGGCATCTTGCTGAAAGCCAAGCGACTGGGCTATGACGTTTCCATCCCCGAGGCGTTGGAGCGCATGCGCGCCCAAGGCATCTGGCTCAGCGACCGCGTGGTGCAATTCGCGCTGACGCATTGATGCAAGCGCAGCGGCAGACGGCGTCATTTATCACCTCTATGCCGCTTGGCCCATGCGAAGCCGCAGGCGAAGAAGTAGCTACTTTATTGATAGCTAGTACCGATGGTATCCATTGGGCTAGCGGCCGTTTTCTCTTAAAGTCACAGCCCCGCCAGAACGGTTTCGATGGGCGCGGGGGTGACGGACGTCGGCATCTGGAAGGGGTTGCCCTGCACCAGCACGATGGCCGCAGTGGGCGCGGCGGCCAGTGCGAAAAGCAGCACTGCGACGATGGCGGCACGCGGCTGGTCGATGTGGACGACGGCCACCGACAGCAGGGTCAACAGGCCGAGAAACGCCATGCCCAGCCATTTCAAGGGATTGACGTGCGTCTGGCTCAGGGCGATGCGCTGGTCCCGCAGGTCCCGTATTTCAAGGGCTTTTTGCAGCATCAAGGTCTGGAGCTTGTCCCCAGCAGCCTGCGCCACCGCCGGACTGGCCAGCAGCGCCAGCAAGGCGTCTTCCTTGTGCATGACCGCGCGGCTGGTCTGGCGCTCTGCCAGCGCTGGCCATTCGTCCACGATGGCGAGGGCGTAGTCGGCCAGGTGGGCGCGGATTTGCCCCTGCACCGGTTGCGCCAGCGTACCGCTCAAGGCGGCAATGCTGCGCATTGAGTCGGCCTCGCGGTACACAGCATTCATCGCGCGGTCGTGGGCGCTCCAGGTGTCGTTGGCCAGAAAGGCCAGGGTCAGTCCAAACAACACCCCGACGATGTTGATGAAGGGCGGCGCCACCCCGCGCAAGGAATGCAGCGCCGCCTGCCAGGGCCGATGCTGCATCGCCCGATGAATCAGGTACACCGCGGCAAAGGTTCCGACCACCGCCAGCAGGGCATAGCCGTATTGATCGTAGGTTTGCCAACCGCCCATGAGAGATTCCCGATGCAAAGGGGCAAAGAATAGTGGAAAAGCTGCCGGAGGACGCCGACAGTTCTACGACAAAAATAATCCGTTTGCGGCGCCGCCGAACTCGTTCACGACACCCGTGTCGAGGCTTACACCTACAGGCAATGCAATTGCATTGCAATGACAAGGCAGGCGCATTATCATGCAGGACATCCCCCCTTTCTGACCGGAGAGCCCCATGTCCGCCACCCTCGAAGTCGAATCCACACTGACCGACCGCTACCAGACCACGGTGCCAGAAACCGTGCGTCGCGCACTCCAACTGGGCAAACGCGACAAGATCCACTACAGCATTCGTCCTGGCGGTGAGGTCGTGCTGTCGCGCGCCGAGCCCACTGCGGAGTCCGATCCGGTGCTTGGGTCTTTCCTCAGCTTTCTGGCACGGGACATCGCCAGCCATCCAGAGCGTCTGCAGGCCATGGATGCCGGTTTTGTGCAGCGCCTCCAGTCGCTGACCTGCGGCATCGAAGTCGATCTTGACGCTGCCCTGTCGGCAGACGATGAATGAGCGCGAGCGCGGGTAAGCCCGCTCCTTTGGTCGTTCACGGCTGGACGATTTTTGCGCACCCGCTGTTCTTGGCTCAGCTTGAGGCGCTGGCCCTGCAGGTCGAGTCCCTCAAGACAAAGGACCCGGTCGGGTACGCGAAGAAAAACGCCAGCAAGCGACTGGCGGCAATGACCAAACTGGCGTTCGACATCATCCCGCAAGACCCCACACGACCAGAGTACCGGCAAGGCAACACCCTTGGTGAAGAGCACAAACACTGGTTCCGGGCCAAGTTTTTTCAGCAGTACCGATTGTTCTTCCGCTACCACGCCCCCAGCAAGGTCATCGTGTTCGCGTGGGTCAATGACGAGGACACCAAACGCGCCTACGAGAGCGGCGATGATGCCTATCGGGTGTTCCGCAAGATGCTCGAAAGCGGCCATCCGCCCGACGATTGGAACCAGTTGCTGGCGGAAAGTCATGCGGATTGGAGGTCTGGCGGCGCAGAAATGGCCAACGGATGAAGCGCTTTCGAAGCAAAAATAACTACACTTTTGATAGCTACTACCGCTGGTATCCATTGGCCTTGCGGCCCATTCGACCCAAACTACGCGACCCCCTCCACCGGATCGGCAAACGCCTCCGCAGTCTTGCGGAAATCCTCCTGGCGGGCCGTGAAGGCGGCGACGATGTCGGGGTCGAACTGGGTGCCGGCTTTCTCTGCGATGAATTGGCAGACCTGCTCGTGGGTCATGGGTTTTTTATAGACGCGGGCGCTGATCAGGGCGTCGTACACATCGGCCACGGCCATCAGACGGCCCGCCAGCGGGATGGCTTCGCCACGCAGCCCGTGGGGGTAGCCGGCCCCGTTCCAGTGCTCGTGGTGGGACGCGGTCATCTCACGGGCGTAGTTGAGAAAGGTCTGCTTTTCCGGGTGGCCGCTTTCGCTGACGATGCGGCTCAAGGCCTCCGAGCCAATCAGCGTGTGGGTCTGCATGGTCTTGAATTCGTCCTCGGTCAGCTTGCCGGGCTTTTGCAGGACGGCGTCGGGAATGCCGACCTTGCCGATGTCGTGCAGGGGTGCGGATTTGGTCAGCAACTCCACGTCAAAAGAGCTCAGGTGCGCATGGCGCGGCGTGGTGGCCAGCTGCTTGGCCAGGATTTCGACATAACGCTGGGTGCGGCGAATGTGACCGCCGGTTTCCTTGTCACGGGCTTCGGCCAGCACGGACATGCTCAACAGCGCGGTGGCCAGCAGGCCGGTGACCAGCGCCAGCGCCAGTTCAGCACCGTGGGCCCAGCGGGGGCGCAGCACAAAGGTGTTGCTCAGAATGTTGTCCATCACCGTGGCATGGACGGCCAAGCCGCTGATCGGCTTGCCCTGAGGGGTGCGGTGCAGATCCCCCAGCCCGGTGGCCTGGGCACCGAGCAGCACGATGCGATCGCGCAGGCGATCTGGGGGCAAAGTGCCCTGCAAGACCTGCTGGGCGGAGACCATGGCCGGCGACGGCCGGCGGTAGTCGAGCCAGAGTCGGGGCGGGGCCGGCCACGGCCATAATCGCCCGCTCACCCCACTGGCCCGTCAAACACTGCCTTGGCATGGACAAGAAAAAACTCTCCGAAAGCGACCTGTGCGACAAGTTCATCCGGCCCGCCATCGAAAAGGCGGGCTGGAACGGGCTGGAGCAGATCTACCGCGAGTTTCCGCTGCGCGCCGGGCGGGTGGTGGTGCGGGGCCAACAGGCGCAGCGCGATCTGAGCACCGTGCTGCGCGCCGATTACGTGCTGTGCCATAAGGCCCACATTCCGCTTGCGGTGGTGGAAGCCAAGGACAACCGCCACGCCATGGGCGCTGGCATGGCGCAGGCCATTCGCTATGCCGAGCTGCTGGGCGTGCCGTTTTGCTTTGCCAGCAATGGCGACGGCTTTGTGTTCCGCGATGCGACCCTGGCCGATGGCGTGCTGGAGCGCAATTTGACGCTGGAAGAATTCCCCTCCCCCGCCGAACTCTGGGCGCGCTACTGCGCCTGGAAGGGCTGGAGCCCCGAGGTGC
>CAYZPX010000129.1:0-7692 GCA_964480105.1 uncultured Burkholderiaceae bacterium | reverse complement strand
AAGGCTTCAAATTGCAGTCCAGCGTTTCAGCCGAAATGGCAGATGTAGTGGTAGGCCTCGACGCCTTCGGGAACGCGGATCTCGAAGCGGCTGTTGCCGGGAATGCTGAACTGCTCGCCCGCGCTGGACTTCACCCAGGCATCGCTGCCGGCCAGCTTGTATTCGCAGGCGCCGGCCACGCATTCCATGATTTCCGGGGCGCCGGTGTTGAAGGTCAGCGTGGCGGGAAGGATCACGCCCACGGACTTCTTGGTGCCATCGGGGTAGGTGATGCTGTGGCTGACGCACTTGCCGTCAAAGTACACATTGGCCTGGGTGGTGACGGACACGCCGTCGATGCTTGCGGTGGTCATGGAATGGGAGATCCCGAGGTTGTAAGAGGTTGGAAGGGGTTGGAAAGGAGCGGGATTTTAGGGGAGGGGTCAGCGCCAGTAGGGGTTGTACTCGTCCGCAGGATGGCGGTGAGGGCGATGCCCCGGTGGCGGGGGGTAGCGGCCATCGCGCTCCTGAATGATGGTGACGGACGCCGGCGGATAGACCGGCACGCCCACATAGGGCGACATCACGGCCGCCGGCGTAGCAGGCGTACGGTAGGTTTTGCCGTAGGGCGTGGGGTAGCCCGGTGGCGCATAGCCGGGGGCCTGCGCGGGTTGCACGGTCAGCGCAATCCACTGGCCTGGATTGGTGGCGGTCCGGGTGGTGTATTGGCGGCCCGCGTATTCATAGACCACGTCGTAGCCCACAGTGCGTTCGTCGTAATAGGTCTCGGTGGTGCAGCGCTGCGCGGTCTGGTAGCCGGACTGGCCGCCTTCGATCTCGTTGCCCAGGATCGCGCCGCCAATCACCCCCAGCGCTGTGGCGGCCGCGCGGCCACTGCCGCCGCCAATCGCATTGCCCATCGCACCGCCAGCGATGGCGCCGACCACGGCACCTGCGCCGGAAGGGCGCCGGTCGTTGTAAATCGTTTCCGGGTTGCAGACTTGTTGCGGAACGGCGATTTGTTGGACCACGGGCGTGGCGGACAGGACCCGGCCATATTCCGGTGCCTGGGCTTGTACGGCCAGGGGCAGGGTGAGGCCCAGAGAGCCCAGCGTCAAAAACAGAGAAGCGGTGCGCATGGAAAACATCCTTTCAGACAGAACCTTCAACGCGAGAGCCTGGAATCGGTTGAACCCTGGTGGCTTGTGCAGCGCGGAAATTCGGTAAAGCTGCGTAAAGCCATGGTGGCAGCGGCGCTTGCGAGCGCAGAGCGCAGAGCGCAGAGCGCGCCTTATCGGACAGGCAGGGCAGTCAGGTGCGTGGTCCAGGCGTCGGGGTCAAAGCCCACGGTGTAAGCCGTGCCCTCTGCGCCAGGCCAGCTCACCACCGGCCGCTTGATCACGCTGGGCTGCGCCAGGGCAAGGGCTTGGGCGCTGGCCGCGTCGCTCACGGCGGCTTGCTGTTCGGAGGGCAGCTTGCGCCAGGTAGTGCCCTGGCGGTTGATCAGTTTTTCCCAACCCAAGGCCGTCATCCAGGTGGCCAGCGCATCGGCCGGGACGCCCTGTTTCTTGAAATCGTGGAACACCACCGTCACGCCTTGCGCCTGGAGCCAGGCACGGGCTTTCTTGACGGTGTCGCAGTTGGGAATGCCGTAAAGGGTGAGGAGCGTCGTGGTCATAGGGCGCACATCATGCCTGTCCCAGGGGCCTCGGCGACAATTGGCGGGCTATGCAAACGACATTTCACACCCTGGAAGGCTGGCTCCGCCACTGCGAACAACTGCACCCCCGCACCATCGACATGGGCCTGGACCGGGTCCGTGCCGTCGCCCGGCGCCTGGATTTGCGCTTTGCGTGCCCGGTGATCACCGTGGCAGGCACCAACGGCAAGGGCTCGACCTGCGCGATGCTCGAAGCGATTGCGCTGGAGGCTGGGTACCGCCCTGGGGTGTTCACTTCGCCGCACTTGGTGCATTTTGAGGAACGCTGCCGCATCCACGGCGAAATCGTTAGCGCCGAGGCGCTGGTGCCGCATTTCGCGGCCGTCGAAGCCGCCCGCTGCAGCCAGGGTGAGGAAATCTCACTGAGCTATTTCGAGTTCACCACCCTGGCCATCCTGCGCCTGATGAGCCATTCGCTGCTCGATGTGGCCATCTTGGAAGTGGGTCTGGGTGGCCGCCTGGACGCGACCAACATCATCGACACCGATTGCGCGGTGATCACCAGCATCGACCTGGACCACACCGAATACCTGGGGCCCGACCGCGAAAGCATTGGCCGTGAAAAGGCCGGGATCATGCGCACGGGCCGCCCCGCCATCGTCAGTGACCCGATGGCACCGCAAAGCGTGGTGGACCATGCCCGAGAGATCGGCGCCGACCTGTGGCGCTTTGGCCATGACTTCAATTTTGCGGGCGACAAGCAGCAATGGGGTTGGGCTGGCCGCGGCCGCCGCTACGCCGGCATGGCCTACCCCGCGCTGCGTGGCGCGAACCAGCTGGTCAACGCCTCGGGTGTGCTGGCGGCGTTCGAGGCTCTGCGCGACCGCTTGCCCATCACCGCCCAAGCAGTGCGCAACGGCCTGGCGATGGTCGAACTGCCTGGACGTTTCCAGATCGTGCCAGGCCAGCCTACGCTGGTGCTGGACGTGGCGCACAACCCGCATTCGGTCGCGGCGCTGACGGCCAATCTGGATGCGATGGGCTTTTTCCCTGTCACCCACGCGGTGTTCGGCGCGATGGCCGACAAGGACCTGGCGCCCATGCTGGCCAAGGTGTCCCCCCTGGTGGACCGCTGGTATTTCACGGATTTACCCACGCCCCGTGCCCAGAGCGCAGTGGAGCTGGAACGCCAATGGCGCAGCCTGCACGAGGCCGCCAAAGACCGTCGTACCGTGCCCTCCAGTACCCACGCCGACCCCATGCAGGCGCTGGAGGCCGCCATCGCCGTGGCGGACCCGGCTGATAGAATCGTGGTCTTCGGGTCGTTCTTCACCGTGGGCGGCGTGCTCGCCAACGGCATCCCCCGGCTCCATGCCAAGCACCTGGATGCATAAGACCCGCACGAGTCCCTTTCTTCATGGCATTTTTCAAGTTCCGGTGGCTTCGTGAGCGCGAGCAGGGCGATGCGCCAGGCCTGCGCCCCCGCGTCCCCTCCGCGGAAAGCGTCGAATTCATGCGCCGACGTGCCCGCCACCGCTTGATCGGTGCGGCCGTGCTCGTGCTCATGGGCGTGCTGGGCTTTCCACTCCTCTTCGACACCCAGCCCCGTCCCATTCCTGTCGACATCCCGATTGAAATCCCGGACCGCGCCAAGGTGGCTCCTCTGGTGGTGCCTTCTGCGCCCACGGTAGAGGCCCAGGCCCCCAAGGTGCCGGGCTCGGCATTGCCAATCCCCATTCCCGTCCCGCCGACGGTGTCCCTGTCACGGCCCGCAGAGCCCAGTCGCCCTGTCGCTGGCCTGGTGGACGGGGAGGAACTGGTCGCTGCGCCAACGGCGGTACCCAAGCCTGCGCCAAAACCTGCTCCCAAGCCAGAAGCCAAGCCCACCCCTGCGCCTGCGCCAGCACCCAAGCCCGAGCGGGCGGAAAGCAAACCCGAGTCCAAGCCCGTGGCAGCGCCCAAGCCTGACCCCAAACCTGAGCCCCGTCCTGCTCCGGTCGCCAAGCCCGAGCCGAGGCCGGTGCCCAAACCCGAACCCAAGGAGGCCAAACCCGAGCCCAAACCTGTGGAGCGCAAGCCCTCTGCCGACGAGGCTGCCCGTGCCAAGGCCCTGCTTGAAGGGGGCAATGTGGCTGCCAAATCCACCGAGCCTGCCCGCCCTGACGCTGGCGATCGGGCGATCGTGCAGGTCGGTGCCTTTGCCGACCCTGACAAGGCCCGCGAAGTGCGCAGCAAGCTGGAGCGCGCGGGCCTCAAGGCCTTCACCCAGGTCGTGGAGACCAAGGACGGCAAGCGCACCCGGGTGCGTGTGGGTCCGTTCAGTTCCCGCGCCGAGGCGGACAAGGCTGCAGCGCGGGTGCGGTCGCTGGACCTTTCGGCGTCCGTGATCCCGCAGTGATGCGGGTTCAGGACAGTGAACAGGGCAACGATGGGCATGGCCAACCTCGACTGGGCATTTCTTGGCGTTCTGGGCTTCTCGTTTTTGGTGGGTGCCTGGCGTGGCCTGGTGTTCGAGGTGGTGTCGCTCATTGGCTGGGTGGTGGCTTTTTTCATGGCCCAGGCGTTCGCTGTGGACATGGCAATGCGCCTGCCCCTGGAGGGCTTTTCTCCCGACCTGCGCTACGCCGCTGGTTTTGTCCTGGTGTTTGTTTTGGCGATTTTTGCGTCCAGCCTGGCAGCGTGGCTGCTCGGAAAACTCGTGCAAGCCCTGGGCTTGCGCCCTGCCGACCGGGTGCTGGGCGCTTTGTTCGGAGTGTTGCGTGGCGCGGTACTGCTGATGGTGCTTGCCGTGGTGGCAGGCATGACCAGCCTCAACCAGGCCCCGTGGTGGCGTGACTCCCAGGGCGCTCCCTGGGTGGACCAGGCCCTGCAGGGCCTCAAACGGATGGTGCCCCCCGAGTGGGGACGCCATCTCCCTTCCTGAAATTTGGCTGGCGGCGGGTAAGCGCTCCGGCCTGGCAATGGATGCGGGCACCCGCCCGCGATGATTGGAAACTCATATGTGTGGAATCGTTGGCGTTCTCAGCACTGCGCCGGTCAACCAGTTGATTTATGACGCCTTGCTGCTCTTGCAGCACCGGGGTCAGGATGCTGCGGGCATCGTGACCCAGCAGGGCAGCAAGTTTTTCATGCACAAGGCCAAGGGCATGGTGCGCGATGTGTTCCGCACCCGCAACATGCGGGCGCTTCCGGGTAATGTCGGTTTGGGCCAGGTGCGTTATCCCACGGCCGGTAACGCTTTCAGCGAGGAAGAGGCACAGCCGTTCTATGTGAATGCCCCTTTCGGCATCGTGCTGGTGCACAACGGCAACCTGACCAATGCCAAGGCCTTGCGCGTTGAACTCGCATCCACCGACCACCGCCACACCAACACCGAGAGCGACTCGGAAGTCCTGCTGAATGTGCTGGCCCACGAACTGGACCGCGTCAGCCGTGGCCGCGATCTCCAGACCGACGACATCTTCGCCGCCGTGAGCGCGGTCCATGCCCGCATCCGCGGCTCCTACGCCGTGATCGCCCTCATTGCTGGCAAGGGCTTGCTGGCTTTCCGCGATCCGCATGGCATTCGCCCCTTGGCCATGGGCCGCAGTGCCGATGGCACGGTGATGGTGGGCAGCGAATCGGTGGCCCTGGAAGGCACTTCCCATGTGTTTGAGCGCAACATCGCTCCAGGCGAGGCAATTTGGGTCACCCCCGATGGACAGATCGAGGCGCGACAGTGCGCGCCTGCGCCCAAGCTGCATCCCTGCATCTTTGAATTCGTCTACCTCGCTCGTCCCGATTCTGTACTGGACGGCATCTCGGTCTACCAGGCCCGCTTGAACCTGGGAGAGGCCCTGGCCAAGCGCGTGATCTCCACCGTGCCGCCGAGCGAGATTGATGTCGTGATCCCGATTCCCGAATCCAGTCGCCCGAGCGCCACCCAACTGGCCCATCTGCTGGGCCTGCAGTACCGTGAGGGTTTTGTGAAGAACCGCTATGTGGGCCGCACCTTCATCATGCCTGGCCAGGGCGTGCGCAAGAAATCCGTGCGCCAGAAGTTGAATGTCATCGGCAGCGAGTTCAAGGACCGCAATGTGCTGCTGGTCGATGACTCCATCGTGCGCGGTACCACCTCGCGTGAGATCGTGCAAATGGCCCGCGATGCCGGTGCCCGCAAGGTCTATCTGGCCAGTGCCGCGCCACCGGTGCGTTTCCCGAACGTCTATGGCATCGACATGCCCACCAATGGCGAACTTGTGGCCCACGGCCGCACGATTGAGGAAGTGCGCGAGATCATTGGTTGCGATGCCTTGATCTACCAAGACGTCGACGCGATGAAAAAGGCAGTGGGTGACTTGAACCCGGCATTGAACGGCTTTGATGCATCCTGCTTTGACGGGGTGTATGTCACTGGTGACATCACTGCCGAAACCATTGCCCGCATGAACGAAGAGCGTCCGGGTGGCCAAGAGGGCGAAGAAGACACCTCCCGCCTGTCCCTGCCCAACGCCAAGCCTGCGGAGGCCTGATCCATGACACCACAGACCCCCTTCAACCCCACGCGCGTGCGCACCCGCTTTGCGCCATCGCCCACCGGTTTCATCCACCTGGGCAACATCCGTTCGGCCCTGTACCCCTGGGCTTATGCCCGCGCCACGGGCGGTGATTTCATCCTGCGCATTGAAGACACGGACCTGGAGCGCTCCAGCCAGGCGGCTGTTGATGTGATCCTGGAAGGGATGCACTGGCTGGGTATGGACCCGGACGAAGGCCCGTTCTACCAGATGCAGCGCATGGACCGCTACAAGGAGGTGCTGGCTGAGCTACAGGCCGCTGGCCATGTCTATCCCTGCTACATGAGCGTGGCCGAGCTGGATGCGCTGCGCGAGCAGCAGATGGCGGCCAAGCAAAAACCGCGTTACGACGGTACCTGGCGCCCCGAGCCCGGCAAGACCTTGCCCCCGATCCCTGAGGGCGTGCAGCCTGTGCTCCGTTTCAAGAACCCGGTGGGTGGCCTGGTGGCCTGGGACGACAAGGTCAAGGGCCGCATCGAGATCCGTAACGACGAACTGGACGACCTGGTGATCGCGCGTCCCGACGGCACGCCCACCTACAACTTCTGTGTGGTGGTGGACGACATCGACATGGCCATCACCCATGTGATTCGTGGCGATGACCATGTGAACAACACGCCGCGCCAGATCAACATCTTCAATGCCTTGGGCAAGGCGCCGCCGGTCTATGCCCATTTGCCCACCGTGCTGAATGAGCAGGGCGAGAAGATGAGCAAGCGCAACGGCGCCAAACCCGTCACCCAGTACCGCGACGAGGGCTACCTGCCCGAGGCCATGGTCAATTACCTGGCCCGCCTGGGCTGGAGCCATGGCGACGACGAGCTTTTCAGCCGTGCCCAGTTCCTAGAATGGTTCAATCTGGACCATCTGGGCCGCAGTGCTGCGCAGTTTGACGAGGCCAAGCTGCGCTGGGTCAATGCCCAGCACCTGAAGGCCATGCCCGACGAAGCCCTGGCTGCGCTGCTGGTCCCCCAACTGGCGCAGCGCGGGATTGCAGCGGCTGACCTGGAAGACGGGCGACTGCCCCGCATCTGTGCGCTGTTCAAGGACCGCTGCGACACCACGGTGGCATTGGCCGATTGGGCCTTCGTGTTTTATGGTCCCGTGCAGCCCGCCGAAGCTGAGCGTGCCCAACATGTGACCGAAGCCATCCTGCCTGCCATCGATGCCCTGGCGGCGGCGCTGGCCGACTGCCCCTGGGACAAGGCCAGCATCGCTGCCGCCTTCAAGCAGGTGCTGTCCCAAGTTGGCCTGAAGATGCCGCAACTGGCCATACCCGTGCGCGTGCTGACCGCGGGCACCGCCCATACGCCCTCGGTCGATGCGGTCCTGGAATTGCTGGGCCGTGAAAAAGTTTTGCATCGCTTGCAAAAACGGTGAAAAAATCGTTCTATAATTTGAGTCTCTGATCGCTGCGATGCAACAATTTTGTATCAAAGCAAAGGGGGTATAGCTCAGCTGGGAGAGCGCTTGCATGGCATGCAAGAGGTCATCGGT
>CAYZPX010000128.1:0-7768 GCA_964480105.1 uncultured Burkholderiaceae bacterium | reverse complement strand
AGGTGCTGTACTGCCGCGACAAGCTGGGCATTCCCGCCGACCGCCTGAACGTGAACGGCGGCGCCATTGCCCTGGGCCACCCCTATGGCGTCTCGGGCCAGCGCCTGACCGGCCACGCCCTGATCGAAGGCAAGCGCCGCGGTGCCAAGCGCGTCTGCGTGACCATGTGCATTGGCGGTGGCATGGGCGCTGCCGGCGTGTTCGAAGTGCTGTAAGCACTGGACGCGTTCCCAGCACCACAGCCAGCCCCAGTCGCCCCAGGCCCTGGGGCTTTTTGCTGCACATTGGCGCCAAATTTTGCTCTTGATTTGATAGCTGCTACCGCTCGTCAACAGGGCCTTAGACCCTGATTTCATTCAAAAGGAGACTGTCCATGGCCCTGCGCACCACCGTTGATTTCCTGCTGTACGACTGGCTGCACGCCGATGCCCTGAACGAGCGCCCGCGCTTTGCCGACCACAGCCGCGAAACCTTTGCCGCCGTGCTCGACACCTGCGAGCGCATCGCCCGCGAGAAGTACGCGCCCTTCAACCGCCTGGTTGACACCCAGGAGCCGCAGTTCGACGGCGAGAAGGTCCTCCTGCCCCAGGCCACGCACGACGCACAAAAAGCCTACGCCGAGAGCGGCATGCTCAGCGCCGCGCAGGATTACGAGATGGGCGGCATGCAGCTGCCCTACACGGTGGAAGCGGCCGCGAACGCCTTTTTTGCGATGGCCTCGGTCAGCATCGGAAGCGGCATGCTCACGGTGGGCAATGCCAATTTGCTGATGGCGCATGGCAGCGATCTGCAAAAGCAGGTGTTTGCCGCTAATGAGTTTTCCGGCCGCTGGTCCGGCACCATGTGCCTGTCCGAGCCGCAGGCGGGCTCCAGCTTGAGCGACGTGGCCACCCGGGCCGTGCCGGACGGGGAGGGCTTTGAGGCTGATCCGCTGGGCCCACGCTACCGGCTCAAAGGCAACAAGATGTGGATTTCGGCTGGCGAGCATGAGCTGACCGAGAACATCATTCACCTGGTACTGGCCAAGATTCCTGGACCCGATGGCAAGACCTTGCCCGGCGTCAAGGGCATCTCGCTGTTCATCGTGCCCAAGAAACTGGTGGACACGGCCGGCCAGCTCACCGGCGAGCGCAACGATGTGGCGCTGGCCGGTCTCAACCACAAATGCGGCTGGCGCGGCACCACCAACACCCTGCTGAACTTTGGCGAGGGCAAGTACCCTGTGCGGGGCAGCGCCGGGGCGGTTGGCTACCTGGTCGGCCAGCCCGGCAAGGGCCTCCAATGCATGTTCCACATGATGAACGAGGCACGGATTGCGGTGGGTCTGTCCGCCACCATGCTGGGCATGGCCGGCTACCACGCCAGCCTGGACTACGCCCGCAACCGTCCCCAGGGCCGGCCCATGGGCGCCAGCGGCAAGGACCCCAGTGCGCCGCAGGTGCGCATCATCGAACACGCCGACGTCCGGCGCATGTTGCTGGCGCAAAAGAGCTATTGCGAGGGCGCACTGGCACTGGGCCTGTACTGCGCTCGCCTGGTGGACGAGCAGCACACCGGTACGCCCGAGGCGGCCGACGAGGCCCGTCTGTTGCTGGAAGTGCTCACCCCCATTGCCAAGAGCTGGCCCAGCGAGTGGTGCCTGGAGGCCAACAGCCTGGCCATCCAGGTGCATGGCGGCTACGGCTACACCCGCGACTTTCCGGTGGAGCAGTACTGGCGTGACAACCGCCTGAACATGATCCACGAAGGCACCCACGGCATCCAGGCCATGGACCTGCTGGGCCGCAAGGTGCTGATGGAAAACGGTCGGGGCCTGCACTTGCTGGCCATGCGTATCGATGCCACCGTGGCCCGCTCCCTGCAGGTGCCCACGCTGGCCGGCCATGCCAATGCGCTGGCCGGTGCGCTGCAGCAGGTGGGTTCGGCCACCAAGGCCGCCTGGGCCACCGGCCAGCCCGCCGAGGCACTGGCCAATGCCGTGCCCTACCTGCAGGCCTTTGGCCACACCGTGCTGGCCTGGATTTGGCTGGACGTGGCGCTGGCGGCGCTGGCCCATGACCCCGACCAGACCGCGTCCGCCACCCAGGGCCGCGTTGGTGCGGCGCAGTTCTTCTTCCATTACGAGCTGCCCAAGATCGGCGCCTGGCTGAACGTGGTGCGCAGCCGCGACGCCACCTGCGCCCAGTTGTCCGAAGCCGCTTTTTGAGCCCAGGGCGGCCCGCATCGCACAGGCGACAGGCCTTGCGCGGCTGGCTGCCCACAATGCGCCATCCCCGTTCCCCATTCGATACCAAAAGGAGACACCCATGACCCGTACCGTGCAACAGCTGTTCGACCTCTCTGGCAAGACCGCCCTGGTAACCGGGGGCTCCCGGGGACTGGGCCTGCAGATGGCCCATGCGCTGGGCGAGGCTGGCGCGCGCATCATGCTCAGCTCGCGCAAGGCCGCTGACTTGGAAGAGGCTGCTGCCGAGCTGCAAGCTGCCGGCATCGACGCCCGCTGGATCGCTGCCGACTGCGCCAAGGAAGACGACATCCACCGCCTGGCCAGTGAGACCCTGCAGCGCATGGGCGAGGTGGACATCCTGGTCAACAACGCCGGCGCCAGCTGGGGCGCCCCGGCCGAGGACCACCCCATCGCCGCCTGGGACAAGGTGATGAACCTGAACGTGCGCGGCTACTTTCTGCTGTCGCAGGCCATTGCCAAGCACAGCATGATCCCCCGCAAGCAAGGCCGCATCATCAACCTCGCCTCGATTGCCGGCCTGGCGGGCAACCCTCTGGAGATGAAGACCATCGCCTACAACACCTCCAAGGGCGCGGTCCTCAACTTCACCCGCGCGCTGGCGGGGGAGTGGGGCGTGTACGGCATCAACGTCAACGCGATCTGCCCGGGCTTTTTCAAAACCAAGATGGCCACGGTGCTGATCGAGACCATGGGCGAGGAAAAAATGGCCAGCCACGCCCCCCTGCGCCGCCTGGGCGACGACGAAGACCTCAAGGGCATCACGCTGCTGTACGCCAGCGACGCCGGCAAGCACATCACGGGCCAGTGGATGGCGGTGGATGGCGGCGTCAGCGCCGTGATTGGAGGGTAACCCCCCTGAGTCGCTGCGCGCCTTCCCCCCAAGGGGGGACGCCACCAGTGGCCCGGCAAAGCCGGTTCCACGGCGGCCGCTGACCTGGAGCCGTCCTGTTGCCGTGGATACTCCTGGGCTTCTGAAAACCATTGACAGGGAGTTGAATGTGCTGAGTTTTGGAGTGAGTATTCCGTTTGTGGACCACTTGGGTTTTCGCCTGATGAAGATGGAGGGCGGCGAGTCCGAGCTGCATTTTGAGCCTCGGCCCGAGCACCTCAATTCCTATGACGTTGTCCATGGCGGCGCGACCATGACCCTGCTGGACGTGACCCTAGCCACGGCCGCCCGCAGCGTGACGCCGGACCTGGGTGTGGTCACCATCGAGATGAAGACCAGCTTCATGCTCCCCGCACGCGGCAAGCTGGTGGGCAAGGCCCGGCTGATCCACCGCACCAAGTCCATGGCCTTTACCGAAGGCGGCGTGTATGACGAAGAGGGCCGCTTGTGCAGCCATGCTACCGGCACCTTCAAGTACGTTCCCCGCCGCGCCGATCCGCAGCACCCGGAAACCCCGGCGCCCGTCGCTACCGACTGATTTTTAGCCAAAACGGGCTCTAGCCCAATGAATAAAAGCGGTACTAGCTCTCAAAAGAGGAGCAAATCCGCCCCCCCCCCAAGGAGACATCCATGCCCCGCAATTCCCAGATCCTGCTCGACAACCGCCCCACCGGCGTGGCCGAGGTCGGCAACTTTCGCCTGGTCACCACCGACACTCCCGCGCTGCAGCCGGGCCAGGTGCTGGTGCGCCACCACTACCTGAGCCTGGACCCGTACATGCGCGGCCGCATGAACGACAGCAAGAGCTACGCCGCCTGTCAGCCCCTGGGCGAGGTCATGCTCGGCGGTACCGTGGGCGAGGTGGTCGAGAGCCAGCACCCCGGCTTTGCCGTGGGCGACAAGGTGGTCGGCTATGGCGGCTGGCAGGAATACAGCGTGGTCGATGCCAGCCAGCCCGGCCTGCTGCGCAAGGTGGACGACCGCCAGGTGCCGCTGTCCTATTACCTGGGCGCCGTGGGCATGCCCGGCGTGACGGCCTGGTACGGCCTGACGCAAATCATCGACCCAAAGCCGGGCCAGACCGTGGTGGTCAGCGCGGCCACGGGCGCGGTGGGCAGCGCCTTCGTCGCCCTGGCCAAGGCCCGTGGCTGCCGGGTGGTGGGCATTGCCGGCGGCGCCGAAAAATGCCGCTACGCCGAGGCCGAGCTGGGCTTTGACGCCTGCCTGGACTACCGCGTCCACGCCGACACCAAGGCCCTGGCCATGGCGCTCAAGACCGCTTGCCCGGACGGCATCGACGGCTATTTCGAAAATGTGGGCGGCTGGATCATGGACGCGGTGATGCTGCGCACCAACGCCTTTGCCCGCATCGCCTTGTGCGGAATGATCGCCGGCTACGACGGCCAGCCCCTGCCCATGGCCAACCCGGCACTGATCTTGATCAACCGCCTGCGCATCGAGGGATTCATTGTCAGCGAGCACATGGAATGCTGGCCCCCGGCGCTCCAGGAGCTGGCCGCGCTGGTGGTGGCGGGCAAGTTGCGCCCGCGCGAGACCATCGCCCAAGGCCTGGCCAGCGCCCCCGAGGCGTTTTTGGGCTTGCTCAAAGGCCGCAACCTGGGCAAGCAGCTGGTCCAGCTGGTCTGATCCCGTCATTCATCCAAGGAGACACCCATGATCACGGACTTTGCAGGCAAGACCGCCGTGCTGACCGGCGCAGGTTCCGGCTTTGGGCTGGAATGCGCCCGCATCGCCGCCGCCCGGGGCATGAACCTGGTGCTGGTCGATGTGCAGCAAGATGCACTGGATGCCGCCGCCGCCGAATGCCAGGCCCTGGGCGCCACGGTGTTGGCGCGGCGGGTGGATGTGTCCAGCGCGCCCCAGATGGAAGCGCTGGCCGCCGCCGTCAAAGCCCGCTTTGGCGCGCCGCACCTGGTGTTCAACAACGCCGGTGTGGGGGCGGGTGGCCTGGTCTGGGAGCACTCGGTGCGCGACTGGGAGTGGGTGCTGGGCGTCAACCTCTGGGGCGTGGTGCATGGCGTGCGCCTGTTCACGCCCATGATGCTCGACGCCGCCCGCCAGGACCCCACCTGGCAGGGCCACATCGTCAACACCGCCAGCATGGCCGGGTTGGTGACCCCGCCCAACATGGGCATCTACAACGTCAGCAAGCACGCGGTGGTCAGCCTGACCGAGACGCTCTACCAGGACCTGTCCCTGGTCAGCGACCAGGTCGGCGCCAGCGTGCTGTGCCCCTTCTTCGTGCCCACCGGCATCCAGCACAGCGAGCGCAACCGCCCGGCCGACCTGGCCGCCCAGCCGCCCACCGTCAGCCAGCAGATCGGCCAGGCGATGATGGCCAAGGCGGTGTCCAGCGGCAAGGTCTCGGCGGCTGAGGTGGCGGGCAAGGTGTTCGATGCGGTGGCCAATGGCCAGTTCTACATCTACAGCCACCCCAAGGCCCTGGGCTCGGTGCAGCAGCGGATGGAAGACATCGTGAGCGGCCGCAATCCCTCCGACCCGTTTGCCGACCGGCCCGAGGTGGGCGCTGGCCTGAGGGCACAGTTGCGCGGACACAACGCCGGCGGGGGGTGACCCCATCGGGTTTCCGGGGGGGCGGTGGTACATTGAACTCCCCCCTTTGGCCAGGTCCGCCGGCCTCCTTGCCCCTTCCCAGCCGTGAGAAAGCCGCGCCATGCCCTCGGAACGTTCGTCACTGATTCGCGCCCTGTTTGACGAGTACATCGCCCTCTATGCGCGGCGGGACGAACGCCTTTTCCAGCGGTTCAGCCGTGATTTCAGCGGCTACGTCGGCAGCAGCGAAGGCTTTGTCCGTGACCGCGAAGCCTGGTTGCGCCTGCTCAAAGACGATTTCGCCCAGTTCCCCGGCTTTGTCGCGGTCGAGGTGCTGGACTGTGCGGTGCAGGAGCTGTCTCAGGATATTTGCTTGCTCACGGCCCGTTGCCGCATCCGGCTGCCCATGCCCGATCAGGTGCCCTCCAGCCAGGTCGTGCGCCATGTGCAGGTCCTGCGCCTGGAGGACGACGGCGGGGTGGCTGCCTGGAAGATCGTGCACAGCAGCACCTCGGCCCCCTTTGGCGTCGCGCCGCGCGAGGGCGAGGTCTACCCGGTTGAAGGCGTGTACGAGCGCAACCGCATGCTCGAAGCCCTGGTCACCGAGCGCACCCGCGCCCTGGCCGAGGCGCACCAGCGCTTCGAGGTGCTGCGCAACACCGACGAGCTGACCGGCATTCCCAACCGCCGGCATTTCGACCACCTGCTCGCCCAGGCCTGGGAGCGCTGCCGGGGCCTGCAAACCCCATTGGCGCTGTTGTTGCTGGAGCTGGACCAGTTCCAGCAGTTCAACGACCACTACGGCCTGCTCGCGGGCGATGCCTGCTTGCAGGCCATGGCCCAGACCCTGAGCCAGGTCGGCATCCGCCGTGAGGGTGACCGGGTGGCCCGCTTTGGCGGCGAGCTGTTTGCCGTGCTGCTGCCCGACAGCACCGAGGCCGACGCCCTGGCCCTGGCCGAACGCCTGCACCACGCCCTCAAGGCCCTGGCCTTGCCCCACGAGGGCACTGCCACCGGCCTGGTGACCGCCCACATCAGCGTGGCCAGCCTGGTGCCCCAGCCCGGCCAGGACTCGCAAACCCTGGTCCGCCGCGCCGACGCTGCCCTGCGCAACGAAAAGCCGCAGTGAAATGCGGTGGAAAGCGTTTTAGAGGTCAAATTGGCCTCTGGGCCAATGAATACAAGCGGTAGTAGCTCTCTTTTTAGGAGCATTTTTTGGCCTGCGATGCGGCCTGGGTCAGCGCAGCCATGGCCTCGGCGTCTTCCACCTGGCTGAAGTCGTCGTAGAACTGCCCGACCGCATGCAGCTCCGGCGCGGGGTGCAGGCAGACCACCGCGTCCACCAGCGGCCGCACGCGCTCCAGCACCTCGGGCGGGGCCACGGGCACGGCGCAGACCAGTTGGGCGGGGCCTTGCTGGCGCAGGCCGTGCAGCGCGGCGATCATGGTTGCGCCGGTGGCCAGGCCGTCATCGACCACGATCACTGTGCGCCCCTGAACCGCGCCCGGCCCGCGCCCCGGGGTGTATTGGGCGCGGCGATGGCGGATGCGTTCCAGCTCCACCTCCCGTTGCACGGCGATGTGCGCGCGCAGGTTGGGGCTGTCGGGCACCTGTGGGTTGCGATAAACCCAGCCGCTTTCATCGACGGCCGCTACGGCAAATTCCGCCCAATCCGGCGCGCCAATCTTGCGCACCAGCACCACGTCCAGTTCGCCGCCCAGGGCCTCGGCCACGACGCGGGCCATGGGCACGGCGCCGCGCGGAATCGCGAGCACCAGCGGGTGCTGACCCCGGTAGGGCGCCAGCGCTTGGGCCAGCCTGCGGCCGGCGTCGAGTCGGTCTTGAAAGCGCATGGAAAGTCTCCTTGGAGCGGGTGTGGCAGGGTCCCCACCACCTTGGTTTTGCCCCTGGATTTTGGCCTCGAAGGAGCGCGGCCCGGTGGCATACTCCCCGGCTTTTCCGGGGTGCCGGTGCGCCCTGGTCAGACCGACTGAGACCGTTCCAGAAGAAAGCCGCGATGACAACCATCCTCCGCCAGATTGCCGATGAAATCCGGG
>CAYZPX010000127.1:0-7779 GCA_964480105.1 uncultured Burkholderiaceae bacterium | reverse complement strand
TGCTGGACAACCAACACCACAATCTCCCGCATATCCACGCGCGGTATGCGGAGTTTGAGGCCTCGATTGGCATTGACGAGGGCGAGATCCTGGCCGGATACTTGCCCCGCAAGCAGTTGCGTCTGGTGCAGGCCTGGATCGAGTTGCACCGCGACGAGTTGATGGCCGATTGGGAACTGGCTGCAGGTGGTGAGCAGCCCTACAAAATCGATCCCCTGTGAGGTACGCCATGGATTGGGATGTGAAATCCGTCAAACCCTTGCCCGACTATCGGCTTTATGTGGAGACCGTGGGCGGTAGGAGCGGCATCTTTGACATGAAGCCCTACCTGGGGCGCGGCGTATTCCGCGAGCTGCAAGACCCCCATTACTTCAATCGGGTCGGCATTCTCTTTGGGGCTGTCACCTGGCCCCACGAGCAGGACATTGCGCCGGAAACCCTGTTGGCCGGCTTGGAGCCCGCCGTTCAGGAAAACGGGGTCGCTTGACCCCGTTCCTCGCGTTTACACCCGCTCAAAAATCGCCGCGATGCCCTGGCCGCCGCCAATGCACATGGTCACCAGGGCATAGCGGCCACCCGTGCGGTGCAATTCGGCAATCGCCTTGGTGGTGATGATGGCGCCGGTGGCGCCCACGGGGTGGCCCAGGGAGATGCCCGAGCCGTTGGGGTTGACCTTGGCGGGGTCGAAGCCCAGCTCCTGCGCCACGGCGCAGGCCTGCGCAGCGAAGGCTTCGTTGGCCTCTATCACGTCGATGTCAGCCAGCTTGAGGCCCGTGCGCTCCAGTACCTTGCGGGTGGCGGGCACGGGACCGATGCCCATGTAGGCGGGCTCCACCCCGGCGTGGGCGTAGCCGACCAAGCGGGCCAGGGGCTTGAGGCCCAGCGCACCGACACGCTCGCCCGAGGCCAGCAGCACGGCGGCGGCGCCGTCGTTGATGCCCGAGGCGTTGCCGGCAGTCACCGTGCCGCCTTCCTTCTTGAACGCCGGCTTCATGCCGGCCAGCACTTCCAGCGTGGTGGTCGCGCGGACATGCTCGTCGGTGTCGAACAGCGTGGTGCCCTTTCGGGTGACGATTTCCACCGGGACGATCTGTTCCTTGAAATGGCCGTTGGCAATCGCCCGGGCGGCGCGCTGCTGGCTTTCCAGGGCCAGGGCATCCTGCATGTCGCGGGTGATGTGGTAGCGCTCGGCCACGTTCTCGGCGGTGATGCCCATGTGCATTTTTTGCCAGGGGTCGTGCAGGATGCCCAGCATGTAGTCGATGCTCTTGGTGTCGCCCATGCGGGCGCCGTAGCGGGCGGCCTGGTCGAAGTAGGGGCCGCGGCTCATGGATTCGGAGCCGGCGCCAATCGCGACCTCGCAATCGCCCAGCTGGATGGCCTGGGCCGCCGACACGATGGCTTGCAGGCCCGAGCCGCACAGGCGGTTGACGTTGAAGGCGGGTGTCTCGATGGGGCAGCCGGCATCGATGGCGGCCACGCGGCTCAGGTAGGCGTCGCGGGTGTCGGTGGGGATCACATTGCCCATGACCACATGGCCCACCGCATCGGGCGCCACGCCGGCGCGCTGGATGGCGGCCTTGACCACGGTGGTGGCCAGCTGGGTGTTGGGAATGTCCTTGAGGGTGCCGCCAAAGGTGCCGATGGCGGTGCGGGCGGTGCTGACAACAAAAACGTCACGGGTCATGCGAAGGGTCTCCAATGCGAAGGGTTGGGGGTTTCAAGGGGCCGGCGTCATCGGCCCTGGAACACGGCCGGCTGCTTGCTGAAAAACGCCGCAATGCCCGCCGGCAGATCGGCAGTGTGCGCGCAGTCGGCAAACGCTGTGGCCTCGGCGGCCAATTGGGCCGGCAAATCGCGGTCGAAGCTGTCGCGCATCAGACGGCGCATGTGCCCCAGCGCCACCGTGGGGCCCTGGGCCAGGCGCTGGGCCAGCGCGGCCACGGCCCCGTCCAGCTCGGCGGCGGGCACCACGCGGTTGAGCAGGCCCAGGCGCAGGGCCTCGGCGGCGTCGATGGGCTCGCTGAGCATCGCGATCTCCAGCGCCTTGCGCAGGCCCACCAGTCGGGGCAGGGCCCAGGAGGCGCCCACGTCGCAGCTGGCGCCCAGGTGGATGTAGGCCAGGTTGAAGCGGGTGCCTTCGGCGGCCACCACAAAGTCGGCCTGCAGCATCAGGCTCAGCCCGGCGCCAGCGGCCACGCCATGCACCTGGGCGATCACCGGGGCGTTGATGCGGTTCAGCAGCGCCACGGCCTCGTTCAGCGGCTCCAGCAGGGCGGCGGCGCCGCCCACCGGGTCGGCGCGCAGCGTGGCCAGGTCGCCGCCGGCCATGAAGCCCCGGCCATTGCCACGCAGCACCACGGCGCGCACGCTGTCGTCGGCGGCAATCTCGCGCACCGCGCTGCGCAGCGCCTGGGCCAGTGGCACGTCCAGCGCGTTGAGCGCCTCGGGCCGGTTGAAGCGCAGGGTGACGATGGCGCCTTCGCGCTCGACCTGCAAGGGGGAGGGGGTATTGCTCATGGGTGTCCTTCAAGGTGCACCGCTGGTTTGGGTGCCAAATTGGCCTCCAGGCCAATAGAATCCAGCGGTAGTAGCTATGAAATCAGGAGTAAATCTTGGCGGGGTGATCGGTCTCAGCGGTACAGCGCCTCGATCTCGGCGGCGTAGGTCTTGGTGATGCTGGCGCGGCGCACCTTCATCGTCGCGGTGACTTCGCCGTCGTCGTGGTCCAGCTCCTTGGTGAGCAGGTGGAACTGGCGGACCTGCGCCACCTGGGCCAGCCGGGCATTGCCCTTGGCGATTTCCGCCTCGATCAGCGCCCGCACGGCGGGGTTCTCGACCAATGAGCGGAAATGCGTGAAGGCCATGCGCTGCGACTCGGCCCACTGGCCGACGGTGTCGTAGTCGATCTGCACCAGCGCGCCGACGAACTTGCGGCCCTCGGCGACCACGATGCACTCCTTGATGTAGGGGCTGGCCTTCATGGTGTTCTCGATTTCCGAGGGCGTCAGGTTCTTGCCGCCAGCGGTGATCATGATGTCCTTGAGCCGGTCCACGATCTTGAGCTGGCCTTGCTCCAGCCGCACCACGTCGCCGGTGTGCAGCCAGCCGTCCTGGATGGTGCTGGCGGTGGCCTCGGGGTTTTTGTAGTAGCCGGCAAACACCATCTCGCCGCGCAGCAGCAGCTCGCCGTTGCCGCTGTCGTCGGTGGGGACGATGCGGTACTCCACCCCCACGGTGGGCACGCCCACGGTGCCCACCACCACCTGGTCGCGCCGGTGGCCGGTGACCATGCCGGTGGACTCGGTCAGGCCATAGACCTCGACCAGCGGCACGCCCAGCACGCGGAAGAAGCGCACCACGTCCGGCGGAATGGGCGCGGCGCCGGTGAGCGCGACCTGGGCCTCGCGCAGGCCGATGAAATTCTGCAGCGCGCGGAACACCGTCCAGTAGCTGGCGTAGAAACGCGCCTTGTCGCCCAGGCTCCAGGTGCTGCGGGGTTTTTCCGCAAGCGGCAGGCAGGCGGCGTAGGCCCGCTCGAACAGGCGCTGGCGCAGGCCGCCGGCCTCGCGGATTTTGATGTGGATGCTGGCGTGTAGCTTCTCCCAGATGCGGGGCACGCCCAGGAACATGGTGGGCGCGATCTCGCGCAGGTCTTCCTGCACCGTGCGGATCGACTCGCCAAAGTTCACCTGCGAGCCCAGGTAGAGCGGTGCGAAGGTGGTGAGCATCTGCTCGGCCACATGGCACAGCGGCAGGTAGGACAGGTGCGAGGTCTCGGGCGTGAGCCCCAGCCGCTCCACGATGCCGGGCACCGCGCCGCGGATGTTGCCGTAGGAAATCATCGCGCCCTTGGGCTTGCCGGTGGAGCCCGAGGTGTAGATCATCAGCCCGATGTCGTCCAGCGACTGCGCGGCCAGCGCAGCCTCGATCAGCGCCATGCCGCCAGCGCTGGCGGCTGCGGCGCCGGCCTGCTCCACCTCGTCAAACGTGGCGATCAGGCGGCGCTGCTCGGGCGCGAAGCTGCGCAGGCCCTTGGTTTCGATGACGACGATCTTTTTCAGGCGCGGCAGCTGGTCCAGCGCCTCCAGCACCTTGTCGGTCTGTTCCTGGTCCTCGCAGACGATGACTTCGATGTCGGCATGGCCCACTACATAGGCCACCTCGTTGGCGGGACTGGTTGGATAGACCCCCACGGTGACGGCGCCCACCAGCCCGGCGCCCATCTGGGCCAGCACCCATTCGATGCGGTTCTCCGAGATCACGCCCAGGTGGCCGCGCTCGGGCAGGCCCATGGCGCGCAACCCCAGGCCAACGTGGCAGGCGCGGCGGTGGTAGTCGGCCCAGGTGGCGGGTTTCCAGATGCCGAAGTCTTTTTGCCGGATGGCCACGCGGTGGGCGTCGGTGCGCGCGCGTTCGCGCAGCATCTGCGGGAGGGTGCGTTGTGGAAGGGTCATGACAGCCAACGCTTGCGGCGCTTGTAATGCTTGATGTCCTTGAAGCTCTTGGCCTCGCCGCCGCCGCCCATGCCCAGGTAGAACTCGCGCACGTCGGGGTCGCGGGCCAGGCGTTCGGCCGAGCCATCGATCACGATCTTGCCGTTCTCCATGATGTAGCCGCTGTGGGCCACGGCCAGGGCGACGGTGGCGTTCTGCTCGACCAGCAGCATGGCGGTGCCGCGCTCGGCGTTGATGCGGGCAATGATGGTGAAGATGTCTTCGACCAGCTTCGGAGAAAGCCCCAGCGAGGGCTCGTCCAGCAGGATCAGCTGGGGCTGGGCGATCAGCGCGCGGCCAATCGCCAGCATTTGCTGCTCGCCGCCCGAGAGGTAGCCAGCCAGGCCCTTGCGCCGCTCATGCAGCCGGGGAAAGTAGCTGTAAACCAGGTCGAAGTCAGGCCGGATGTGGCTGCGCCCCGTGAGCGCATAGGTGGCGGCGACCAGGTTTTCTTCGACCGTGAGGTCTTCGAACACCCGCCGCCCTTCCATCACGTGCGACAGGCCCTGGCGCACCAGGGCCTGTGGCGCCAGGTGCGCGGTGGGCTGGCCCTGGAAGCGTATCTCGCCGCGCTCCAGCGCGCCGTCCTCCAGCGCCAGCAGGCCGGAGATGGCTTTCAGCGTGGTGGATTTGCCCGCCCCGTTGCTGCCCAGCAGCGCCACGATCTGGCCCTGCGGCACGGCCAGCGACAGGCCCCGCAGGGCCTGCACCACCTTGTTGTAGACGACCTCGATGTTGTTGACTTCGAGCACCAGCGCGGAGGGCGGTTGCGTCATGGCAGGGCGCTTACAGCGTGATCCAGTCGGAGGCCGGCACCATGCGCTGTGCCTTCATGTCGGCCTTGTAGACGCGGCCCACCGGGATGGAGTTGCCCCGGATGGTGATGGGCACGCCAATGACGCCGCCGGTGTCGAAGTCCTTGATGGAATTGAGCGCCGCCTTCAGGTTGGGGCCGGTGAGGGGCTTGTTGGCCTCCAGGCAGCGCTTGGCCGATTCGACGAACAGCATGGCCGCCAGGAAGCCCTGCAGGTAGGCGGTGCTCTGGTACTCGGGGCGCATCTGGCGGATTTTTTCCAGCATGGGGGCCTTGGCCGAGGTGTCGTAGTAGTAGCGGTAGGGCATCACGCCCATGAAGCCATCGCCCGCTTCGCCCATCTTCATGACGGTGGAGCTGTCCATGGTCCAGAAGGTGCCCATCCACTTGGTGCTCATGCCCATCTGCTTGCCCTGGGTGATGAACTCAGGGATGGGCGCCAGGATGTAGCCGTGGAAGATGGTGTAGTCGGGCGCGGCGCGGCGCAGCTTGATCACCTCGGTGGACACGTCCACGCTGCCGGGCGGCGTCATCAGCTTGATGGCCACCGACAGGCCCAGCTTCTTGGCCAGCGCCTCGCCCTCGTCGATGGGGTCGCGGCCGAACTCGGAGTCCGAGTACACAAAAGCCACCTTGGCCCCCGGCTTTTCCTTGGCGATGTGCTTGAGCAGGATGCCGAACATCTCGGTGTAGTCGGGGCCCACCAGGAACTGGTTGGGGTACTTCTTGGGGTCGTTGATCTCGGTGGCGAACGAGGCCCCCGCCATCAAAATGTTGCCGTTGCGGTCCAACTCGGGGTTGATGGTTTTCGAAAAACCCGTGGAGTCGCCGTAATAGAGATTGACCTTGTTCTGGCTGGTGATTTTCTTGAAGGTGGCCACCGAGACATCGACCTTGTAGCCCGTGTCCTCGCCCACGAAGCGCACCTTGCGGCCCTTGATGCCGCCCGCGTCGTTGACGATCTTCACGTAGTCCGAAATCCCGGCGTTCACACCCACGCCGGCGAAGGCGAACACGCCGGTCATGGGGATGGAGCCGCCAATCACGATGTCTTCGCCGCCCGCTTGGGCGTGCGCAGCCAGCGGAGCTGCCAGGGCGGCACCCGCGGCCAGCAGCAGGTTGCGGCGGCGTTGGGAGGGGAGGGAGTGCAGGGGGTGGGTCATGGGCTTGTCTCCTGTCGTTGTGGAAAAAGATCGTTCGGAATCGGTCGCGAAAACGCCTCAGTTGCGGAAAGGCCAGAGGTGGAAGAAGCGGCGCACCCGGCGCCACATTTCGGCCAGGCCATGGGGCTCGAACACCAGAAAGCCGATGATCAGCAGACCGAACACCACGGTGCGCACGGGCGAGAGCAGCACGGTGTAGTCGGCGCTGTTGGGCAGCCAGTCAAACACCAGCTTGAGCAGCTCGGGCACCATGGTCATGAACACTGCGCCCAGGATGCCGCCCAGCACCGAGCCCATGCCACCGACGATGATGGCCGCCAGGAAAAAGATCGACATCACCAGCGGAAAGCTCTCGGGCGTGACCACCCGGAAGAAGTAGGCCCACAGCCCGCCCGCCACGCCCGCGTAGAACGAGGACAGGCCAAACGACAGCAGCTTGTAGCGCAGCAGCGGAATGCCCAGCACCTCGGCCGAGATGTCGCGGTCACGGATGGCGATGAAGGCCCGCCCGATGCGCGTGCGGAACAGGTTGGCCGCGCCCAGCAAGAGCAGCACGGTGACTGGCACGATCACCCAGTACAGGCGAAACGACGTGTCCAGCGGCAGGCCAAAGAGCTGGGCGGGTGGCACGCTCAGCCCGCCGGTGCCGCCCGTGAACTGCAGGTTGGCGAACAAAAAGTGCGCCAGGAAGGACGCAGCAATCGTCGCAATCGCCAGGTACAGGCCCTTGACCCGCAGGGAGGGAATGCCCACCACGATGCCGCCCAGCATGGCCACCGCGCCGCCGGCCAGCAGGTTGAGCAGGAAGGGGGTGCCCAGGCGGTTTTCCAGGATGGCCACGGTGTAGGCCCCCAGCCCCATGAAGGCGGCCTGGCCCAGGCTGACCAGGCCGGTGTAGCCGGTCAGGATGTTGAGCCCGCAGGCGCTGGCCACGTTGATGCTGACCAGGCAGGCCATGTAGAGCCAGTAGTCGCTGGCCATGAAGGGAAACAGCACCAGTAGCCCGGCGGCGATGCCCAGCCAGGCCTTTTGAGTGCGGGAGTCGAACAGCGCCGCGTCAGCGACGTAGCTTTCCTTGAGGGTTCCGATGCGCATGGTCAGAGCCTTTCGATTTCGTGGGTGCCGAACAGGCCGTAGGGGCGCACCATCAGGATCGCCACCAGCACCAGGAAGGTGGCCAGCAGCTTGTACTCGCCGCCCAGGTAGGCGCCGGCCAGCGCCTCGACCAGGCCAATGCACAGGCCCCCGACCAGCGCGCCCAGCACGCTGTCCAGCCCGCCGACGATCACCACCACCAGCACCGACA
>CAYZPX010000126.1:0-7820 GCA_964480105.1 uncultured Burkholderiaceae bacterium | reverse complement strand
TCAACCGCATCGTGCTGCGCAGCGCCAGCCTGCTGGGCGCGCCCATCGACGCGGAAGGCGGCTTCGAAATCGCGCGGCGCTCGCGGGGCACGCCGCGCATTGCCAACCGGCTGTTGCGCCGGGTGCGCGACTACGCCGAGGTCAAGGGCGATGGCCGCATCACCGTGGACATCGCCAACCGCGCGCTGGCCATGCTGGACGTGGACCCCGAGGGCTTCGACGTGATGGACCGCAAGCTGCTGGAAGCCGTCATCCACCGCTTTGACGGCGGCCCGGTGGGGCTGGACAACATTGCCGCCAGCATTGGCGAGGAGCCCGGCACCATCGAGGACGTGATCGAGCCCTACCTGATCCAGCAGGGCTACCTGCAGCGCACCCCCCGGGGGCGCATCGCCACGCTGGCGGCCTACCGCCATCTGGGTGTGGCGCCGCCCCAGGCCGCCGGCGGCCCAGTCAACCCGGACGGTGCCGCATGAACAAGTCCTTGTCACCGGCCCGCAAGCGCCAGACCGTCTGGGCTGGCATCGCCCTGGTGGCCGCTGCGGCGGTTTGGGGCTGGACGACCCAGCGCGGCACCCTGGTCGATGCGGTGGCCGTGCAGGCGCAGCCGCTGGTGCGCACGGTGCAGTTTTCTGCGCGGGTGGCGACGCTGTCGCGGGTGGAAATTGGCAGCACCGTGACCGGCCGGGTCGAAGCCGTGCGGGTGCGCGAGGGCGATGCGGTGCGCGCTGGCGACCTGCTGGTGCAGCTGGAGTCCGACGAGGCCCGCGCCGCCCTGGCCCAGGCCGAAGCCGCCCAGCGCCAGGCCCAGGCGCGGTTGGCCGGCCTGCGTGGCACGGGCCGCCAGGCCCTGCGGGCCACCCAGGACCAGGCCGAGGCCACCTTGCGCCTGGCCCGAGCCGAGTTGGCGCGGGCGCAGCAGCTGGTGGCGCAGGGTTTTGTCAGCGCTTCCCGCATTGACGAGGCCCAGCGCGCGCTCGACGTGGCGCAGGCGCAGCGCGACGCCGCCCGTGCCCAGGTGCAGGCCAATGCCGAGGCCGGCGCCGACCTGGTCCAGGCCGAGGCGCAGCTTCAGGCCGCTCGCGCCACCACCCAGGCGGCCCGCACCCGGCTGGAGCAGACGCTCTTGCGCGCTCCGACCGCCGCCCGCGTACTGACGCGCGAGGTGGAGCCTGGCCAGATCGTGCAGCCTGGCAAGGTGCTGCTGCGCCTGGCGCTGGACGGCCCGACCCAGCTCAAGGCCCAGGTCGATGAACGCTTTTTGGCGCAGCTGCAGCCCGGCCAGCCGGCCAGCGTAGTGGCCGACGCCCATGCGGGCCAGCCTTTTGCGGCGCAGGTGCTGTCGCTGTCGCCCTTGGTCGATGCCCAGCGCGGCGCGGTCGAGGTCAAGCTGGCGCTGCCGCAAGCGGCGCCGGCCTTCTTGCGCGAGGACATGACCCTGTCCGTCGAGGTGGAAACGGGCCGCCGCGAGCGCGCGCTGGTGTTGCCGCTGGCAGCCCTGCAGGGCGGTGCGACCGAAACCACCTCCCAAGTCTGGGTGGCCGAGGACGGCCGTGCCCGTTTGCGCCCGGTGGCGCTGGGCCTGCGCACCCTCGAAGCCGCCGAGGTCCGCGAGGGCCTGGCCGAAGGCGCCCAGGTGCTCCTGGCCCCGAACCTGGAGGAGGGCCAGCGGGTGCGCCCCCGGCTGCAGTCGCCGCGCTCGGCCCCGTCTTCCGCGCAGGCAGGTGCTGCCGGTGCGGCGCTGAGCAATGCCATGGGGCGCTAAGCCATGAGCACCGGCAGGACCATGGCCCGCTGGCGTCGCTGGGGTTTCGAGTTGCAAGTGGCCGTGCGCTTCCTGCGCGAGGGCCGCATGCAGACCTTGCTCATCATCGTGGGCGTGGCGGCAGGGGTGGCCGTGGTGGCCTACATCTCGGCGCTCATCACTGGCCTGCAGGCCAGCACGCTCACCAAAACCCTGGGCGCGCAGGCGCATGTGCAGCTGCGCTCGCCGGACGATGTGGTGCTGCCGGCTGCTCGCCCGGAACCCGGCGCGGCCCAGCTGAGCGACACCCAGCCGCGCGCCCAGCGCCTGCGCTCGGTGGTGGGTTGGCAGGCGCTGGTGCCGATTCTGGAAGCGCATCCGCTGGTCGAAGCCGTCTCGCCCATGGCATCCGGCGCCGGCCTGGCCTTGCGCGGCGAGGCGGTGCAGTCGATTGCGCTGCTGGGCGTGGACCTGGACCGTTACGACCGCATCGTCGGCCTGCGTGGCAAGGTGGTGGCCGGTACGGCCCGCCTGGCACCGGGCGAGGCCGTCATTGGCCGCGAGCTGGCCAGCGACCTGGGTGTGCGCCCGGGCGATCGGCTCACCCTGCAGTTCGGCTCGGTGGGGGCGCTGACCGAATCCGTGCGCGTGACGGCCCTGGTGGACCTGGGCGTGCGCGACCTGAACCGCCGCACCGTCATCGTCCCGCTGCGCGCCGCGCAAAGCCTGCTGGGCTTGCCCGGTGGCGTGACCAGCCTGGACCTGCGCCTGCGCGACGTCTGGGCGGCGCAGGACCTGGCCCGCGACTGGCGCCGCCAGTACCCCTATCAGGTGGACAGCTGGCAGGAGAACAACGCCCAGCTGGTGTCCGCGCTGAACGCCCAGTCGGTCAGCACCGCCATCATCCGGGGCGTGGTGCTGGTCGTGGTGGTGCTGGGCATCGCCAGCGTGCTGGTGGTGTCGGTGGTGCAAAAGCACCGCGAAATCGGCATCCTGCGCGCCATGGGCACCACCCGGGGGCAGATCCTGCGGGTGTTTTTGCTGCAGGGCGCCATCGTCGGGGCGGTGGGATCGGCGCTGGGGCTGGCGCTGGCCGTGGCGCTGATCTGGGGCTTCACCACCTTCGTGCGCGGCTCGGACGGGCTGCCGCTGTTCAACATTGCTTTGCCTATGGACATTGCCTGGCGTGTGGCGCTGATTGCCACCGTCTGTGGCGTGCTGGCGGCCATCGCCCCGGCCCGACGCGCCGCCGCGATGGACCCGGCCCAGGCCATTCGAGTGTGAACGGAAGGAGCCAGATGAACGTCGCCTCTTCCTCCCCGCTGGTGCAGTTGCAGGGCCTGCGCAAGACCTACGCCCTGGGCGAGGCCAATGAATTTGAGGTGCTGCACGGTCTGGACCTGCACATCGCGCGCGGCGAGTTCGTTGCGCTGATGGGGCCCTCGGGCTCGGGCAAGAGCACCTTGCTGAACATTCTCGGCCTGCTGGAGCGCGCCACCGCCGGCAGCTACCGCCTGCAGGGCGAGGAAATGCTGGGGCTGGACGATGCGGCGCTGACCCTGCGGCGCCGTGCCACCTTGGGTTTTGTTTTCCAGTTCCACCACCTGCTGCCGGCCTTCACCGCGCTGGAGAACGTGACCCTGCCGGTGCTGATGGCCGAGGGCCATGTGGCCACCGCGCAGCGCGAGCGGGCCCGTGCCCTGCTGGCGGCGGTGGGCCTGGCCCAGGCCGAGGGCAAGCGCCCTGGCGAGCTGTCCGGCGGCATGCAGCAGCGCGTGGCCATGGCCCGCGCCCTGGTGATGGACCCGCCGCTGGTGCTGGCCGACGAGCCCACGGGCAACCTGGACCAGGCCTCGTCCAGCGAGGTGTTTGCGCTGATGCGCCAGATCCACGCCGAGCGCGGCACCACCTTCCTCATCGTCACCCACGACCCCCGCCTGGGCGCGCGCTGCGACCGCTGCATCGAACTGGTCGATGGCCGCATCGCCCGAGACGAGGCCGTGCGCGCTGAACAAGTAGCGCCGCTGGGTTTTTGAGTTTGGATGCGCCCGCTCACGGGCCGTCAGGTGCTGGTTTCGTCCCGCGCTGCTTCAGCGTCTTCGAGGTGGGAGGTATCGCCCCAGCCCACCAAAGTCTGCCACTGAAAGCGCAAACGCTGTCAATGTGCGAACAAGTGATTACGATGCGGTCATGTACACCATCAAGAAAACCCAGCAGTTCAGCGATTGGATTGACGGTATCAAGGACAACTTGACCCGCATCCGACTCAACAGACGATTGGACAAAGCGCAGCGTGGTCTGCTTGGGGACGTGGCCCCGGTGGGCGAAGGTGTCAGCGAAATGCGCGAGTTCTTCGGCCCCGGCTGGCGCATGTACTACATGCAACGGGGAGATGTATTGATCGTGATGCTGGGCGGTGGTGAAAAAAGCAGCCAAACCGCAGACATTGCCGCGGCTGTTGCCCTGTCCAAAACCCTTGAGGAGTAACTGACGATGAGCGAAAAAACAAAAATTTCCGAGCTGGCCACCTTCGACATGGCAGAAGCGCTGAATACCGAAGAAGATATTGCCAACTACCTGACCTTGGTTCTGGAAGAAGGCGATATGTCCGAGTTCAACCACGCGCTCAATGTGGTGGCCCGTGCGCGGGGCATGACGGCGGTGGCCGAGCAATCGGGCCTGACCCGCGAGGCGCTGTACAAGGCCCTGCGCCCCGAATCACAACCACGCTTTGACACGATTTACCGGGTGTGCAAGGCGCTGGGCGTGCGTCTGGTAGCGCAGACTGCGGCCCATGCTTGAGGCACCACCCATCCTGTCCGTGCTTGGCCCGCCATCAGAGCGTTTTTCAGTGAAATACGTTTTGTCGGTGGTAGTCGAGGTACGCAGCCAGTTGCTGGCTGGGGGGATGCCGCAGCGCTTTGGGCAAACCCAGTGTCGTTTGGTCCTGGCTGGTCAGGCGCGCTGACATTTGCATCTGCCCGCTGCTGTCAAACGTGATTAATCCTTTGTCAAACAGCGCGTCCAAGTTTGCCGATAACAGCAATCCATTGTGGCTGTCGAGCCGTTCTTTGGTGGTCGAGTCAGCCCACGGTTTGACGTGGGAAGCCCGGAGCACTTCGTTGCAGGTCAGACCGGTAACGGCACAGGCACCACCCCACACCTGCATCAAATCCGCCCGAAATTCCCCTTGGCCGCGTCGTGCATGAACTGTGGACAAGACAGTCGTAACTGGGGTGCTTCCATCCGGCATGTCTTCGGCGGCCAAAGGTTCTGGTGGGGCGCACCCCACGGCATCGCTGAGGCGTTGCCACTTCCCCGCTGCTGCCTGGCGTTGAGCGACAGGAATTGCGTCGAGGTACCGCTGGGCCGTTGCCAGATCAAGGTTGGTGTAACTGTTGAACATGGTGAGCAACCTTTGTTGCCCCGGCACCCCTGTGATCACTTCGGGATCCAGTAAAACTGGAGTGCCAAGCCACCAGAAAAACTCGTCCGGACATACCCAGTTGGGAATCCAATGCAGATCGTTGTTCCAGTCTCTCAGAAATTTTTTCTGATTGCCTTGGTATTGCGTTTGCACATTCGGAACGTTCCAAGCGTCTTGCCACAGGGTGTGTAACGACAGCTGTTGAGCAATCGCCTTACGCTGCTGCTTGTGGTGATCCTCGAAGAGCCCCATCGCATTGCCTGCAATACCGACCAGATACTGCCTCCCGCCGTGCGAGGCCGTCATGAAGACAAACGTCTGCCCGGCGTTTTCATCCAGCGGTGCATTGCCAATACCTTCAGTGTGAAACACGCGGTAGTGCTGTCCGTTACTGGCGGTCAGCTGCATCCGTGTTGAGTTGTTCCACTCCTCGTGGCCGTAACCCGTCTTCTGTGGGTAGCCGCTGGTAGCCTTAACACCCGAGGGGCGTTGATAGGCTGCGGTGTTCCAAAAAACGGGCTTTTGAACAAAAAGTGCCATAGTTTCTGCCTCTCAAAAATCATTCTGTTGATGCGGACAGTTGCCGAAGCCAGGGCAGAGCCAGCCACTGCGAGCAAAACCCGCTATGCCGTAGTTTCGTCCAAACTGCCAAGGTCCAGGTGGCTGGTGTCGCCCCAGCCCACTAGGGTGAGGCCCTCGCCGGTCCACAGCAGGCGGTTGATCGCCGCATTGGCCAGCGACCAGGTGCGCGGCGCCTGCAGGTCCTGGCGGGTGGCCAGGCGGTAGAGGATGTCCATCACCCCGCCGTGGGCCACCAGCACCACCAGCTCGCCGGGGTGCGCCTGGGCGAGGGTCTCGGTGATGGCGGCGATGCGCGCCTGCAGCTGGCGCAGTGATTCGCCCCCTTCGGCGGCAAAGTCCGGGTCGCGCTGGCGCCAGCGGCGGGCTTCTTCGGGGTGGCTCTGCTCGATGTCGGCAAAGGTGCGCCCCTGCATCCAGCCAAAGCTGCGCTCGCGCAGGCGGTCGGTGGTGCGCAGCGGCGCGCCCGTGGTCTGTGCAATGGCCTGCGCGGTGACCAAGGCGCGCGCCAGGTCGCTGCTGTAGATGGCGGCCACGGGCTCGTCGGCCAGCGCCCGGCCAGCCTGGGCCGCTTGCCAGAGGCCGCGCTCGTTCAGCGGAATGTCCAGGTGGCCCTGCAGGCGGGTGTCCACATTCCAGGCGGTTTCTCCGTGGCGGATGGCGATGAGGCGGGTGGTGTCCACGAGGGGCTCCAAGGGCGAAGGGTCAATCAAAAACGGGGCAAGGCGGGGTGGGGCAGGGTGCTCGGCAGGGCCGGGAAGCGTGATCGGGCCTTGGCAAGGATAATTGCGGGCTTTTAGCCCCAGTTATGCACGCCACCACCGAAACCCCCTCCTGGACTGCCGAGGACGCCCCCGAAGGCGCCCCCGAAGCCGCCCACACCGTCAAGATCGAGCGCGAGCTCCACAAGCTGGAAAAGCGCCTGTGCCGTCAGGTGGGGCAGGCGATCATGGATTTCAACATGATCGAGGAGGGCGACCGGGTCATGGTCTGCGTCTCTGGCGGCAAAGACAGCTACGGCATGCTGGACATTCTGCGCAAGCTGCAGGCCCGCGCGCCCATCCAGTTCGAGCTGATCGCCGTCAACCTGGACCAGAAGCAGCCGGGTTTTCCGGCGCATGTGCTGCCCGAGTACCTGCAGGGCATCGGCGTGCCCTTCCACATCGAGACGCAAGACACCTACAGCATCGTCAAGAAGGTGATCCCTGAGGGCAAGACCATGTGCAGCCTGTGCAGCCGCCTGCGCCGGGGCATCCTGTACCGCGTCGCCGACGAGCTCAAGGTCACCAAGATCGCGCTGGGCCACCACCGCGACGACATCCTGCAGACCTTCTTTTTGAACATGTTCTTTGGCGGCAAGCTCAAAGGCATGCCCCCGAAGCTGATGAGCGACGACGGCGGCCACATGGTGATCCGCCCGCTGGCCTATGTGGCCGAGAAAGACCTGACCCGCTGGGCCGAGCACCGCGAATTTCCCATCATTCCCTGTACCCTCTGCGGCAGCCAGGAGAACCTGCAGCGCAAGCAGATCGGCAACATGCTGCGCGAGTGGGAGAAAAAGCACCCTGGCCGCATCGAGAACATGTTCGCCGCGCTGCAGAACGTGGTGCCCTCGCACCTGATGGACCACAGCAAGTTCGATTTCAAGGGCCTGCAGATCACGGGCGTGGCCGACGAAGATGGTGACAAGGCCTTTGACACCGAGGAATTCCCCACCCCCTCCCTGCCCGGCCTGTCGGTCGTGAGCCTGTAAGCCCTTTCGCCTGGAGCCCCCCATGACCACCCCCCGCATTCCCGAATTGCTGCTGCCCGCCGGATCGCTCGACAAGATGCGCGCTGCTTACGACTTTGGTGCCGATGCCGTCTATGCCGGCCAGCCCCGCTACAGCCTGCGTGCGCGTAACAACGAATTCCGCCTGGAGCAGATCGGGCAGGGCATCGCCGAGGCCCATGCCCGTGGCAAGAAGTTCTTTGTGACCAGCAACCTGATCGCGCACAACGACAAGATTCGCACCTACCTGCGCGACATCGAGCCCGTGATCGCCATGAAGCCCGACGCGCTGATCATGG
>CAYZPX010000125.1:0-7827 GCA_964480105.1 uncultured Burkholderiaceae bacterium | reverse complement strand
TTTTTTCGTCTTCCTCAAAAGTGATCAGCGTGCCGGACTTGGCTTCTTCGTTGATGTCGATGTCCCAGGGCGTAAAGCTCGACAGCACGCGCATGGGCACCTTGTACTTGCCTGCAAACTCGACCGAGCGGATCTGCAACACCTTGGAGCCCAGGCTGGCCATTTCGAGCATTTCTTCAAAGCTCACCGTGCTCAGACGGCGGGCCTCAGGGGCCACGCGGGGGTCGGTGGTGTAGACGCCATCCACATCGGTGTAGATCAGGCATTCGTCGGCCTTCATCGCAGCCGCCACAGCGACGGCCGAAGTGTCGGAGCCTCCACGGCCCAGCGTGGTGATGTTGCCGGCGTCGTCGATCCCCTGAAAGCCGGTAACGATCACCACCTTGCCCGCAGACAGGTCGGCGCGCACGCGCTGGTCGTCAATGGACTCGATGCGGGCCTTGGTGTAGCTGCTGTCGGTGCGGATGGGCACTTGCCAGCCCGCGTAGCTGACGGATTCCATGCCTTCGGACTGCAGCGCAATCGCCAACAGGGCCGACGAGGCCTGCTCGCCAGTGGCGGCCAACATGTCCAGCTCGCGCTGGTACGCGGTGTTGGCGCGGGCGGGGGCCAGTTCCTTGGCCAGACCGAGCAGGCGGTTGGTTTCGCCACTCATGGCGCTGGGGACCACCACCATCTGGTGACCTGCGCGCGCCCACTTGGCCACACGCTTGGCAACGTTCCGGATGCGCTCCGTGGAGCCCATCGAGGTGCCGCCGTATTTATGAACGATCAATGCCATTGGATATCGGGGTGTCGAGACGACCGGTGCGGCGCAGAAAGAAAGTGTTTTGGCGCGCCGTCGTTGTTCGTACAAGTGTTAGACCAAAACCGGTCAATTGTACCAACCGAGGTTTATCCCTTCGCGGACCACGAAACCCCGCCCGACTTTGAGGCGAATGCGGTGTCCGCCTGTGGTGCAGGCAGCGATCTGGCGCAACAGCTCAGCCAGCTGGGCGGCACTGGGCGTGGTCTGGTGGGCGCTGCGCAACCAGTGGCGCAAGGCATTCGCCTGCCTGGCCAGACTCAGGGCCTGCAAGGCGGCCAGGGCGGGCGGCACCCCGACACGGTCCAAATCGATTGCTGCCAGCACCTGCGCCAGCTCGGCGGCTTCAGCCGCATGGCGGGCGCTGCGGGCCACCGTGTCGCGCCAGGCGGGAAAAGCCTCGGTCAGCGCAGGCATCAACTGCCGACGAATGCGGTTGCGGGTGTACTGCAGGTTCTGGTTGCTGGGGTCTTCGATCCAGTCCTGCCCTTGGGCCTGCAGCCAAGCGCGGACCTCGGCGCCGGCCACGCCCAGCAGGGGGCGGTGCCAGTCCAGCCCATCGCGCTGCCATCGGGACGGCATGGCTGCCAGGCCCGCCACCCCGGCGCCACGGGACAAGGCGAGCAAGACGGTCTCGGCTTGGTCGTCGGCGTGCTGGGCCAGTGCTATCGATTGAATAGCTAGTACCGCTGGATTCTGTTGGGCTAGCGCCCTAAAAGCCTCATAACGGGCCTGCCGGGCCGCATCCTCTGGACTTTGGCCGGGTGCGTGGCGCGCGTTCACGCGCTGGACGGACAGAGCCACGCCCAGGCGGGCGCACAGGTCCCCACAAAACGTCGCAAAGTGGTCGGCTGCCGCTTGCAGGCCGTGGTGGACATGGAAGGCCTGGACTTGCCCGGGCCAGCGACGCACACAGGCCAGCAGCAAAGCGGTGGAGTCAGCGCCGCCACTCAAGCCGACCGCTAGTGGCAAGGTCGGTCGAAAGGCCGCCATCGCGGCCTCGAAGGACTGGGTCATGCTTCGCCAGAGGGCGACGCCGCCAGATCAGCGACGGTCAGACTTGGTATCGCTGAAGCGGCCGTAGCTTTGCAGGCGCTCGTAGCGGCGGTCCAGCAGCTCCTGGGGCTTGAGGTCGGCGACCTGGCGGAAGGCATCGCCCAGCGCACGCTTGAGGAACGCGGCCATCTGCTTGGGATCGCGGTGGGCGCCGCCCACAGGCTCGCTAACGATCTTGTCCACCAAGCCCAGCGCCTTGAGGCGGTGCGCAGTGAGGCCCAGGGCCTCGGCAGCGTCCTGGGCACGGTCGCTGGTTTTCCAGAGGATGGAGGCGCAGCCCTCGGGGCTGATCACCGAATAGACCGCGTATTGCAGCATCACGACCTGGTCGCCCACACCGATGGCCAAAGCACCGCCCGAGCCGCCTTCGCCAATGATGGTGCTGATGATGGGCACCTGCAACTGGGCCATTTCAAAGATGTTGCGACCGATGGCCTCGGACTGGCCGCGCTCTTCGGCGTCGATGCCGGGGTAAGCGCCGGGGGTGTCCACAAACGTGAAGACCGGCAGCTTGAACTTCTCGGCGGTCTTCATCAGGCGCAGGGCCTTGCGGTAACCCTCAGGCTTGCTCATGCCGAAGTTGCGCAGCGCGCGTTCCTTGGTGTCGCGGCCTTTTTGGTGACCCAGCACCATGCAGGGGTGGCCATTGAAGCGGGCCAAGCCGCCCACGATGGACAGGTCATCGGCGTAATGGCGGTCGCCGTGCAGTTCGACGAAATCTGTGAACACGTCGCGCACATAGTCCAGCGTGTAAGGCCGCTCGGGATGACGGGCGATTTTGGTGATTTGCCAGGGGCTCAGGCTGCCGTAGATGTCTTTGGTCAGCTGCAGGCTTTTCTTGCTGAGCTGGTCGATCTCCTCGGAGATATCGACCGCGCTTTCGGTCTGCACGTAGCGCAACTCTTCAATTTTGGTTTCCAGCTCGGCAATCGGCTGCTCGAAATCCAGGAATGTTTTTTTCGCCATTGTTTTTTCCTCCTTGCGCCAAGCCTTGAAAAGGGCCTTGTTTGCGCAGCGCTTGGGACCTGGGAAGGCCCCCCACAAGCATCAATACTCCACCGGCAGCGGATCGAGCGAGCGCCAAATATACCAAGTCGCCACGCTGCACCAGGGCTTCCAAGCCTCGGCCACTTCGCGGGCGTCGCTGCGGCTGACGGGGTCGCCCGAGAAGTAATTCAGGCTGATGCCCTTGATCAGCCCCACGTCGTCCAGGGGCAGCACGTTGGGGCGCATCAGGTAAAAAATCAGGAACATTTCGGCCGTCCAGCGGCCCACGCCCCGAATGGCGACCAGCTCGCGGATGATGGCCTCGTCGTCCATCGCCTCCCAGTCGCGCACGTGCAGTTGGCCCGATTCGAAATGCAAGGCCAAGTCCACCAGATAGTCGATCTTGCGGGCCGAGAGCCCTGCTGCCCGCATGTCGTCCACCTTGAGCCTCAGCACCTGGTCGGGCGCCATCGCGCTGGGCAGAGCAGAAAAGCGCTCCCAGACTTTTTGGGCAGCTTTGACGGAAATCTGCTGACCGATGATGCTGCGCGCCAGGGTGGCAAACGCATCGCCCCGGGTGCGCAGGCGCGCATCGCCCAACTGCGGGATGAGGCGCTTCATCACCCGGTCCTTCTTGACCAGGTATTTGCAGGCTTCCGCCCAGTAGGCGGGCATGGCCAGCTCCTGGGCGCCCAACGTCAGCCCGGTAGAAATTTGGGGTTCAGGGGCGGGCATGCTTGCCCCCCGGCACGGGCTGGTCTCCACCTACAAAATAAAGTATCACTGGGCGGCCTCCCAGGTGGTACCTGCAGGGCCGTCCTTGAGCACGATGCCCTGGGCCAGCAGTTCCTGGCGGATGCGGTCGGCCTCGGCAAAGTTCTTGGCGGCCTTGGCCGCAGCACGCGCGGCAATCTGGGCCTGGATGGCGGCTTCGTCCAGGCTGGCACCGGCCTGCAGGAACGCCTTGGGGTCACCCTGCAAGAGTCCCAGGCAACCGCCCAGCGCCTTGAGCAAACCCGCGAGCGCGGGCGAACGGGTCTTGTTGACCTCGGTGGCCAGGTCAAACAGCACGGCCACGGCTTCCGGGGTGCCAAAGTCCTCGTCCATCGCGGCCTTGAAGCGGGCAGCGTGGGGATCGGTCCAATCGATAGCAGCGAGGGTCTGCGGCACCACGGCATCCAGCGCGGTGTACAGGCGCTTGAGCGCGCTGCGGGCGTCGTCCAGATGGGCGTCGCTGTAGTTCAACGGGCTGCGGTAGTGGGTGCGCACGATGAAAAAGCGCACGGTCTCGGGGTCGTACTTGGCCAACACCTCACGGATCGTGAAGAAGTTACCCAGCGACTTGCTCATCTTCTCGTTGTCCACCCGCACGAACCCATTGTGGACCCAGAAATGCGCCAGGGGCTTGCCGGTGGCGCCTTCGCTCTGGGCGATTTCGTTCTCGTGGTGCGGGAACTGCAGGTCAGCACCGCCGCCATGCAGGTCAAAGGTTTCACCCAAGGTGGCACAGCTCATGGCCGAGCATTCGATGTGCCAGCCCGGACGGCCGGTGCCAAAGGGGCTGGCCCACTGCGCCTCGGGCGGCTCGCCAGGCTTGGCGGCTTTCCAGAGCACAAAGTCCAGCGGGTCTTCCTTGCCGTCCTGCACCGCCACGCGCTCGCCGGCGCGCAGCTCGTCCGGTGACTTGCCCGAGAGCTTGCCGTAGCCTTGGAACTTGCGCACGGCGTAGTTCATGTCGCCATTGCCCGAGGCGTAGGCAAGGCCCTTGTCCTGCAGCTGGCCGATCAGCGCCAGCATCTGCGGCACATATTCGGTGGCGCGGGGCTCGACGGTGGGTGGCTCAATGCCGAGCTGGGCGATGTCCTGGTGCATCGCGGCGATCATCTCGTCGGTCAGCTGGCGGATGGTGATGTTTCGCTCGACCGCGCGCTTGATGATCTTGTCGTCAATGTCGGTGATGTTGCGCACGTAGGTCACGCGCAGGCCGCTGGCCTTGAACCAGCGCTGCACCACGTCAAAGGCCATCATCATGCGGGCGTGGCCGATGTGGCACAGGTCGTAAATCGTCATGCCGCAGACATACATGCGGACATGGCCGGGCTCGATCGGGGAAAAGTCTTCCAAGGCACGCGACAGCGTGTTGTAGATGCGCAAACTCATGGGAACTCGGTACAGGGTGGGGTGTGGAGCACGGAGGCACGTGCTGCAAGCGCCTGGAGACAGACCGTCTGGAACCGGCGGAGGCGGGCCCTGCAGGGCGGGAGGCGGTGGCAGACCCCTGGGCTACAATCCGCCGCAGTATAAGGCCCCTCGCGGGCCTGATTTTTCAAGGAATTTCTTGACCATGACGCAAGCCTGCCACCCCCTTTCCAGACTCCTGCGCCTGCTGGTACTCTCTGCCTGCTGTGCCACTCCTCTGGCATACGCAAACGACTATGCAGAGATCCAGCAGCTGCTCAAGTCGGGCAAGCCGACCGAGGCCCTGGCACGCGCTGACCAGCGTCTGAACGCCGCGCCACGGGACCCGCAGCTGCGCTTTCTGCGTGGCGTGGCGCAGGCCGAAGCCGGCAAGCAAAACGAGGCCATCGCCACATTCACCAAGCTGACCGAGGACTACCCCGAGCTGCCTGAGCCCTACAACAACCTCGCCGTGTTGTACGCCAACCAAAACCAGCTGGACAAGGCCCGCACTGCACTGGACATGGCGATCCGTACCAACCCCAGCTACGCCACCGCCCACGAAAACCTGGGTGACATCTACGCCAAACTGGCCAGCCAGGCCTACAACAAGGCGCTGCAGCTGGACCAGAACAGCGCCAACACCGTCAAGCCCAAGCTGGCGCTGATCCGGGAACTGTTCTCTACCGAGCCCACCGGGAAGTCCGGCAACCGCGCCAACAGCACGGCGCTGGCCAATGCCAAAGGGTCTGCGCCTGCTGCGCCAGCCACCCCCAACGCCAAACCTGCAGCGGCCCCGGCTGCTGCGCCCGCCGTTGCCACGGCCGCTGCTACAGCCCCCACTGCAGCCCCGGCACCCGCCCCAGCGCCAGCCACTCCCGTGGCAGAAGCGGCAGGCAATGAAGCCGCCCAACAGGCTGCGATGGCCGCCATCAACGCCTGGGCCAACGCCTGGGCCGCCAAGGATATGAAGGGCTACCTGGCGGCATACGACAAAAATTTCGATCCGCCAGGCAAAAAATCCCGCAGTGCCTGGGAAAAGGAGCGCGAATCACGCATCATGGGCAAGTCCAAGATCAGCGTGAAACTGTCGGACATCAAGGTCACCGTAAATGGTGACAAGGCCAGTGCCCAGTTCAAACAGGCTTACAGCGCCGATGCACTGAACGTCACCAGCCGCAAGACCCTGGACCTGGTCCAGAGCGATGGCCGCTGGAAGATCGTGCGCGAAAACTCGGGCAACTGACGCGGCCCCGCCCCCGCAACGGGCCCGCACATGCGGGCCTTTCACCTTGTGCCCTGTGTTTTGATTTGTTGTTGACTGAAACTGGATGCATCTGACGAGGAAATCCTCCTGGTGGCCGCGGGCGGTGCTCGCCCTGGTGGGTGGCGCACTGTGTTCCAGCCTGGCGCTGGCCCAAGGCAAGGGCCGTGGCGATGCCAGCGTGCCCCTGCGCGATGGCCAGGCGGAGGCACGGCTGCTCGAAGTCTTTCACCTGACCAGCCAGGGGCGTGGCAAGGAAGCGCTGGCCAAGGCCGAGAGCCTGGTGCGTGACCACCCGAACTTCCAACTCGCCCAGCTGGCCCTGGGTGACCTGCACGCTGCCCGCATCCGCCCCGTGCGGCAGCTGGGCGATGTGCCAGGGGCCTTGGCAGGCACCATCCCCGAAGCCCAGTCCACGCTGGGCGACCTTCGCCAGGAATCCCGCCGGCGCATCGACGCCCAAAAGCACCGGCCCAGCCCGGGCAGCATCCCCACGCAATTCCTCGAACTGGCGCCGCGCTACAAGCACGCCATCGCCGTGGACGCCAGCCGCTCCCGCCTGTACCTGTTCGAGAACAGCCCGCAGGGACTGAAGCTGGTGGCGGACTACTACGCCTCGGTCGGCAAACTGGGGACCGAGAAAGCGGCCGAAGGCGACCAGCGCACACCGCTGGGCGTGTACTTCATCACCAGCCGGCTGGATCCCGCCACGCTGCGGGACTTTTATGGCGCTGGCGCCCTACCCATCAACTACCCCAACCCGCTGGACCAGCTGCGCGGCAAGACGGGCAGTGGGATCTGGCTGCATGGCACGCCCTCCGAACAGTTCTCGCGCGCACCGCTGGCCAGCGATGGCTGCCTGGTGCTGGCCAACCCCGACCTGGAGCGGCTGCTGCGCACGGTGGAGCCCCGCTCCACGCCTGTGGTGATCGCCCAGCAGCTGCAATGGGCCCAGCCCCAGCAGATCCAGGCCGAGCGCAAATCCTTTGACAAGGTGCTCGACGAATGGCGCACGGCCAAGTCCCGGGGTGATCTACAGAAACTGCTGGGCTTTTATGCCCCGGACTTTCAGGGCCAGAAAAACCAGGCCTTGGGTGAATGGAGCAGCCAGCTGCACGCCGAGACCCAGGCCCTGCGGGGCCGCCCGCTACAGCTCAAGGACAAGGCCACGCTGCGCTGGACCGACTCCAGCGACACCATGGTCGTCACCTTTGGCGAAGTCGCTGAAGGCGCCCGCACCGGCCCCGTCAAACGCCAGTACTGGACCCGCCGTGGCAACCAGTGGCAGATCTTTTTTGAAGGAGTGATTGGATGATTTCCCGAAGGAAAATCGGCTTGCAGGCCGTAGGTACTGCGGTACTAGCTCTCTTTTCAATAGCAAATCCGGCGCTGGCCCAGACCGCGCCACAGGTCAAGCTGAGCACCAGCCTGGGCGACATCGTGGTGGAACTGAACCCCGCCAAGGCACCCAAGACCGTGGACAACTTCCTGCAGTACGTCAAGGACAAGCACTACGACGGCACGGTGTTCCACCGCG
>CAYZPX010000124.1:0-7838 GCA_964480105.1 uncultured Burkholderiaceae bacterium | reverse complement strand
CCACGGCGATTTCGTCAAAGGGGTTCATGCTCATCTTGACGTTGGCAATGTCCACTCCGCTGCCGTCGCTCTTGACGCGCACTTTCACGTTGTAGTCCACCACGCGCTTGACGGGGACGAGGATTTTCATGGGGTTCCTTTCGGTTGAGGCGTTGATGTTGAGAGGTGAAGGTGACGCTCACGCAGTTCGCGCTTGAGCACCTTGCCAATCGCGCTGCGGGGCAATTCGTCGATGAAATGCAGGGCCGACAGGCGCTGGGTTTTTCCGGCGCGGGCGTTGTACCAGGCCAGGATCTGCTCCGGGGTGTCGGTCGTGCCAGGCTGGGGGCAGACAAAGGCGACGGGGGTTTCGCCCCAGGCTTCGGAGGGCACGCCGGTCACGGCCACATCGGCCACGGCGGGGTGCTTACGCAATTCGGCCTCCAGATCGCTGGGATAGACGTTGAAACCACCGGTGATGATCATGTCCTTGCGGCGGTCCATCAGGATCAGGAAGCCGTCTTCGTCCAGGCGGCCCACATCGCCGGTGCGAATGAAGCGCTTGCCGCTGGCATCGAACCACTCGGCCTCGCGGGTTTTCTCGGGCTGCTTGTGGTAGCCGGTCATCATCGCGGGCGAGTGACCGACCACCTCGCCGGTGGCGCCGGGGGGCAGCTCATTGCCGTCCTCGTCGATGAAGCGAATCTCGGAAGTGCTGGCGGCTTGGCCCACGGTGTGCAGCTTGTGCGGGTGTTTGTGGGCTTCCAGGATGAAGCTGCCGCCGCCCTCGGTCATGCCGTAGAACTCGTACAGCTGCCCGGGCCAGCGGGCCAGCACATCGGCCTTGAGCTCGGCGCGGAACGGCGCGCTGGTACAGAACTTGGCGCGGAAGGACGACAGGTCGAAGTCGCCAAACTGCGGCAGCGCCATGATGCGCTGGTACTGCACGGGCACCAGCATGGTGTGCGTGGCACGAATTTGCTGGGCAATTTGCAGGTACCGCAGCGCATCGAATTTGGGCAGGATGCGCACGCTACCGCCCAGCGCCACCGAGGCGAAGAAGGACACCAGCGTGGTGTTGGAATACAGCGGCGTGGCCAGCAGCGTGATGCTGTCGGGCCCATAGCCCTGCGCCATGCCGCGCACCACATGGCCCCAGCGCATGCCGTGCGGTTGCACGATGCCTTTGGGCGTGCCGGTGGTGCCAGAGGAATAAATGATGTTGAACGGGTGCTCCGGCGTGGCCGTGAAGGGCTGGGGCCGGCTGCCTTCCGGCGCCAACCAGTCGTCCCAGGCCTGCCCGGGGGCCTGGCCGTCCAGCGACACCAGGGACCAGGGGGAGGGTTCGGGCAGCAGCGGGAGCGCCATGGCATCGACGAAGAAGCGCCGGGCCTCGGCATCGCCCAGCATGCCCACCAGCTGCTCGGGCGTGACGGAGGGGGCCAGCGGGGCCACGGCCACCCCGGCGCGCAGGGCCCCCAGGTACAGGACGGCGTAACGGACCGAGGGCGCCGCGCAGAGCGCCACCACCTCGCCTGGCTGCACGCCATCGCGGTGCAGGCTGGCCGCGACGCGGTCCATGGCGGCGTCAAGCTGCGCCCAGTTCAGGCGCCCGTGCTCATCGGCCAGGGCCAGGGCCTGCGGGCGCTGGCGGGCATGCTCGCGCACCAGGTCCGGGATGGTGCGGAACGGCGGCAGGGACGTGGGGGTGCTCATGCAAACGGTCTCCTTGTGGTCGGCGTGTCAGTCCAGCTTGGCGCCGGAGAGCTTCACCAGGTTCTGCCAGACGGGCAGGTCGCGCTGGTAGACGGCATTGAACTGTTCGGGCGTGGTGCCGGCGGGCGGGAAACCCATGGCGCTGATGCGCTCGCGCACCTCGGGCAGGGCGACGGCGGCGGCCACGTCGGCACCGATGCGCTGCACGATCTCGGGCGGGGTCTTGGCGGGCGCGGCCATGCCCAGCCAGCCGACGACGCGGTAGACATCGTCCTTCAGGCCCTGCTCGGACAAGGTGGGCACGTTGGGCAGCACGGGCATGCGCTGCTCGCCCGTCACGCCAATGGCCTTGAGCTTGCCGGACTCGATGTGCGGCTTGGCGCCCATGGCGCTGGAGATGGCGATTTGCGTCTGTCCCCCGATCAGGTCCTGCAGCATCGGGGCCTCGCCCTTGTAGGCCACATGGCTCATGTCGGCCTTGAGGCTCTGGCTCATGAAGGCGCCGACCAGGTGCGCCGTGGAGCCCACGCCCCAGGAGCCGTAGGCGAGCTTGCCCTTGTTGCGGGCGATGTAGTCCAGGAGCTCGGGCCCGGTGTTGGCGGGCACGCTGGGGTGGGCCACCAGCACGACCGGGCCATAGGCCAGCAGCGACACCAGCGCGAAATCGCGCTGGGGGTTGTAGGGCAGTTTCTCGAAGAGGAACTGGTTGGTCAGCATGGAGGTGGTCAGCGACAGCAGCAGGGTGTAGCCATCCGGGGCGGCCTTGGCCACGACATCGCTGCCGGCCACCCCGGCGGCCCCGCCCCGGTTGTCCACCACCACCGGCTGCCCCCATTTGGCGGACAGTTTCTCGGCCAGGGTACGGGCCAGGATGTCGGTCGCCCCCCCCGCGTTGAAGGGCACGACGATGCGCACCGGCTTGGCCGGAAAGGCGCTGGCGGTCTGGGCCTGGGCGCCAAGGCCCCACATGGCGGCGGTGACCACGCTGGCGTGAATGAGCCACTGGCGGCGGGGGGTGGAAGAGGTCATGCTTGTCTCCTTTTGTTGTCAAAAAATACCAGTCAAAACAGGCCCTAGGCCTTATTTGGTGAGCGGTACTAGCTCTCTTTTTAGGAGCTTTCTTCACCGCATGCCACCAGGCTATGTCCGGGCTGTCGGCAGCGTCAGCACGCCCTTGTCGCGCAGGGCCTGCAGCTCATTCTCGGGCAGTTGCAAGAGCTGCTGCAGCACCTCGCGGGTGCCCTCACCCAGCGTGGGGGGAGCACTCCGAATGGGCAGGCGCTGGCCGTCCAGGCGGTAGGGGGGTGCAAACACCGGGGTGGTGCCGACCACGGGATGGGGCATGTCACGCACCAAGCCACTGCGGCGGGTGCGCTCGCTGGTCAGGGCTTCGTGCAGGCCGGCCACCTTGCCGCAGGGGATGCCGGCAGCGGTCAGGCGCTCCAGCAGGACATCGCGCGGGAGGCTGGCAATCAGTTCCTTAAGCAGGGGCGCAATGGCCAGGCGGTTCTGGGCCCGGTTCACGTTGGTGGCAAAACGCGGGTCCTCGACGATGTCCGGGCGCTCGATGACTTGGCGGCAGAACTTGTCGAACTGCGCGTTGTTGCCCACGGCAATGATCAGCGGGCCATCGGCCGCGTCGTACATGCCGTAGGGCACGATGGACGGGTGGGCGTTGCCGTAGCGCTGCGGGTCGTGGCCCAGCTGCATCGCGTCCAGGCCGTAGTAGCCGGTGACCATCAGGCCGCAGTCGTACAGCGCCATTTCGATGTGGCGGCCCTTGCCGGTGCGCTCCCGTCGGAACAGTGCAGCGAGCACGGCCTGGGCGGCGTACATGCCGGTCATCAGGTCCACCACGGCCACGCCGAACTTCAGCGGGGGCTGGTGGGCCTCACCGTTCAGCGCCATCAGGCCCGCCTCGCCCTGGATCACCAGGTCATAGCCGGGGCGCTTGGCCTCGGGGCCGGAGCTGTCGTAGCCCGCCACCGAGCAATAAATCAGGTCGGGCTTGAGGGCCTTGAGCTGCGCATAGCCCAGGCCCAGCTTCTCGGCGCCGCCGGTCTTGAAGTTCTGGATCACCACATCGCACTGCGGCAGCAGGTCGTGGATGAGCTTCACGCCCTCGGGCGTTTGCAGGTCCACGGTGATCGACCGCTTGTTGCGGTTCATGCTGTTGAAGTAGGTGGTTTCGGTCTCGCCGATGCGCATGCCCCAGTCGCGCGTGTCGTCACCACGGCCGGGGTGCTCCACCTTGATGACCTCGGCGCCAAAGTCGGCCAGCACCATGCCGCACATGGGGCCGGCAAACACCCGCGAAAGGTCCAGTACCCGCACCCCTTCGAGCGGGAAATCCATGTCGGCGGGGGCATCCAAAGGGGTCATTGCGGCGCTTGTGGTGTGGGTCATGGGTGTCTGTCTCTTTGCCAGGCTCAGGCCTGGGAGGTGCGCAGGGCCGTGAAATCGGGCGCGCGCTTTTCCAGAAACGCGCCGATGCCTTCGCGGGACTCTTCGGTCACCTGCGACTGCACCATCCATTGTGCTTCCTGCTCCAGCTGGGCTTCGAGCGTGTGGTCGTAGGCGCCGTGGCACAGGGCCTTGATGCGGGCCATGGCCAGCTCGGGACCGGAGGCCACCTGGGCGGCCAGCGCCAGGGCCTCGGCCAAGGCCTGACCCGGCTCGGCCAGGCGGTTGACGGGGCCCAGCGCGTGCAGGCGTTCGCCCGAGAGGCGCTCGCCCGTCAGGCACAGCTCGGTCAGCACCTGGCGCGAGACGAACTCCGCCAGGAAGGCCGTGGCGCCGCCATCCGGCGTGAGGCCGACCTTGACGTAGGCGACCGAGAACACGGCGTTCTTCGACGCCACCAGCATGTCGCAGGCCAGGGCCAGGGACAGGCCGGCGCCCGCGGCGGCGCCCTCCACCGCGGCGATCACCGGCTTGCGGCAATCGCGCACGGCGCGGACCAGGTCGTGCAGGCCTTCCAGCTTGGCGCGGCGCTCCTCGACTGGCAGCTCGCGGCGCTTGGCCAACTGGCGCAGGTCGCCGCCGGAGCAGAAATGCCCGCCCTCGCCCGTCAGCACGATGGCGCCCACGCTGGGGTCGGCCTCGGCATCGGCCAGCGCCTGGGTCAGCGCCGCGTAGAACGCCGGCGACAGCGCGTTGCGGGCGGCCGGGTTGTTGTTGGACAAGACCAGCACCGCGCCTTCGCGCCGCTGCAGCAGCGGGGTGGCGTCGGCGCTCATGCCTGCCCCAGGGCCGCGAAGCGGGCCAGGTGGTGGTCTTCGTCGCCGAACTGGTGGTCGATCATCACCAGGCGCTTGGCGTAGTGCGCCAGCGGCAGCTCCCAGGTCACGCCGATGCCGCCATGCATCTGGATGCTCTCTTCGGCCACCAGGGTGCCGATGCGGCCCACGGTGAACTTGGCGGCGGACAGCGCCTTCTCGCGCACCCGGCGGTCGGGGGACTGCATGGCGGCGGCGGCGTTGATGACGGCGGAGCGGGTCTGCTCGATCTCCAGCAGCACCTCGGCCATGCGGTGCTGCAGGGCCTGGAAGCTGCCGATCACCACGCCGAACTGCTTGCGGGTGCGCAGGTAGTCCAGCGTGAAGTCCTTGGCAACGTCCATCGCGCCCAGGGATTCGGCGGCCAGCGCCAGGATGCCCCAGCCCACGGCCTGCTCCAGCACGGCAAAGCCCTGGCCTTCAGCGCCCAGCAGCGCCTCGGTGGGCAGCTGGACCTGATCGAAAGTGATGTCGGCGACATGGCCGCCGTCGATGCGGGTGCAGCTGCGGCGGGTGATGCCGGCGGTGGTCGCGGGCACCAGGAACAGCGAGATGCCAGCCTCGTCCTGCACCTCACCCGCCGTGCGGGCGCTGACCAGCAGCAGGTCGGCCTGGGCGCCCTGCACCACCACGGCCTTGGTGCCGGACAGAGTCCAGCCCTGGCCGTTGCGCACGGCACGGGTGGCCACGCGGGACAGCTCGTAATGCGTGCCGGCCTCGTCGTGGGCCAACGCGGCCACGGTGCTGCCGTCGATCAAGCGGGCCAGTTGCGCCTTTTGCGCTTCGGTGCAAGCAGCGGTCAGGGCGCGGCCCACGACCAGCGCGCCCAGGAAGGGCTCGACCACCAGGCCACGGCCCAGGGCCTCGAACACCACGGCCACATCAAAGCCTTCGCCGCCAAAGCCACCATCGGCCTCGGGGAACAGCGCGCCCACGGCGCCCAGTTCGGCCAGCTGGGTCCAGAGGGCACGGTCCATGCCCTGCTCGCCGTAAGCGATGCGGTTGCGCACGTCGGTAGGGATCTGCTCGGCAATGAAGCGGTTCAGCGTGTCCGCCAGCATGCGGCGGTCTTCGGTATGTTCAAAGTTCATCGTCCACCTTTCACAGGCCCAGAACCATCTTGGAGATGATGTTCTTCTGGACTTCGTTGGAGCCGCCATAAATGGACAGCTTGCGGAAATTGAAATACATGGCAGCGGCCGTGGCGGCTTCTTCAGGGCCGAAGGGCTCGCCGCGCTCGAGGTCCTTGAGCCAGCCAGCCACGAACGGCAGCGCATACGGCCCCACCGCACGGCGGATCAGCGCATACAGCTCCTGGCGGATTTCCGAGCCCTTGATCTTGAGCATGGAGCTCTCGGCCCCCGAAGCTGCGCCACTGGCCACGGCAGCGAGCACGCGCAGGTTGGTGGTCTTCATGTTTTCGAGTTCGATCTCGATCTTGGCCATGCGGGCGGCAAAAGCAGGGTCCTGCGCCAGAGGACGGCCATTGCGCAGTACCTTGTTCGCGACGACCTTGAGCTTTTCCAGCAAGGCCACCGAGAAGCCCACGCCGGCAATCCCGGTGCGCTCGTGGCCGAGCAGAAACTTGGCAATCGTCCAGCCCTTGTTCTCGCCGCCGACCAAGTTCTCGGCCGGCACGCGGACGTTGGTGAAGAACACCTCGTTCACCTCGTGGCCACCCTCGATGGTGAGGATGGGGCGCACCTCGATGCCAGGGGTGTTCATGTCGATCAGCAGGAAGCTGATGCCTTCTTGCTTGCGCCCTTCTTTGTTGGTGCGCACCAGGCAGAAGATCATGTTGGCGTGCTGGCCCAGCGTGGTCCAGGTCTTCTGGCCGTTGACGATGTAGTGCTCACCCTGGGCATCAACACCGCGCTCGGCAGTGGTCTTGAGGCCTGCCAGGTCGGAACCCGCGCCGGGCTCGGAATAACCCTGGCACCACCAGTCGTCGCCGTTGAGGATGCGGGGCAGCCAGTGGGCTTTTTGCGCCTCGTTGCCAAAGTGGATCAGCACGGGGCCGAGCATGACGATGCCAAAGGGCTCGATGCGCGGCGCATTGGCCAGCGCGCATTCGTTCTCGAAGATGAACTTGCGCACGGGGTCCCAGCCGGGGCCGCCGTATTCCTGGGGCCAGATCGTGGCCAGCCAGCCTTTGGCCTGCAGGATGGCGTGCCATTCCTCGTGCTCGGCCTTGGTCAGCTTGACGCCAGCCTTGATTTTTTGGGACAGGCGTGCGGGCAGCTTGTCCTGGAGGAAGGCCTGCACTTCGGCGCGGAAGGCTTCCTCTTCGGGGGTGAAGTTCAGATCCATGGGCTCGCTCTCTAAGAAACAGTCAAGAAAAGCAGGATTACAGAAAATATAAATGCTTTTACGAGACTAAAGTTCCAAAATAAATCTCTCAGCCGCATTTTGTCCTGATTTCCGGCACTTGGCAATCCACGAAAGCCCCAAAGAAAAAGCCGCCGGGAGCAGGCTCCTCGGCGGCTTTCAGGTTCAGGCAGACCAGCGATCAGCCCTGGCTGTTTTGCAGGCGGGCAATCCGCTCTTCAATCGGCGGGTGGGTGCTAAACAGCTGGCCAATGCCACCGGCAATGCCCATGGCAGCCACGCTCTTGGGCAACTCGCCTGCATGCACGCCGCCCAGGCGGGCCAGGGCGTTGATCATGGGCTGGCGGCGGCCCATCAGCTGGGCGGCACCCGCATCGGCACGGAACTCCCGCTGGCGGCTGAACCAGGCCACGATGATGGCAGCGGCAAAACCCAGCACGATGTCCAGCACGATGGTGGTGACCATGTAGCCAATGCCGGGGCCGCTGCTTTCCTCGTCGTTGCGGCGCAGGAAGCTGTCCACCGCATAGCCGATCA
>CAYZPX010000123.1:0-7842 GCA_964480105.1 uncultured Burkholderiaceae bacterium | reverse complement strand
GACGAAGCGCCAGCCGATGGTGGTGTCGTACACCGCGTTGTTGCGGCTGAAGGCGGATTCAGCCTTGGGCATCACAAACGGGGCGCGGCTCATGCTTTCCACGCCGCCGGCAATCATCAGGCCTGCTTCGCCCGACTTGATGGCGCGGGCGGCGGTGCCCACGGCGTCCAGGCCGGAACCGCACAGGCGGTTGATGGTAGCGCCGGGCACGTCAATGGGCAGACCCGCCAGCAGCGAGGCCATGTGGGCCACGTTGCGGTTGTCCTCGCCCGCCTGGTTGGCGCAGCCATAGAGCACGTCGGTGACCGCGGCCCAGTCCACATTCGGGTTGCGGGCCATCAGGGCCTTCAGGGGAATGGCGCCCAGGTCGTCGGTGCGGACGCTGGACAGTGCGCCGCCATAGCGGCCGATGGGGGTGCGGATGGCGTCACAGATAAAAGCGTGGTTCATGCGGTTTGTCTCCAGTGAAAAAATCGATCTCAGGCCTGGGCGATGGGCAGGCCCACCAGGCGCTCCAGCTCGGCGTGGTCCAGTCCCTCGACCCGGTCGATGAGCTGCAGGCCCTGCGGCGTGCAGGCCAGCGTGCACAGCTCGGTGTAAATGCGCTTGACGCAGCCAATGCCCGTCAGCGGGTAGGTGCATTGCGCCACGACCTTGCTCTGGCCCTGCTTGGTCAGCAGGTCCATCATCACCCAGGTTTGCTTGGCGCCAATGGCCAGGTCCATCGCGCCGCCCACGGCGGGGATCGCCCCCGGCTCGCCGGTGCTCCAGTTGGCCAGGTCGCCGGTGGCCGAGACCTGGAAGGCGCCCAGCACGCAAATGTCCAGGTGCCCGCCGCGCATCATGGCGAAGCTGTCGGCATGGTGGAAGAAGGAACCGCCCGGCAGCAGGGTGACGGGCTGCTTGCCGGCGTTGATCAGATCGTAGTCCTCTTCGCCCTCCGCGGGGGCCGGGCCCATGCCCAGGATGCCGTTCTCGCTCTGCAACACGATCTCGATGCCGGGCGGCAGGTGGTTGGCCACCAGCGTGGGCTGGCCAATGCCCAGGTTCACGTAGGCGCCGTCGTGGATGTCTTGCGCCACGCGCCGGGCCAATTCGTCTTTGCTGCGTTTTTGATAGCTGCTCATGCTTGCTCCTTGTGCCCTGGGGGCTTATTTCTTGAAACCACCGGCCTGGGTCGCCACACGCGGCACCTTCACCACTTTGTGTACGAAGATGCCGGGGGTGACGATGGCTTCGGGGTCCATCTCGCCCAGCTCGCGCACGGTGTGCACGGACGCCACGGTCAGCTTGGACGCGGTGGCCATCACCGGACCGAAGTTGCGCGCCGCCTTGCGGTAAGTGAGGTTGCCCCAGCGGTCGCCCTCTTCCGCCTTGATCAGCGCCACGTCGCCGTGGATCGGGTATTCAAGCACGTACTGCTTGCCGTGGATCTCGCGGGTTTCCTTGCCCTTGGCCAGCTCGGTGCCGTAGCCCGTGGGGCAGAAAAAGGCGCCAATGCCCGCGCCCGCCGCACGGATGCGCTCGGCCAGATTGCCTTGGGGCACCAGTTCCAGCTCGATCTGGCCGCTGCGGTACAGGCCGTCAAACACGTAGCTGTCTGCCTGGCGCGGAAAGCTGCACAGGATTTTGCGCACCCGCCCCGCCTTGAGCAGGGCTGCCAGGCCGTGGTCGCCATTGCCCGCGTTGTTACAGACGATGGTCAGGTCCTTCGCACCTTGTTCGATGAGCCCATCGATCAGCTCGGACGGAATGCCCGCATTGCCAAAACCACCGACCAGCACCGTCGCCCCATCCCGAACGCCAGACAGGGCCTCTGCCACGGAATCCGCCAACTTGTTGATCATTCATCGTCTCCTTTGCGCGAGCTGTCAAAAGTGTTCTAATTACGAACAAATGTTCGCAATTGGAATTATAGAACGATGAATGCGATGGACAGTCCCCCAGCCGACAGCCCCAAGCCCAGCGACAGCTACGTGCAATCCTTTGCCCGCGGGCTGGAAGTGATCCGCTCGTTCAGTGCCAGGAGCCCGGTACAGACCCTGAGCGAAGTCGCGGCCCAGACCGGCCTGACCCGCGCCGGTGCCCGGCGCATCCTCTTGACGCTGCAGACCCTGGGCTATGTCGAGGCCGAAGGCAAAGGCTTCCGGCTGGCGCCGCGCATCCTGGACCTGGGCTTTGCCTACCTGTCCTCGCTGCCGATCTGGAACCTGGCCGAGCCGGTGATGGAAGCCCTGGTGGAGCAGGTGCACGAATCCTGCTCCGCCGCCGTGCTCGACGGGCTGGACATCGTCTATGTGCTGCGCGTGCACACGCACAAGATCATGCAGAACAACCTGGGCGTGGGCTCCCGGCTGCCAGCGGCCTGGACCTCGATGGGCCGGGTGCTGCTGGCGGCCCTGCCCGACGAGGCGCTGGAAACCCGCCTGGCCGCCCTGCCCCTGCAGGCGCTGACCACCCACACCGTGACCGATCCCACGGAGCTGCACGAACGCATCCTGGCCGTGCGCCGCCAGGGATGGTGCCTGGTGGACCAGGAACTGGAAGAGGGCCTGATCTCCATTGCTGCACCGCTGCACGACCGGCAGGGCCGCACCGTGGCCGCGCTGAACATCAGCGGCCAGATCCATCGGACCAGCGCCGAACAGATGCAGGCTGCGCTGCTGCCTGCGCTGCGCGAGGCGGCCACCGCCATCTCCCGCCTGCTGGGCGCGCCAGGGCGCTGAGCGGCGCCTCAGCGCGTGCGCGCTTTGCGCTCGGCTTCCAGCGTGGCCTGGACCAGGGCATCCGTGACCCCCACAGTCTGCAGGGCAAAGGCCGTCAGCTGCAGGGTGGACTCCAGGGTCTCGGGCACCACCGAAGTCGCGCCCACCTCGAAGAGCGCATGGGCGTGGGCCTCGTCGCGCGAACGGGCAAAGATCGGCAGGTCGGGGCACTCCAGCCGGGCGCTGCGCACGGTGTGCATCGCCGCGCTGGCCTGGTCCATCGTGACCAGCAGGGCTGCCGCGTCGCGGGTGTGCAGCTTGCGCAGCAGCTCGACCCGGGCGGCGTTGCCATAGACCACCGACCGCCCTTGCGCCCGCATCTGTGCGGCAACGCGGGCATCGTGCTCGATGGCGACGTAGCGCACGCCCTGCTTTTCCAGCACATCGGCCAGGAGCTGCCCCACCCGCCCAAAGCCGGCAATCACCACATGGCCGGACAGGGACTCGGGCAGGAAATCCTCCTCGGGCGCATCGCCGGCCGCCACCCGGTCCAGGCGCCGCCCCAACTGCTGGCCCAGCTTGGCGACCAGGGTGCTGACCATCAGACTCAGGCTGACCACCAGCATCATGAACTGGGCCACGTCCTTGTGCAGCAGCTTGGTCGCCGCTGCGGCCGAGACGATCACGAAAGCGAATTCCCCACCCTGGCTGAGCAACAAGCCCCCTTCCACCGACTTGCCCCAGCCCAAGCCGCCCAGGCGCAGCACGCCGCCCGCCACTACGGCCTTGATCAGCACCAGCCCCAGCACCGAGGCCGCGATCCAGACATGGTGCTTGGCCAGTTCGGCCAGATTGATGTCCATGCCCACCGCCATGAAGAACAGGCCCATCAGCAGGCCTTTGAACGGCTCGATCGTCACTTCCACTTCGTGGCGGAACTCGGTTTCCGCCAGCAAGAGGCCGGCCAGGAAGGCCCCCAGCGCCAGCGACAGGCCCACTGCCGCCGTGGCCCCGGCAATGCCCAGGGCGACCAGCAGCGTCAGCGCCACAAACACCTCGGGCTGGCGCTGCGCCGTGAAGTAGCGAAACACCGGCCCCAGCAGGCGCCGCCCCAGCAGAAAGATCAGCGCCACCGCCGTGAACGACTTGAGCGCGACCAGCCCCAGCAGCGTGGCAAAACCCGTGTTGCCATCGCGGCCCAGCAGGTCCACCAGGATCAAGAGGGGCACCACGGCAAAGTCCTGCAGCATCAGGATGGCAAAGGTGGCCTGGCCCAGACGCGTGGCCATGGCCCGCTGCTGTGACAAGAGCTGCATCACCACCGCCGTGGACGACAGCGCCAGCACCAGGCCCAGCACCACCGACACCTCGGAAGCATTGCCAAACGCCCAGGCCAGCGCGCCAATCAGTACGGCGCTGAGCAGCACCTGCGCCGTGCCCCCCAGGAACACCCAGCGGCGCATGGCCCACAGGCGCTCGACCGACAGCTCCAGCCCGATCAGGAACATCAGGAACACCACCCCCAGCTCGGCCAGCGACTGCACATTGGTGCCACGCGGAAAGGTGAACATCGACAGCCAGGGATAGACATCATCCCAGCGGCCCATGCCATAGGGCCCGAACACAATCCCCACCACCAGGAAACCCAGGACCTGGTTAATGCGAAAGCGCTGCAGCAACGGAATCAGGATGCCCGCGAGGGTCAAAAACAGCAGGGTTGCCCGCAGGAAGGGCAGGCCATGGGATGCGTCCATCGGGTGAGCCAGGAAAAAAGGCAGTGAAAAAGTGGGGCCATTCTTTCACAGCCTCTGGCGGGTTCTGCACAAAGGGCTGCGTGCTACGCTGCGCGCCATGTTCAATCCTTCCCAAGCCGATGTGCGGCGCTTTTTCTGCGCCGCCCACGCCAAATCCCAAAGCGGCGCCCCCATGGAGGCCATCGAAACCCTGGCCAGCCTCTGGATCGCCGAACACCCCGAGTACCTGGCCGACCTGCAGGACGCCGACGCCGCCGTGGCCCGCAACTACGACGAGACGCCGGGCCAGACCAACCCGTTCCTGCACCTGTCCATGCACCTGTCGATCAGCGAGCAGTGCAGCATCGACCAGCCCCGGGGCATCCGCCAAGCGGTGGAGCTGCTGGCCAAGCGCCTCGATTCGCTGCACGATGCCCACCACGCCGCCATGGAATGCTTGGGCGAAATGCTCTGGGAAAGCCAGCGCAGTGGCAAACCGCCCGATGGCGACGCCTACATTGCCGCCGTGCAGCGCCGCGCAACGCGGGACTGAAGCCCGTCCCACTTCACACCTCGGACTTTTCACGCCTTTCATTCACTATCATTACGATAGCTAATACCGCTGGTATTGATTGGCTCAGAGGCCTTTTTGACATGAAAATACCACCTCCCACCCTTTCAGCCTCATCGACATCCGCATCCCCCGCGCTGCCCCCGGCGATTGCCTGGCTGGGCTACGGCGGGGCCCTGCCCTTTGTGGCGCTGGCGGCAGCCACCTGGTGGGTGCCGGACTGGCGCACCCTGGCCTACCAGGCGCTGCTGGGCTATGGCGCGGTGATCTTGAGTTTTGTGGGCGCGCTGCACTGGGGCGTGGCGATGGTGGCTCTGGCCCCGGCCTTGTCCGACGCTGCCCGCACCCGGGCCTTTGCCTGGAGCGTGGTGCCCGCCCTGATCGCCTGGGTCGCCCTGCTGCTGCCCGGCACGACAGGCGCTTGGCTGGCGGTGGGCGGCTTTGTTGCGCATTACCTGCAGGACCTGCGCCTGGCGCGTCAGGCCTCCATCCTGCCCGCCTGGTATTTGCGCCTGCGCTTGCATCTGAGCAGCTTCGCCTGCCTGAGCCTGGCTGCAGGAAGCCTGGCCGTCGGGAGTACCTGAACGTTGGCGCCACCGCGCCCAGAAACAGCAAAGCCCGCTTGCGCGGGCTTCTTTGGTTCGATCCACACAGCGGCCAGGCCGCTCAGCGATCAACGGAAGCGCGATTGCGGAATGGTCTGCAGGTCGCCGTCCACGGTGGCGATGTAGTTGGCCAGGGCCTTCAGCTCAGCGTTGGAGAATTGCTTGGCCACACCGGCCATCACGCCGTTGGAGCGGCCCACGTTCACGTTCTTGCCATCCACCTTGTAGGACTTGAGCGCCACGTAGAGGTAGTCGGCGTACTGGCCAGCGATCTTGGGATAGGCGGGGTCGATGGGTTTGGCGAAGTTGTCGCCGTGGCAGGACACGCAGGCGCCCTTCTTCAGCAGCTCGGCCACCTGGGCGGAAGGCTCGCGGGCGGGCTTGGCGGGCAGCTCGGCGCCCTTCTTGCCATGCTGTTCGTAGTAGGCGGACACGTCGGCGATGTCCTTGTCGCTCAGCGAATCGGCAATGCCGCGCATGGTGGGGTGCTTACGCTCGCCCTTTTTGTAGGCTTCGAGCGCGGCGGTGATGTACTTGCCACCCTGGCCGGAAATCATGGGTACGCGGTGCACTTCCGGAAAGCTGGCCTGGTAGCCCGGAATGCCGTGGCAGCCAATGCACATCGCTACTTTTTGCTTGCCGGCTTCCACGTCGCCTTTAGCGTCCTGGGCATGGGAGAGGCTGGTCACTGAGGCGACAGCCAAGGCGAATAACGTGGTCAGTGTTTTGTTCATTTTGCGCGCACAATCGTGTGAAAGTTCAGCTCGGGTCTCCGGCAGCCGGCGATTATAGCGAGCGCTTGTCAAGCCTTTTCCTCAACGATTCGCGGTCACTGTCCCATGAAATTCACTGGTTCCGACAACTACGTTGCCACCCAAGACCTGATGCTGGCGGTCAACGCCGCCATCACCCTCAAGCGCCCCCTGCTCGTCAAGGGCGAGCCCGGCACCGGTAAGACCATGCTGGCCGAAGAAGTGGCCCAGTCCCTGGGCATGCCGCTGCTGCAGTGGCACATCAAGTCCACCACCAAGGCCCAGCAGGGCCTGTACGAGTACGACGCGGTGAGCCGCCTGCGCGACAGCCAGCTCGAAGGCAGCAGCGACAAGGTCAAGGACATCCGCAATTACATCGTGCAGGGCGTGCTGTGGCAGGCCTTCACCGCCGACCAGCCCGTGGCCCTGCTGATCGATGAAATCGACAAGGCCGACATCGAATTCCCGAACGATTTGCTGCGCGAACTCGACCGCATGGAGTTCTACTGCTACGAGACGCGCGAACTCATCAAGGCCAAGCACCGGCCCCTGGTGTTCATCACCTCGAACAACGAGAAGGAGCTGCCCGACGCCTTCCTGCGCCGCTGCTTCTTCCACTTCATCAAGTTTCCTGACGCGGACACCATGCGCCAGATCGTGAACGTGCACTTCCCCACCCTGCAAAGCGAGTTGCTGACCGCGGCGATGAAGACCTTCTACGACGTGCGCGGCCTGCCCGGCATGAAGAAAAAGCCTTCGACCAGCGAGCTGCTGGACTGGCTTAAGCTGCTGGTGGCCGAAGACATCCCGCTGTCGGCCCTGCAAACGGCGGACGCCAAAGTCTCTGTGCCCCCACTGGTGGGCGCGCTGCTCAAAAACGAGCAGGACGTCAGCCTGTTTGAAAAGCTGGTCTTCATGAACCAGCGCAACCGCTGAGTCCCGCACCATGAGCGACGCCAACCGCCTGCTGGTCGAGGGCCTGTCGGACGCCGTCGGCTTTCTGGCCGGCGCGCTGGCGGGCTACGGCCTGGGCCTGCTGCTGGGCCTGGACCTGTTTGCCGAAGGCTACGACACCAGCAGCATCGTGGCGATCTTGCTGGTGGGCGGCGGCGGTGGCCTGGGCTTGCAGGGTGCCCGGCGCTGGCGCCAGCGGCGCAATCTTCAAAATGGATAGCTACCAGCGCAGACCCCATAAGCCCTGAAGGCCTCTGGAGGCACAAACCATGCTGATCGACTACTTCTACACCCTGCGCGCGGCCAAGCTGCCGGTTTCGGTCAAGGAACTGCTGACGCTGCTCGAAGCGCTGCAGGCGGGCATCGCCGGCCCGCTGTCCGACGGCGCCTGGAGCCTGGACGACTTCTACCACCTGTCCCGCATGACCCTGGTCAAGGACGAAAAGCATTACGACAAGTTCGACCGCGCCTTCGCCGCCTACTTCAAGGGCGTGGAGATGCTGACCGACTTCACCAAGGACA
>CAYZPX010000122.1:3206-7914 GCA_964480105.1 uncultured Burkholderiaceae bacterium | reverse complement strand
CTCGTTCATCTGGCGACCTTACCAGTGGTCAGGGGGCGCTTAATGCAACAACGCCTATTCATGAATGAAAAATTAAAAAATATTCTTTTTTCCAAAAGAATACGCCCTCTCCTCATCGCATCTACCTTGTTCTCAGCCAGCAGTGCGTCTCAGGCGTGCCCAGACTTGCCATACATTGGATCCATTTGCACAACCGCAGCCACCTTCTGCCCGCTAGGATTTGAAGAGGCCGGTGGTCAGCTGTTGTCAATAAATCAGAATCCAGCATTATTTTCCCTGCTGGAAACCACCTATGGTGGAAATGGAACCACTAATTTTGCTCTGCCCAATTTGCGAGGTCGTTCCATTATTGGGTCAGGTCAGGGAGCCGGCTTGACCTCAATCACCCAAGGTCAGGCCCTCGGCACAGAGTCTGTAACACTGACGCAAAGCAATTTACCAGCCCATACCCACGCCGTGACGCTGAGCGGTACAGCCAATACCACGGTCACCATTCCGATCTCAGCGCACAGCGGTAGCAACGTGACCACCCCCAGCGGTCAGGCCTACCTGAGCGCGTCGCCCCCCAACGGTCTACAGGCGGCACAAATTTGGTCTGGAAACGCAGCCCCTGTGGCCACTGTGGCCACTGTGGCCGGTGTGACCGCCAGCACCACCATCAACGGCAGCACAACGGTTGGTGCCACAGGCGGCAACCAGCCAATCGACAATCGGCCACCGCAGTTGGCGTTGCGGTACTGCATCGCAGTGCAAGGGCTCTACCCATCCAGACCTTGAAGGCCCCGAGGTCTTTGCATTTACTTCTGGCACAGACAAGCCCGGGGCTTTGATCTTGTCGAACAAACCCCCATTCGCAGCAAGAGGCAAGCCTGGACCTCTCATTTACCTCCTCAGGCGCGGAGCTCTTCACGATGGCAACCACTCCCAGCGGAACAACGGATTTCGGCATCTATGCCAACTACAACGAGTTTGCGTTTTCTCCAGCCACCATCGCGGGGTTTACTGCAGTCAATGTACAAGGGTGGGATATCACCACTAAAACCACGTTCAATGGCGACACTGAAAAATGGTTGATTGCTGCAAGTGATTACTTTGGATATACCGCACTCGATGCAGGTGACCCCAGCCCAAACACCATCACCAGCGTCAGCTTCAAAGCCAATGACGGGAAAATATTCAATCTCAACGCCATAGCACTTCAGTATGACCAAACTGGCTCACAAAATATCATTTTGTCGATCACAGGCTATCTTGGTTTAAATCAGGTTGGCAGCACATCGACCTTACCTGCTTTCTCCGCCCTCAGCACAGGAGAAACTTTTCAGACGCTGACCAGCAACCTGACGGGCATTGATCGATTCGTCATCACGGCCTCGTCCCCTGTTGTCACCGCCATTTACTACGACGACATCATTGCCAGCAATTTCACCGATGTGAATAAAGCCCCAACGATCGGCAGTGACGGGGGTGGCGCGACAGCCACCATCAGCTACGCAGAAAACGGCACCGCTGCAGTGACCACCGTCACAGCAACCGATCCGGATGCCAACGACACCAAGGTCTTCAGCATCAGCGGCGGCGCCGACCAGGCCCTGTTCGAGATCAACGCAACCACCGGTGCGCTGACCTTCAAGGCCAGCCCTGACTTTGAAGCGCAAGGTGTTGATAACAGCTACGAAGTCAAGGTCAAGGTCACCGACACAGCAGGTCTGTCCGATGAGCAGACCCTGACGGTGAACGTGACCAACGTCAACGAAGCACCAACCGACATCGCGCTGTCAGCAACCACCGTGGCGGAGAACGTTCCTGCTGGTACAGAAATCGCGACCCTGAGCGCAACAGATGTAGATACGGGTGACACCTTCACCTACACCCTGGAGACTGGTAACGGCACGAACGATGCCGACAACGGCCTGGTGGAGATCGCGGGCGACAAGCTCAAGGTCAAGACTGGCGCAGCGATCGACTTCGAGACCAATCCGAGCCTGGCGATCAACGTGAAAGTCACCGATGCAGGTGGCCTGAGCTACACCAAGGCGCTGACGGTGACGGTGACCAACGTGAACGAAGCCCCAGTTAACACTGGGCCGACCGCCCAGACCGTGAACGAGGACACCAACCTGTCCATCACCGGCCTGAGCATTGCCGACGTGGATGCTGACTCCGCCAGCGTGACCGTGGCCCTGGGCGTGATCCAGGGCACGATCACCGTGCGGAACAACGTGACCAACGGCCTGACCTCTACTGGCATCAGTGCCAACGGCACAAACAGCGTCGTCCTGACGGGCACAGTTGCTGCCATCAACGCCACCCTGGCCGCCACCGGCGGCGTGGTTTACGTAGGTAACCCCAACTTCAACGGCAGCGACACCCTGACAGTGACCACCAGCGATGGCGGTGCTACCGGCACCGGCGGCACCCTGACCGACACTGACGCCGTGGCCATCACGGTGACCGCCGTCAACGACGCGCCGCTCAACGCAGTGCCGACCGCCCAGACCGTGAACGAGGACACCAACCTGTCCATCACAGGCCTGAGAATTGCCGACGTGGATGCGGGCACTTCGCCCGTGACCGTGACCCTGGGCGTGGCCCAAGGCACGATCACCGTGGCCGCAGCCACTGGTGTGACCATCACCAACAATGCCTCGGGCACCGTCACCCTGGCTGGCACCGTAACTGCGATCAACGCAGCCCTGGCCGCCACCGGCGGCGTGGTTTATGTAGGTAACGCCAACTTCAACGGCAGCGACACTCTGACAGTGACCACCAACGATGGCGGCGCTACCGGCACAGGCGGCGCTTTGACCGACACTACCGCCGTGGCTATTACTGTATTGGCCGTCAACGACGCGCCAGCCAACACCGTGCCGACCGCCCAGACCGTGAACGAGGACACCAACCTGTCCGTCACCGGCCTGAGCATTGCCGATGTGGATGCGGGCTCTACCAGCGTGACCGTGACCATGGCAGTGGCCAGCGGCAAGATCACCGTGCTGGATAACGTGACCAACGGCTTGGCTTCAGGCGGTATCACTGGCAACGGCACAGGCAGCGTCACCCTGACGGGTACCGTCGCTGCCATCAACGCCACCCTGGCCGCTACGGACGGCGTGGTTTACCTGGGCAACACCAACTTCAACGGCAGCGACACTCTGACAGTGACCACCAACGATGGCAGCGCTACCGGTACCGGCGGCGCTTTGAACGATGTCCGCATCGTGGCCATCACAGTGACCGCCGTCAACGAAGCACCAACCGACATCGCACTGTCAGCGTCCACCGTGGCAGAGAACGTTTCTGCTGGTACAGAAATCGCAAACCTGAGCGCAACGGATATGGATGCGGGTGACACCTTCACCTACACCCTGGAGACTGGTAACAGTACGAACGATGCCGACAACGGCCTGGTGGAGATCGTGGGCGACAAGCTCAAGGTCAAGACTGGCGCAGTGATCGACTTCGAGACCAATCCGAGCCTGGCGATCAACGTGAAAGTCACCGATGCAGGTGGCCTGAGCTACACCAAGGCACTGACGGTGACAGTGACCAACGTGAACGAAGCACCAACCCTAAACGGTATCCCTAGTACAGCCCAGACCGTCGTAACAGGCACCGCTTCCGCTCTGGCTGACTTCACCGTGGCCGATGTGGACGGCGACAACCTCACCGTCACTCTGACGGCCACCAACGGCACCCTCGGCGGCCTGACCGACACCGATGCGTTGACCGCTGGCATCCAGGTGACTGGTACCGCTGCGGCCATCAACACCGCACTGATTGGTGCGACCTTTACGGCGACGAGCGCTGGGGCAGCCAGCATAGCCATCCAGGTCAGCGACGGCAGCCTGTCTGCCAACAGAACCTACCCACTCAACGCAATCGCCCCACCACCCCCGCCAGCACCCGACCCGGAGCCACCAGCACCACCGCCACCGCCACCGCCACCGCCACCGCCACCGCCACCGCCACCGCCACCACCACCACCACCACCACCGATCATCGACCCGCAGACCCCCCCCCCTCCAGATACCTGGACCGAGTTGCCCGATGAGGATGGTGATGGAATTCCGGAATTGATTGAGGCATTAGTCCCTAGCTTGCCGCCCATTGACGGAGGACAGACTGTGCCTGGTGACGGAAATGGAGACGGCGTTCCTGACATCACGCAAAGTAACGTGGCGTCTCTCCCCTTCCGTGGGACCCCTTCAGTGAGTCAGAACCCCCAGGCCCCAGTGGTCTTTGTAACCCTGGTGGCTGACTCCAGTGGTGGAATGCCAGTTGGGGGTGGCAGCATCACCACAGTAACTCAGATCGATGCACCCCCGGTCGGCAATAGACCAGGCGAGCGCCCCGCCGATTTGCAGATGCCTTTGGGCTTGATCAGCTTCACGGCAACCACCGCCACCCCCGAGGCGCCCAAGCCCTTCAGCCTGTTTGTGTCGGGCGATCTGCAGATCAATGGCTACTGGAAGCCCACCGCCAGCGGCTGGGTGAACTTGGCCAGTCCCGAGTACGGCGGCCAGCTAGTGACCGTGGGTAACAGCACCCGCCTGGACTTTGTCATTACCGATAACGGACCGTTTGACAACAACCCCGCCCCGGGTGTGATCGGAGACCCAGGTGGGCCTGGCTATCGGGAAGTAGCGCCACCGCCACCGCCACCGCCACCGCCACCGCCACCGCCACCGCCACCGCCACCGCCACC
>CAYZPX010000122.1:0-3106 GCA_964480105.1 uncultured Burkholderiaceae bacterium | reverse complement strand
GCCCATCGTGGACTGCCCCTTCGATCCGTTCAAGCCGGATAAAGACCGCGATGGGATGCCCGATGCCGTCGAAACCACCTTGGGCCGCAACCTGTCGGTCAAGGACAACGATGTGTTTGCCAATACGGATTTGTTCGTGCGCCAGCTGTACCGAGATCTGCTGGGCCGAGAGGCTGAATCTGCCGGAATCACGCATTGGAGTGGGCAACTGGCCGCAGGATTGGATCGATCCGAACTCGTGAGCACATTTGTCGCCAGTGCCGAGTTCGATGCCAATGCAGGGGCGGTTGCGCGGCTGTACCACGCGGTGCTGGGACGCTCGCCGGATTACTGTGGCTTCAATTACTGGATGGGCGAGCGGCTTCAAGGCCGCAGCAGCGAATCCATCGCAGCGGACTTTTTGTCGTCCACCGAGTTCGCCGGCAGCAACCCGTCTTTAGGCAACGAGGCCTTTGTGGATCTGCTGTACCAAAACGTGCTGGGCCGCCCGGCCGATACGGCCGGCAAGGTGTACTGGCTGAACCAGCTAACCCAGGGTCAGAGCCGGGCGATGGTCCTGGATGGGTTTGTGCAATCGGCAGAGAACAAGGCAGCGATGACCGATGAGGTGGCGATTGATCTGCTGTACTTGGGCCTGCTGGACCGCGCGCCAGACCAGCCGGGTTGGGACTACTGGCATGGGCAGTGGCCGACGCTGCAAGATGTGCAAACGTTCTACGCCAGAGCTATCACGGCACTTGAGTACCACGACCGCTTCCTGCCGGAGGTGGTGACCTTGACTGGCGTACCCTCAGGCGCTCAAACCATTTCTGAGCTTTGATCCTCAGCGGGACGCTGCTGCCCTGCCGATGAGGGCTGCAGCGTTTCCACCGCAAACCCCACGACGGAGCGCTGCTCTTTGCTGAACTCCACGCCCACCAGGTGGATGGGCTCGCCCCGGGCGCGGTACTTGTCGGCGTAGGCCCGGTCCTTGAGCTGCTGCAGCGCCTGGCCCTGCGGAGTCAGCTCCACCACCTTGAACTCGAACAGGTACACCTGCCCGGCAAACAACACGGCCATGTCGATGCGGCCGTGGTTGGTGACATCTTCCAGCCGGATGTCCAGCCCCAGCGCCGCAAAGTGGCTGTAGAAAACGCTGGCGTAGTAACCCTCGTAGCGGGCAATCGGGCTGTTGCGGTACCAGTCGTGCGGAATGCTGGCAAAAAACGCGGTGAACAGCGCCCGCAGCCCCTCAAAATCCTGGGCCCGTAGCAGCCGGTACAGCGGCCCCGTATGCCGGCTGGGCACAGCGCGGTCGCCGCTGAGCATTTCCAGCAGGGCGCCGTTCAGGCTGGCCTCAACCTCCAGGTTCGGGTACTTCAAGGTGTATTCGATACGCGCCCCCATCTGGAAATGGCTGGCAATGGTCAGGTAGCCCGACTGGAACATCAGCGCCTCGACCGAAATCTGGTCCACATCGAAGGTGGACAGCAGCGACTCCATGGCCACCAGCTGGCCCAGCTCCGGGGTGAAGGTGTGGCGCTGGGACAGCAGGTCCACCAAGAAGGTGGGGGTACCGGTCTCGAACCAGTAGGGCCGGAACTCCCGCCGGTCAAACAGCAACAGCAGGTCAAAGGGGTTATAGACGCTGGTGCCCCGCCAGTTGTAGCCGTTGTACCAGCGCCGGATTTCGTCGCGGTCCAGCCCGGGCAGCTCGGGGGCAAACACCTGGTCCACATCGGCATCGGTGTAGCCGCACAGCGCCGAATAGCGCGCATCCACGGTGATGTCGTTCAGGTTGTTGAGCCCCGAAAACAGACTCACCTTGCTGAACTTGCTGACCCCGGTGAGCATGGCGAATTTGATGTGGGCGTCCTGGCCCTTGATCACCGAATACAGATCGCGCAGGCCATCGCGCATCTGGCGGGCGATCTCGGAGTTAGTCAGGTTGTCGAGGATGGGTTTATCGTATTCATCGACCAGGACCACCACGCGTTGGCCATGGTGCTGGTGGGCTTGTCGCAAAAGTTGGGCAAACAGACCCGCCACATCCTGGCCTGTGGGCATCTCCAGATCCAGTTGCTGAAAGCCCGCTGCCAACATCAGCCGAATGCGCTTGTCCAGCGCCTCACGGCTGTGCAGGACGCCATCACCAAAGTTGAGACGCAACACAGGGAATTTTCGGCCCCAGTCCCAATGGGCCTCGGCATACAGGCCCTGGAACAGCGCCCGGTGGCCCTCGAACAGCTCGGCGATGGTGTCCAGCAGCAGGCTCTTGCCAAAACGGCGCGGGCGGCTCAAGAAGTAATACTTGCCCGACGCCAGGAGTTGCAGGACCAGCGGCGTCTTGTCCACGTAGTAATACCCCTCCTGGCGGATTTCCGAGAAGGTCTGGATGCCAATGGGCAGTTTCTTACGGGGCAACGTGGGCACGGTCGTCATCCGGCGGATGGTAATGCGGGAGCCATCGGATCGAGCCGCGTCTGCCGGTACACCCCCGGCGACTGGCCGGTCCAGCCCTTGAAGGCCCGGTGGAAGGTGCTGGCCTCGGAAAACCCCAGCCGGGTGGCGATCTCGGGCAGGGTCAGCGCTGGTTGGGCCAGGTAGGCGATGGCGGCGTCGCGGCGCAGCTCGTCCTTGATGGCCTGAAAGCCCTGCCCTTCCTCGCGCAGGCGGCGGCGCAGGGTTTGCGGCGCCATGGCCAGCGACTGGCTGACGGCTTCCAGCGAGGGCAGCTCACCCGACAGGTGGCGGCGCAGGAGACGGCGGATGCGCTCGGTCAGGGTGCTCTCGCCGCGAAAGCGCACCAGCAGGCTGGACGGGGCCTGGCGCAGAAACTCCCGCAGCGTCTCCGGCGTCTGCACCACGGGCAGGGACAGCCACTGCGCATCAAAACGAAAACCCACATCGGGATAGGCATAGACCAGCGGGGCCTGGAACAGGCGCTCCCCATCGCTGCTGTAACCCTGGTCCATGGGGCGGTACATGACCTCCTGCACGGGGATGCGGCGCGCCACCAGCCACGAGGCCAGTCCGTAGGTGAAAAAACAAAAGGTACGGTCGGCATAGCCAAACTGCGGATCGCGCACACCGCGCGACACCAGGCGCACCGTCGCCACGCCCTGCG
>CAYZPX010000121.1:0-8059 GCA_964480105.1 uncultured Burkholderiaceae bacterium | reverse complement strand
GGTCCACCCGGTAGGGCTGCAGCGAGCCCATGGGGAACAGGTCGATCAGCCCGCCACGCACTGCGTACTCGCCCGGGCTGACCACCTGGGTCACATGGTTGTAGCCCGCCAGCGTGAGCTGGGCCTTGAACTTGGCCTCGTCCAGCTTCTGCTTGACCTTGAAATGGAAGGTGTAGCCCGCCAGGAAGGACGGGGGCGCCAGCCGGTACAGCGCGGTGGTGGCGGGCACCAGCACCAGGTCGGCCTCGCCCTGGCTGATGCGCCACAGCGTAGCCAGGCGCTCGCTGATCAGGTCCTGGTGCGGCGAGAAGCTGTCGTAGGGCAGCGTTTCCCAGTCGGGGAACAGCACGCAGCGCAGGCCGGGGGCAAAGAAGGCGATTTCATCGAGCAGGCGCTGCGCATCGGCCGCGTCGGCTGCCACGATGGCGGTGCGCCGGCCGGCGGCCTGTTCGCGTTCGGCCAGGCGGGCCAGCAAGAGCGCGTCGGCGCTGCCGGTGGGGCGGGGCAGGGTGTAGCGTTTTCCGGGGAGGAGTTTGGGCAGGTCCATGCGAGGGCGAAGGCGAGGGAGGCAGAGGCGGGATGGCCAAGCCGGCGATTTTAGGAGTCGGCCCCCGAGTCCTGGAGCGTCCTGGTGCATCCAGGTGCTGCCCCCTAGAATCCGCGCCCATGCCTGCGTCCCCCCATCTTCCCTCCCCGTTTGCTTTGCCTGGCGGCATGGCGGCGTCCACCACCTGCTGGGCGGTCATCCCCTGCGCGGGGACGGGCAGCCGCGCGGTGTTGCCATCGTCTCCTGCGGCGACCTTGCCCAAGCAGTACCAGCCGGTGGCGGGCCAGCCGATGGTGCTGCACACGCTGGCGGCATTTGCCGGCGTGTCCCGCCTGCGCGGGGTGCTGGTGGCGGTGGCGGCGGGCGACCGGTTTCTGGAGGCGTATCCGCACCCGTCCTATTTCGCCGTGCCCTGCGGCGGGCCGACCCGGGCAGAGACGGTGCTGGGCTGCCTGCGCGCCCTGCGTGAGCGCGGTGCCCAGCCGGGCGACTGGGTGCTGGTGCACGACGCTGCCCGCTGCCTGATCACGCCCGAGGCGGTGGACCGCTTGATCGACGCCTGTCTGCACGACCCCGTCGGCGGGCTGCTGGGCCACAAGCTGCCTGACACCCTGAAGGTGGCCACCGAAGGCCCCGGCGGCGCCCGGGTGCTGGAGACGGTGGACCGCTCCGACAAATGGCTGGCCCAGACGCCGCAGATGTTCCGCCTGGGGCAACTGACCGAGGCGCTGGAGAAGATGGGCGCCACCGCCACCGACGAGGCCAGCGCCATCGAGGGCCTGGGCCTGCACCCCCGCCTGGTCATGGGTGGGGCGCAGAACTTCAAGGTGACCTATCCCGAGGATTTCGCGCTGGCTGCCGCCGTGCTGGCGCAGCGGGCGCACCAGGCCACGCTGGACATGTTTGGCGGCGTCCGGGGTCACGCGGCGCCAGAGCCCGAGCGTTCGGACATTTACTGAGCAAGCCATTCAACCCACGAGAGACGAGCGATGAATTTCAGAATTGGCGAAGGCTGGGATGTGCATGCCCTGGTACCCGGCCGTGCCCTGGTGCTGGGCGGTGTCACCGTGCCGCACACCCTGGGGCTCTTGGGCCACTCCGATGCCGATGTGCTGCTGCACGCCATCACCGATGCGCTCTTGGGCGCAGCGGGCTTGGGCGACATTGGCCGGCATTTTCCCGACAGTGACCCGCAGTTCAAAGGCGCAGATTCCACCGTGCTGCTGGCCGAGGCCATGCGCCGCGTGCGCGCGGCCGGCTGGGAGCTGGGCAACCTCGACAGCACCATCGTCGCGCAGGCGCCGCGCCTGGCGGCGCACATTCCGGCCATGCGTGCCACCATCGCCCGCACGCTGGGGGTGGACGAGGGTCAAACCAATGTGAAGGCCAAGACGGCCGAGTGCCTGGGGCCCGTGGGCCAGGGGCTGGCGATGGAGGCGCGGGCGGTGGTGCTGCTGCAGCAGTCCACGGCCCAGCCGGGCTGAGCCACGTTCAGCCGCGGCCCGCGGGCCCTGCTTCGGAAGCGGGGGGCGTCCGCCGGTCTTCTGGACCACGCCGGTCGGCGTGGGTCCGCCGTTCTGGCGCAGTGGCCCCTGGCGCGTCTGGAGGCGGGCCTGCCAGTTCCTGGCTGCGCCGATCGCCCGGTTGGCGCCGGTCGGCCGCACTGCCATCGACCAGGCGGTCCGAGGCACGCCGGCGCGGCTGCTGGCGGGGGGCGGCGGGCCGTTGCAAGCGTGCCGCCAGGTCGGCTGGCACGTCGGTGGCCTGTTGCAGTCGCACCTGCGCCAGGAAGCCACCGCCCGGCGCATTGCCCAGCACCAGGTCCCCTTGCATGCGCCGCACGGTCTTGCGCACGATCGCCAGGCCCAGGCCTGCGCCTGCGGCACCCGTGCGCGCGGTGTTGCTGCGAAAAAAGGGCTCGGTCAACCGCCCCAGGTGCTCGGCCGAGACCCCCTGGCCGTGGTCGCGCACCTCCAGTACCACCTGTCCATCGGCCGCATGGGCCTGGATTTCCACCAGAGTGACCCCGCTGTCGGCCGATTGCCCGTAACGGCGGGCGTTCTCGATCAGGTTGGCCACCACGCGGGACAGGTCCACTTCGTCGCCCAGCGCGAACAGGTCGGTGGGGATCCGTGTCTGGATCTTCAGTTCATGGTGGTTCTGCACGGCCAGCGCGCAGGCCTGGACGACGGCTTGCACGCTGACCGGGTCCAGCTTCAGACGGTCGGGGCGGGCATAGTCCATGAACTTGTCGATGGTGGCGTCCAGCTGCTCGATGTCCGCAGCCATGTGGCCACGGGCCACCGGATCGGGCACGCTCATTTCCATTTCCAGCCGCAGGCGGGACAGCGGGGTGCGCAGGTCGTGTGAAATACCTGCCAGCATCACGGTGCGCTCGGACTCGATGCGGCTCAGGCGCTGCACCATCTCGTTGAAGCTGGCGTGCAGTTCGTTGATCTCGCGCGACGAGGCGTGCTCGTCCAGGTGGACCTGGTCCAGGTTGCCGCTGCGCACCCGCTGGGTTGCCGTGGCCAGGGTGCCCAAGGGCCGGTACAGCCAGTGCGCGATCACCAGGGCCCCCAACAGGGCCAGGCCCCCCCCCGACAGCAGCCAGACCATCCACAGTTCGCTGCCCGAAGGGTGCAGCTGTGTGTGGTCCAGTCCCAGCCAATAGGGGGTTCCGTACAGCTCGAAGCCCACCCATAGGCCGTTCTGGCCGTTGATGCGCTGCACCACCTCGGTCTCAGGCCCCAGCTGCTCGACCAGCTTTTTGTGCAGGATGCGGACGATTTCCGGGCTGTAGGCATCCGAGACGCTCAGGGGTTCTGCCCGATCCGTGGGCAGGCGTTTTTGCAGGCGCAGTTCCTTGTTGCCCTCAATGGCCTGCAACAGCGCTGCCCGGCCCACGGGGCTGGTGTGTTGCAAGGCCTCTTGGCTGATGTGCGCCATGGTGGCGATTTGCCCCGCGCTCAGCACGGCGCGCGGTTCCAGCACCAGCGCGCGCAGGCTGTAGACCCAGATCAGGTTGTTGCACAGGATCAGCAGCAGCAGCGTCAGAAAGGTCCGGCTGCGCAGGCTCAGCCGCTGCCAGGTCCGCCATCGGGGCCGGCGGCTGTGGGCCTCCGGGCCAGGCGCAGGGCGAGGGGCGGTGGTGTGGCCAGCGGTGTCCATGGTCTGTGTCGGGGCGCGCCCTGAAACGGGTCAGGCCTCGCCATCGGGCATCGGCACGAACACATAGCCCACGCCCCAGACCGTCTGGATGTAGCGCGGGGTGGCCGGATCGGTCTCGATGAGCTTGCGCAACCGCGACACCTGCACGTCCAGGCTGCGGTCATAGGGCTCGAATTCGCGGCCCCGCGCCAGGCGGGCCAGCTTCTCGCGCGACAGGGTAACACGCGGATGCCGCACCAGGGCCTTGAGCATGGCGAATTCGCCCGTGGTCAGTGGCAGCTCCTGGTCGTCGCGCCGCAAGGTGCGGGTGCCCAGGTCGAGCGTGAAGGGGCCAAAGCCCACCACCTCGTTGTCGCCCGAGGGCGAGCCCGGCATCTCCTTGCTGGGGCGGCGCCGCAGCACCGCATGGATGCGGGCCAGCAGTTCGCGGGGGTTGAAAGGCTTGGCCAGGTAGTCATCGGCCCCCATTTCCAGCCCGACGATGCGGTCGATGTCCTCGTGCTTGGCCGTCAGCATGATGATCGGCAGGCGGCTGTCGGTGGTGCGCAGGCGCCGGCAGATGGCCAGTCCATCCTCGCCTGGGAGCATCAGGTCCAGCACCATCAGGTCCGGGGATTCGGTCTGCAGCACGCGGTTGAGCTGGATGCCGTCCTCGGCCAGCAGCACTTCAAAGCCCTCTTGGCTCAGATAACGGCGCAGCAAGTCACGGATGCGGTCGTCGTCGTCAACGACGAGGACCTTGTCTCGGCGTTCAGCTGGGGGCATGGGTTTCCTTGGTATTTCGGGCAGGTTCACAGAGAGCCGCCATTGTCACCAGCCCTGCGGGGGCGCGGAGCCCCGTGGCGGTGTTTTAGCCCTTTTTTATATGCTGTGAAGTTGCCCTGCGGGGCAGCGAAAAAAATGGAAAAAAGCGCTGGAGCCCAATGGAATTCAGCGCTAATAGCTCTCTTTTTAGGAGTATTTTTACTGGGCGGCCCAGCCGCCGTCCATGTTCCAGGCCACGCCGCGCACGTTGTTGGCCGCGGCCGAGCAGAAGAACACGGCCAACTCGCCAAGCTCCTCGGGCGTGGTGAACTGCATCGAGGGCTCTTTCTCGCCCAACAGCAGCTTGATGGCTTCTTCGTTGGACAGGCCCAGTTCCTGTGCCTTGGCGTCCACCTGCTTTTGTACCAGCGGTGTCAGCACCCAGCCGGGGCAGATGGCGTTGCAGGTGATGCCGGAGGTGGCGTTTTCCAGCGCGGTCACTTTGGTCAGGCCGACGATGCCGTGCTTGGCCGCCACGTAGGCCGCCTTTTGTGCCGAGCCCACCAAGCCGTGCACCGAAGCCACGTTGATGATGCGGCCCCAGTTGGTGGCCTGCATCGCGGGCAGCGCCAGGCGGCTGGTATGGAAGGCGCTGGAGAGGTTGATGGCGATGATCGCGTCCCAGCGCTCGACCGGGAAGCTCTCAATCGGCGCCACATGCTGGATACCTGCGTTGTTCACCAGGATGTCCACGCGGCCAAATTCCTTGGCGCAATGGGCCATCAGGTCTTCGATCTGGTCCAGGCGGCCCATGTCGGCGCCGTGAAAGCCCACGCGGATGCCCGCGGCCTGGCCGGCGGCCTGCACTTCGGCCATGGCGGCGCCGTGGTCGCCAAAGCCGTTCATGACGATGTTGGCGCCCTGGCGCGCAAGGGCCTTGGCGATGCCCAGTCCGATGCCGCTGGTCGAGCCGGTGACGAGGGCGGTTTTGCCTTGGAGCATGAAAAATCCTCTCTGTGGATGAATTAGGATGCACTAAACCGCTGCCGTACCGCTTGCCTTTCGGGCACTGTGTTCATGGTGGGCAGCCCTGCGATTCTGACCCATGACCACGACCGTAGAACCGACCCTCCATGAAGTCTTGTGTGCTGGTGCTGCCGCTTGGCCTTCGCCCGCGCGCAGCGATGGCCCTGCGCCCGATGGCCTGCACCGCATGGCGTACTGGGAGTGGAATGCCACCGGGCGACCAGACCATCCGCATGTGATCGTCTGCGTGCACGGCCTGTCGCGGCAGGGGCGTGACTTTGACACCTTGGCCCGCGTGCTCAGCCGCCATGCCCGCGTGGTTTGCCCCGACGTGGTCGGGCGCGGCCGCAGCGACTGGCTGGCCGACCCCATGGGCTACCAGGTCCCGCAGTACGGCGCCGACATGCTGGCCCTGCTGGCGCAGCTGCAGCAGCAAGGCCCCATCCAGACCCTGGACTGGGTCGGTACCAGCATGGGCGGCTTGATCGGCATGGGGCTGTGCGGCCAGTCGGGACTGGGTGTTCCGGGCGACGGCGATGCCGGGCCGGTAGGCAGCTTTTGGCCGCTGGCCGTGCCGGTGCGTCGCCTGGTGCTCAACGACGTGGGTCCTGAAATCCAGTGGGCTTCCTTGCAACGCATTGGCCAGTACCTGGGGGTGCCCACGCGTTTCGAGACCCTGGAGCAGGCCGCCGCACTGCTGTGGATGGTGTCCACCACCTTTGGCCCCCACACCCCCGAGCAGTGGCTGGAGCTTTCGCGCGGCATGGTTCGTCCCTTGCCGGAAGGCGGCTTGACCCTGCACTACGACCCAGCCATTGCCGTGCCCTTTCGGGCCATGACCGAAGACGCCATGGCCAGCAGCCAGCAGGCGCTCTGGCAGCTCTACGACCGCATCACCGCCCAGACCCTGCTGCTGCGCGGCGCTGATTCCGACCTGCTGAGCCGGGAGACGGCCACCGAGATGGGCCAGCGCGGGCCCTGTGCCCAGCTGCGCGAGTTTGCCGGCGTGGGCCATGCGCCCACCTTGATCGCCCCCGACCAAGTGGCCGCGGTGGTGGAGTTCCTGGTCGGTACCGCATCCACGACGGAGTCTTGAGATGAAGGCTGCATCCTTGCCCCTGGCGGTGCGTCCGCCAGACCTGACCGAGTCCGTTCCTGAGCTGATCACCGCCACCGCCCACAGCCTGCCCGAGCAGGCCGATGCCCTGGCCCGTGCCCGCGCCTTTGCCGAGCCCCTGCTGGCGGGCGAAACCCTGGAGTCGGGCGAGAACACCCTGGCCCACGCCGATGCGGTGGCTGGCATCCTGCGCACCATCGGGGGCTCCGAGGCCATGCAGGCGGCCAGCTACCTGGTGCACGCCTGCGTTCATCTGAACAAGCCCGAGGAGGTGATCGCCAAGGCCTTTGGCGAGAACTTTGCCGCGCTCGCCACCGAAACCACCAAGCTGATCCGCGTGCAGCAGCAGGCCCGGGGTGCGCAGCCGCTGGACGAGCCGGCGGTGCACACCGAGAACGTGCGCAAGATGCTGCTGGCCTTCTCGCGCGACCTGCGCGTGGTGATGCTGCGCCTGGCCTCCTGCCTGCAGACCCTGCGCTACCACGCGGCCAGCAAGCGGCCGATGGCGCCCAGCCTCGCCCGCGAGTCCCTGCAGGTCTTTGCCCCGCTGGCCAACCGCCTGGGCATCTGGCAGATCAAGTGGGAAATCGAGGACCTGTCCTTCCGCTTCCTGGAGCCCGAAACCTACCGCGAGGTGGCCCGCTTGCTCGATGAGAAGCGCGCTGAGCGTGAGCTCAACATGGAGCAGCTGCGCGCCGAGCTCGAAGCCGCGCTGCGCAGCCGGGGCGTGGCTGCCACCGTCCAGGGCCGGCCCAAGCACATCTACAGCATCGTCAAGAAGATGCGTGGCAAATCGCTGCACTTTGACCAGCTGTTTGACCTGCGGGCGCTGCGGGTGGTGGTGCCCTCGGTGCAGGACTGCTACGAGGTGCTGAGCTGGGTGCACGAGCATTTCACGCCGCTGATGGAGGAGTTTGACGACTACATCGCCCGGCCCAAGCCCAACGGCTACCAGTCGCTGCACACCATCGTGCGCGACGCACAGGGCAAGGCCGTCGAAATCCAGATCCGCACCCAGGACATGCACGACCATGCCGAGCACGGCGTGGCGGCGCACTGGGCCTACAAGGAGGCGGGCAGCAAGGGCTACAGCGGCGTGTCGGCCAGCGGCGAGTACGACGCCAAGATCGCCGTGCTGCGCCAGCTGCTGGCCTGGGAGCGCGACCTGTCCGGTGCCACGCACAAAGAAGGCTTGTTCGACGACCGCATCTACGTGCTGACCCCTGATGCGGCCGTGATCGAGCTGCCCCAGGGCGCCACGCCGGTGGACTTTGCTTACGCCGTGCACACCAACCTGGGTCACCGCTGCCGGGGTGCCAAGGTCGATGGCGCGATGGTGCCGCTCAACACCGCGCTGCAAAACGGCCAGACGGTGGAGGTGGTGGCTGCCAAGGAAGGCCGCCCCTCGCGCGACTGGCTCAATCCGGACCTCGGTTACCTGCAAAGTCCCCGCG
>CAYZPX010000120.1:0-8096 GCA_964480105.1 uncultured Burkholderiaceae bacterium | reverse complement strand
GCACGGTGGTGTTGCCGGTCGATATTTCCGGCTGCACGGCACCGTAACTTTGCTTGTGCGCCCCTGCAATCGATGGCATCTGCAAAAACGGCTGGTCGCCATACAGAAAAAACCGCCCGTGCCATTGCTCCAGATAGGCCAGGCAGCGCTGTGCCAATCCCGCCGCGCCCAAGGCCTGCCACTGCACTTCGTCCTCGGGCGTGCAGGCGGCCTGGGCAATGGCCAGCAGCAGCTTCATCAGGGCAATTTTTTGCACCGGGTTGCCGCCCAGCGCGCGGTAGGAGGGTTCGCTGAAAACCTGCCGCAAGCTCACCCGCCCGACATCCACGATGGGTAGCCAGGGCTCATCAATCAGGTTGAATCGTCGCTCCATCGTGTCTGTGCTCCTTCTCTACTTCAGGTGTCGTTTTTGATCCGGCGATACCCCAGGTCGGTGCGGTATTCCAGGCGGCGGCGCTCATGCACCGTAGCGCCATGCAGGCCTTGCAGTTGGCCTGCATCATCCACCAGGCACAAGCGCAGGACGCTTACATCCTCCGGCCAGGTGTCGTCCCCCAAATAAAAGCAGTGGCCCAAACCCAGCTTTTGCAACTGGGTGCGTGGCAGTGGCAGCGGCGCGTCGGCGGCGCGCACGGGCACCTGCTGCTGCATGAGTTGCGCCGTGAGGGCTTTCCACGCCTGTTTATTCTTTTCTAGGCGGTGGCGCTGGGTGGGCAGGGCCAAGGTGCTGCCGTCGAGCAAGGTCAGGTGGGTGGTGTGACTGGTGCTGTCGTAGTCCACGCGGCGCAGCAGCAGCACTTCGTGGCTTTCGCTGTCGCTGTAGCGGGTTTGCGCGTCCACATCGGGCAAGGTTTTGCCGCCTTCTGCCAGGCCAATGCGGGCCAGTTGGCGTAAATCTTTGCGCCCTTTGCGCTCGGGCCTACCAGGGATGCGGCGCGTACCGTTTTCTAATTCATCCAGCCAGCGCGCCATGTCGCCCTCTTCTTCACGGCTGGCGTAGGTGGCTTCAATCAGCGGGCGAATATCGCCGGGCAAAGCGATGTGTTGCAGTGTTTGCCACACCTGCAAGCTGCGGCACAGCACGTAGGGCGCATAAACAAACGCACTCGCACCAAAGGTTTGCAGGGGCTGGGCCACGGCGGGTTCCAACGCCGGGGCCAGCAGCCACGCTCTACACGTTGCCGTACTGGCGCGCGGAGTGTCGGCGTGCCGCCACAGCCGCCCCAAGCGCTGCAGCAGCATGTCGGTGGGTGCAAAGGCAGTGACGAGAAAGTCGGCATCGATGTCCAGCGATTGCTCCAGCACCTGCGTGCCCACCAGAATGCGCCCCTGCGCGGCGCGTTGCGGCCAGCCCGGTTTGCCAAACAGGTTCACCCAGCGGTCTTCAATACTTTGCCGATCCGTGGCGGTAAAGCGTGAATGCAGCAGGCCGCACGCCACACCCAGCTCTTGCGCGCGGGCAGCAAGGTCGAGGTAGCGCTGCTGTGCGGCATCGACGGTGTTTTCAATCCACAGCACCTGCTGGCCTTGTGCCGCGCGGTCGAGGGCTTCCTGGAGTGCGCAGGCCTCGTCGTCCAGCAGCCGCACTTCGACCTGGGTGGACGGTGGTGGTGCTACGGGGCATTCCTGCACTGGGGGCGCATCGCCTGCGTCTTGTACGGCGGTGATCAACGGATAGGCCTGGCTGTGCAACGGCGCTTGCAGCAGGTGCGATCGCCGCTCCTGGCTGAGGGTGGCGCTCAAGATGATGACGGTGCAGTGCAGGCTGCGCAGCAGGGCCACCAGGGCATCGAGCAAGGTGCCGGTGTAGGCGTCGTAGGTATGCACCTCGTCCAAGATCACTACCTTGCCTGCCAGCCCGAAGGCACGCACAAAGCCGTGCTTGACGTTCATGGCCGCCATCAAGGCCTGGTCAATCGTGCCCACGGCAAACGGTGCCAGCAAACCGCGTTTGGCCTGATGGAACCACGCGCCGCCGGGGCGACCTTCTTCACCCATGTCCGTCTGCTGTAGCCAGGCTTTACCGTGCAGCAGCAAGGCGCTGCGGTGCGGGCAGTCGGGCGCAAGGATGCGGCTTAAAAATGCGTTAAAGCGCTCGTGGATTTTGTTGGAGGTCAGTTGTGTGGGCAGGGCAAAGTAGATGCCGCTGGCCTGCCCGCCATCGAGCATTTGGTAGGCCGCATACAGCGCGGCTTCGGTTTTGCCCAGGCCCATGGGCGCTTCCAGCACATAAACGCCCGGGCGCTGCGCAACCTCTAGCAACTGCTGCTGCGCGGCGCGGGGGGCAAAGCCAAAGACATCGGTAAAACCGAGTTCTGGCCGGTAGCTGGGGGCCACCCATCCGGCTTCGCTCAAGGCGGTGTCGATCAGGCCCTGCCAAGGCTGGGTTGGGTCTTCAAAGTGGCGCCCCGAGCCTATCCAGTCGGCCACGCTGGTCAGGCCCGCCACCAAGCGTGCCTGCGCTGCGCTGGCAATGTGGGGCCAGCTCATGCCCAGACGCTGCTGGAGTTCTTGCACCAGTGCAGCGCGTTGCGCTTGCCAGGCACTGCCGCCAAACACCTCGGCATCGGCCTGCCTTCCGCCCAGCTGGGGCGAAAACCCGTGGTGCTGTCCGACGATTTCAGGAATCCATTCTGGTGCACCCAGTGCCTTGGCCGTTGCCTGGCTCACGCCCGCATGGCCACCCCATTGCTTTTCCAGCTCTGGCGCAACCGCTTGCTGGGGAATGTGCTCCGCGCCGCTGGTGCAGTGGCGGCGTAGCTTTTCCACAAAGCTGGGGCTGACCTTGCCAATGTCGTGACACGCTGCGGCAAAGGCGGCATTGGGTGGAAAAAGCGCACTTTTCAGCGCTGGCGGGTAGAGCGCTATCAATCGCTGTGCCACGGCTCCGACGATGTGGCAGTGTTCGGGCACGCTACGCCCTGGGCTGGTGTTGCCATCTCCCATTTGGAAGGTCTTGGCAGGACACTGGATAAATGGGAGCGCAAGAGCATCAGAGGTCCGGTCAATCGTAGATTTTTGAATTGATCTGCTTCTGTGCAGCATAGATTTCACAATAGAAAAGCACCTGAAAGGCGTCGAAATCTCTGGCTGTAGAGCAGCTTGATTTCATGCAAACTCTGACCATTATGTCAGCCGTTTTCACCTCGTTTTGAAAGAGATTTAAGATTTGCCAGTGCAGTTCTCGATGCAAAGCCCAGCGCTGAAAACAAGAGCGAAAACAGCCTCCAGCCCAATAAAGAAGAGCGGAACGCGCTATCAAAAAAGAAGCTCAGCTACAAGGAACAGCGCGAGCTGGAGCAGCTGCACGCCCGCGAGGGCGTGATCGAGGAGGAGTTGCTGGCTGCGCTGGATCGGTGGACGGCGTTGGCGCCGTAAGCCCCTGCGCTAGAACCTCAGCTCTTGGGCAAATGCCCGGTCTTCACCCAGATCAGGCAGCCGGCGTCGCTGTAGGGCTGGTGCACGCTGCCGTCGGGGCTGCGCAGCCAGGTGCCGGCGGGATAGTCGCCGTGTTCGTCGGAGAACACGCCGTCGAGCACCAGGATTTCCTCGCCGCCGGCGTGGCGGTGGGGGGTAAAGCGGGTGCCGGGCGCCCAGCGCACCAGGGCGGTGTGCTCGCTGCCGTGGCCCGCCAGGGGCAGGACCTGCAGGCCGGGCACCAGGCCCTGGCGCCAGTCGGTGCTGCTGCGGGTGTGGATGGCGTGCTGCTGCCGGTCGTCGGGCGCCATGTGGCGCAGCTTGACGAACAGTGTGCAGCCCGGTTCTGACGAGGGCGCATGGCCCGAACCGGGCGGGTTGCGCAGGTAGGTGCCGGGGCCGTAGTCGCCCGTCTCGTCGCTGAAGACGCCGTCCAGGACGATGATTTCCTCGCCCAGGTCGTGCCGGTGGGCACTGAAATGGGCGCCGGGGTCGTAGCGCACGATGGATGTGGCGCGGGCCTGTTCGCCGCCGTCGCGCTCGATCAGGCGCCGGTGGACCAGGGGCGAAGGCGATGGCTGCCAGGGCAAGGCGGTGGTGTCCACCACGCAGCGCTGGGAAAAATCGGTGTTCAGTTGCATGGGGCGGGATTGTGTCGAGCGGGGCTTTTCCCTGGGGGCCTACGGGGCAGTGCGAAACGGACTGCGTCTGCGGCCCTTGCCAGCCTTCCCCCCTGCGTTCACATACAAGGCCGGGTCGAACCCCCTGCGCTGGGCCAGCAGGGGATCGCCATCAATGAACGCCGCCAAATGCGCGATGTCCGCAGAACTCACTCCCATTTGGGCGAAGTGCGCTTTCCAGCCATCCACCACCTGGATGACCTGGACCACTTCCTGCGCTGCCTCAGGAGAGGTGAGCCCGAAGGCTTCGCATTCAGACATGGCATTCGCGAGCGTGGAATCCCGTTCGTGGATACCGCAGATAAATTCCTGGTATCCCTGGCCCGAGTTCGTTGGCAGCACATCGTAGGCAGGCGCGAGCTTCAGCCGGCCATTCCCATAGGGATTGACGACCAGCAGGGCATGGTTTTTTTCATGGTCGTCGGTGTTGTCGATCAGGATGTTGAACACCATGCGCCGGAACAATTCCCGCGCATCACGCTGGTTCACGCCATCCCGTGCATGGCCCACACGCCGCAGGATGCGTGCGAGTTCCGGGTAGCCCATCCGGGGCTCGGCACCAGCGGCGGTGGCCGCCCGGATGGCCGTTCCTGCCGAAATGCTGTGGATGCGGTGACTCCCTTCGCGGTCGAACCGCCGTATCCCCACCGCATTGAACCCCGCCAAGGGAACAAGCCGCGTCTGCGCCACCGTGATGCCCGCCTTTGCAGCCAAGGTCATGGCGGCATGTTCAACCAGTGGCGTGTCCACGGGTTCGTTGTTGAAAAACTTGATGACCCAGGACTCGCCGCTAATCTCAATCAGTGCCTTGGGCTTCGCACCGCCCAGGGGGCTACCGCCCCCGGCAATGATGCGGGCTTCCAATTCCGTCAGGGGGTCTGACGCCTCGATCTTGGCCACGACCTCGCTCAGGTGCTGAGCGTCTTCCAGCCGGGGCAATGGCCCGCCAGGCCGGGGTAAGTAAGCCTCTGAGGAAGTGGACACACCCAAGGCACCAAACCGGTCATCGCCCGCGTAGTACAGGTACTCCATCAAGGACAGGCGCTTGGGCTTGTCCACAAAACGAATGACCTTCTCGCCCCAGCGATCGGGCCTGGCATCGTCCACCGCGCCGACGGCTCGTTGCACATCTGCGGATAAACGACCCGGAGGCAGGAATTCCATGTCAACCAGTGGCAGGTCTTCGCTGAGGGCAAAACCGGAAGCCAGCCATGCACTTCCGTAGTGCAAGGACACGCCCTTGCCCCCGGACACCAGCCGCAAAGCGCCGATGTAGCGTGGCGCAGTCGGGTCGGCCAGGTACCAGAGATAGAGATCGTCCAAGCGCATCTCAGCCCTTGTTGTGCTGGGTCGTCAAGCGGGCTTCGGCCGCTGCATGGGCGCGGGCGCGGCCCAGGGCGACAGCCTGGCGCACGTCCATTTCGATCGCGCCCCGGTCCTGTTCAGGGGCAGCGAGCATGCCCAGCGCCCCATCGCGCTGGATGAGCCACAAGGCGGTGGCGACGATGCCGATGCCCACGCCAGGGTCACCCGCCTCCAACCGCTGCAAGGTGGGCACCGACACCCCCATGCGCTGCGCCCAGGTCTTGAGCGATTCTTTGCGGCGCAAGCGGGCCACGGCCAGGTCGGCGCCCAACTTTTCGATGGCGGCCTGGGTTGCAGGGGGGAGCTGTTGAATGGCTTTGGCAATCTTGGGCATATATATCTATTTTATTAAAAAACCAAAAATTATCGATATCTATGTTTATGAATACACGCCCTGGCCACCGCTGCGACGGCTCAGTCCGATGGTCGCTTTTGCGCTTGAGCCACCTTGCGCCCACCCCGGCGCCGGTCGGCCTTGGGCAGGTCGGCGGCGCGCTGCATCGCATCGGCCTGGCGTTGCAGCACGACCAGCAGCGCATCGAGCTGCTCCGCCTGCGCGGGGGTGAGCGGTGCGACCAAATCCCGGTGGATGGCCTTGGCGCGGGGCAGCACCGCCTCGTACATCGCACGGCCCGCCGGTGTGAGGTGCAGCGCGACCTGGCGGCGGTCGTTGGGACGGGGAATGCGCTCCAGCAACTGCTTGTCTGCCAGCGCAGTGACGGCCCGGGACGTGCGCGCTCGGTCCAGCTGGGCGACCTTCGCCAGTTCGGACGACAAAAGACCGTCGCGCTTGCCCAGCTGCGCCAGCACCCGCCATTCGCGCCGGGTGATACCGAACTCTCCCTCGCAAATGCGCGTGATCAAACTGCCCGCTGTGCCCAAGACCCGGTCCAGACGGTAGAGCAGCATGTCGTCGATCCCCTGGGGATTGAGGGTTTTCACGGAGATTGATTGACTAGAACAACGATGGGGCGGCATCCTACAGTCGCGACTCTTTGGAATGGGATCCGCCGTTCCCTGACTGTTTGAGGAAATCCGCCATGCGCCGCATCACCCATTGGCTTTGTACCGCCCTGCTGACCTGCCTTGCCGCAGGCGCGCAGGCCCAAAAGATCGAAGGCCCCGTCAAGATCGTCGTGGGCTACCCGCCCGGCGGCATCACCGACCGCGCCGCCCGCATCGTGGGCGACGGCCTGCAAACCCGCCTGGGCGTGCCGGTGATCGTGGAGAACAAGCCCGGCGCGGGCTCGCGGCTGGCGGCGCAGCAAGTCAAGAACACGCCCGCGAGTCAGAACGTGCTGCTGTTTGCCAACCCGCCAAGCATGGTGACCGGCCCGCTGATTTACAAGGACAGCGGCTATGACCCGGAACGGGACTTTCAGACCGTCTCGGTCGTCAACAACTACGAGCTGGCCATTGCCGTGGGGGCAGCCGTTCCGGTCAAGGCCCTGACCCACCTGCTGGCCTGGATGCGCGCCAACCCGGACAAAGCCAATGTGGGCGTGCCAGCCACCGGCAGCCTGGTGCATTTCTTTGCGCTGATGCTGGGCGAAAAAGCTGGCGTGCAAACCGAGGTGGTGGGCTACCGGGGCTCCGGGCCACTGCTGACCGACCTGATCGGTGGGCAAGTGCCGGTGGTGATGGACTCGCTGGACATCCTGCTGCCCCAGCACCAGGCCGGCAAGATCCGCATCCTGGCCGTGTCCAGCCCCAAACGCTCGCCGTTTAGCCCAGACATTCCCACCTTCCGTGAAGCCGGAGTGGATCTGGCGGCGGAACCCTGGAACGCACTGTTTGCGCCCGCCAGCATGCCCAAGGACAAGGTCGAGCGCCTGGGCAAGGAAGTGGCCGAGATGATGAAAGACCCGGCCATTCAAAGCAAATTTACGGCGGCCCGCGTCAATACCTTGTCCACCACGCCCGCGCAGGCGAACGCCATCGTGCAGTCCTTCCGCCAGCAATGGCGCCCCGTCGTGCTGCGCGCCAACATCCAACCCTGAGCGACCATGACAAAACCGAATCTGATCTTCATCGTTGCCGACGACCTCGGCTATGCCGACCTGGGCTGCTACGGCGGCCGCGAGGCCGCGTTCGGCCCGGTCTCGCCGGTGCTGGACCGCCTGGCTGCCAACGGGCTCAAGCTCACCCAGGGCTATTCCAACTCACCGGTGTGCTCTCCCACGCGCTTTGCGATGATCACCGGGCGCTACCAGTACCGCCTGCGCGCCGCGGCCGAGGAGCCCATCACCAGCCGCAGCCGGGGCAGCACCACCTTGGGCCTGCCGCCCGAGCACCCCACCCTGCCCTCGCTGCTCAAGGATGCGGGCTACCGCACGGCACTGATCGGCAAATGGCACCTGGGCTATCCCCCGGCCTTTAGCCCGTTGAAATCGGGCTACGAAGAGTTCTTCGGCCCCATGTCGGGCGGGGTGGACTACTTCACCCACTGCACCAACGCCGGTCAGCATGACCTGTACTTTGGCGAGGAAAGCCACACCGAAGAAGGCTACCTGACCGACCTGCTCTCGCAGCGCGCGGTGGACTACGTGAACCGCATGGCCGGACAAGACGCGCCCTTCCTGCTCAGCCTGCACTACACCGCCCCGCACTGGCCCTGGGAGACGCGCGACGACC
>CAYZPX010000119.1:0-8172 GCA_964480105.1 uncultured Burkholderiaceae bacterium | reverse complement strand
CTCCCGGCAAGCGCATGGGCCACGCCGGCGCGCTGATCTCCGGCGGCGCCGACACGGCCGACGCCAAGCTGGCCATCATGGAAGAATGCGGTTTCGTCATCACCCGCAACCCTTCCGAACTGGGCAAGCTGCTGAAGGCCCAGCTGAAGTAAGCCGCCCATCAAAATAGGAGCGAAATTGGCCTCCAGGCCAATGGATACCAGCGGTATCAGCTCACATTTTTGAAGCAATTGAACCCCCTGGAGGCGACTTCAGGGGGTTTTGTTTTGGGGGATTCTTTGCGTGTGAACGCTGGGCCTCAGCGGGTTGATCTGACGCCAAAGACACACACAAATGTCAGCCCAACAGCCAAGGTTGTGACATAAATGTCAAAACGCACAGAAAGCAACAGGGCCACCACAAAAGCCCACCTGCGGGCACGCGTATTGCTTAAACTCACCCGGCAGGCAAAACACTGCTTGTTTCTTGTTCCCCCACCTAAGGAGAGATTGATGAAAAAGACATTGCAACAGGGTTTCACCCTGATTGAATTGATGATCGTTGTGGCGATCATCGGTATCTTGGCTGCTGTGGCTCTGCCTGCTTATCAGGACTACACCGTGCGCGCCAAGGTGTCTGAGGTTCTGCTTTCTGCGTCTTCTTGTCGCACGGGTATTACTGAAGCCATCCAAACCTCCGCTGCGACTATCCCTGATACAGCTCTGCCTGCCGCTTGTACTATTACTGCAACCAAGGCCGTTACTTCCGGGTTGGCTGATGCGGTTGGAAAAATTTCGATTGTTGCTAACCACACGAATATCGGTGGCGGTATGACGGATAAGACTGCAACTTTGACTTTGGTACCTATGAAAGATGCGAGCGCAGCTGTCACTGCGGCTGATGGCGGTATCACGGTGCATGGTTGGCGCTGCGGTTTGCCTGCTGATGGCACAACAATCGCTCCCAAGTATCTGCCCGCATCTTGCCGCGGCACTTACCCGTAATTTGTAGCCTTCTCTACAAATCAACTTTCAAGAGAGACCGCTTGCGGTCTCTTTTTATTTTGGAAAATACTTTCTGAGGTGAGCCACATACACACACCATGAATTTTTGGAAACCCCGCCTGCGCGCCAGCGCCATTCACCTTGCTATCAGCCTGAGCATCGCCACCTTGGCGGCGCTGCTGGTGTTTGGTTGGTGGTATCCGTACCCGTACCGCGAGCTGTCGGGCGGGCGTGAGCTGTTTACCCTGGTGGTGGCCGTCGATGTGGTGCTGGGGCCGCTGATCACGCTGGTGATTTTCAACACCGCCAAAACGCGCCGCCACTTGGCGATGGATTTCGCGGTGATTGGCCTGCTGCAAGTGGCAGCGCTGAGCTACGGGCTGTGGACGGTGTTCGTCACCCGGCCCGTGCATCTGGTGTTCGAATACAGCCGCATGGCCGTCGTCCACGCTGTCGATATCGAACCCAACACGCTGACCCAAGCGCCGCCCGCGTTGCAGCAGCTGCCCCTGCGCGGCCCCACGCTGCTGTCGCTGCGGCCACTGCAAGGCAACGAGGCCATCGAATCGGTGTTGCAGGCCACGGGCGGTATTCCCCAGGCAGCCCAGCCCAAGCTGTGGCAATCCTACGAAGCCGCGCGCGAGCAGATATTGCAAGCGTCGCGCCCGGCAGCACATCTCAAACAGCGTTTTCCCGGCCACGCCGACACCATCGATCAAGCCGCAGCCCGTACCGGTCGGCCCATGGGAGTCCTGCGCTATCTGCCCCTGCTCTCACGCACAACCGCCTGGACAGTGCTGATCGACGCGCAATCGGCCCAGCCCGTGGGGTTTGTGGAGCTGGATTCGTTCTGAGGGCCAAATCGGCCTCCAGCCCTTACTTAGCAAGCGCAAACAGCTATTAATTTTGAGTGATAAAGGCAGCATGGAGCCCAGCCAGTACGGTGCAGCCAGAGACGTGGATGCAGCGCTTGCACGGCCCCTGCGCCGGGCTCGGCATGAAGGTTTAGACGCGTGTGAGGCGCGTCAAGGTTGGCTCTCTTGTACGCGCAGCCCCAAATCGGTCAGCCGGTAGCGTTGCAGGCGGCTTCGGGGTTTGTCGGGGATGGTGTATTCAATCAACGCTTGCGCCAGGGCGGGCTCTATGTAGTGCTGCCGCACATGGGTGCGATCTCTGAGCTGCATATGCTCCCGAATTTCCGCATTGCCCAGCGGCCCCTTGGCAGCGAGCAGCTGTAGCAAGGCCATGACTGGTGGGGTGACTGGTGGGGTGACTGGTGGGGTGACTGGGTCGATGCTTTGCGTTCCCACCTGTGGCCGCGCCACCACGGCCCTGAACTCGTTGCCGCTGCGGTGGTCTTGCAATTCAATCTGCGGCCAGGCTTGCAGTGCACGGTGAATGCCGCTACCCAGCCCGCGGTAGGGCAGCAGGTGGGCGGCATGTTCGCCCAGGATGGGATTGCGGCGCTTGGTTTTTCCGTGCTGGATGTCGTCGGTGCTCAAGTCGCCCGGCAGGTGGCCGGGGCTGATGATTTCGATGCGGTCACGAAATACCAGGATGCGGATCGAGGCGCTGTCAAAGTAATCGCGGTGCATCAGGGCGTTGACCAGCAGCTCTTCCAGCGCGATGGGCGGCACTTCCAGCTCGCCCAGGGTGTTGAAGCCCCGACCGTTTTGCACATGGTGCAGGTTGCGTTTGATAAACGCAAAGCTGCGCTGAAATTGCTCGCTCAGGGTGCCATAAATGTCTTCGCTGTCCTGGTATTGGGTGTCACCAATCGAGTTGCCATAAAACGCCACGGCCTTGACCATGCACACGGGCAACCAGCGCTGCGGCTGCAGGCCAAACAGCAGCACGCCGGCCAGGGTCAGTTGCTGGTCTTTGAGCAGGCCCAGGCTGGCAAGGCTGGTGGTTTGCTCTGCTTCAGGGCAAGGTTGGCCAAAGCGCTTGCGGTAGTAGGCGTGAAAAGCGGCCATATCCACATCGGCCATGCTGGTGCCAGGCACGGGCAAGGTGTCGGCCTGAATTAGCCCCGCGTTCAAGAACATGCGCTGCATTTCTTCGCGCGAGGTGACATGGCGTTTGTCCGCACCGTTTTTGACCCACACCCGGCCTTGCGCGTCCATGTAGGGCTTGTTCAAACCATCAGTCACCGTGACCACGATGACGATGCCCTGCCCGGTCGCAATGTTTTGTGTGCTGGGGTGGATAGGCGGGCGCACGTTGTTGCTGGCGGCGTTGCTCAACTGCTGGTTGAAAGCGCGCACCTGCTGCGGACTCAAGCCGCTGATGCGGCCATCGTCTTCCACGCCAATAAAAATACGCCCGCCGCCACTGTTGGAGAGAGCCACCAGCTCGGCAGCCAGGCTGTCCAGATGGTTGATTTCGCGCTTGAACTGGTGCTGGCTGTCTTCGCCACGGGTCAGGATGCGCTGAAGTTCTTGGAGTTGCATGGGGGGTCACTGTGGCGATGGCTTACGCCCCCACCTCGATGGGGTCAGAGGGCATAAAGAACAAAAGCGGAGCACCAAAGCGCAAGGAGAGGATCAGCAACACTTTACCCTCAGCCAACTCCCCAAACCTTGCTACGATCCCCCTCCCTGACCGCTGCGCGGCGCCCGCTCACCCTGGCGGACGTTGCGCTTTTCATGTCCCCACAAGGAAACCCATGTCCATTGATACCGAAGCCTCGACCAGCAAGTTCTTCCGCCTTCAGGATGGCGAGCTGGACCTGCAACTGCACTACAACGACATCGGCAGCGGCGCCGAAACCGTGGTGATGCTGCACGGTTCGGGCCCGGGGGCCACGGGCTGGGCCAACTTCAGCCGCAACGTGGAGCCCTTCGTCAACGCCGGCTACCGCGTCATCCTGCTGGACTGCCCAGGCTGGGGCAAAAGCGACACCATCGTGAACACTGGCTCGCGCTCGGACCTGAATGCCCGTGCGCTCAAGGGCCTGATGGACACCATCGGCCTGGAAAAGGCGCACATCGTCGGCAACTCCATGGGCGCGCACAGCACCGTGGCGTTCGCCCTGGCCAACCCCACCCGCGTGGGCAAGCTGATCCTGATGGGTGGCGGCACCGGCGGCCCCAGCCAGTTCGTGCCCATGCCCACCGAGGGCATCAAGCTGATCGGCCAGCTCTACCGCAACCCCACCATCGACAACCTCAAGAAGATGATGAACGTGTTCGTCTATGACGCGAGCCATCTGACCGAGGAGCTGTACGAGGCGCGCCTGAACAACATGCTCAACCGCCGCGACCACCTGGAAAACTTCGTCAAGAGCCTGGAAGCCAATCCCAAGCAGTTCCCCGACTACGGCCACCGCCTGGGCGAGATCAAGACCCCCACGCTGGTGGTCTGGGGCCGCGACGACCGCTTTGTGCCCCTGGACGTGGGCCTGCGCCTGATCTGGGGCATCCCGAACGCGCAGCTGCATGTGTTCAACCAATGCGGCCACTGGGCCCAGTGGGAACACGCCGACACCTTCAACCGCATGGTGCTGGACTTCCTGGCGCATTGATGCCCCAAGGCGGCGGCCCCAGCGGGTCGTCCGGAGAGACAAACGCCCGGCTGCAGTGATGCACCGGGCGTTTTGTTTTTGGGGATTCTTTGGGGGGATGCGGCCCAGCGAGTTCACAGCTCGTGGTTGATCCCGGCAGCCTCGGGATAAAGGTGGGGCAGCAGGATGTGCAGCGCGTCCAGGGGAAAGTGGAAGGTCACCGGACCCTTGGGGGTTTCGCTGCGCAGCAAGCCGTCTTTGAGCAACTGACTGAGCACCCTGCTGGCGCTGCGGGTGGGAAGGCCCGTCATGCCCATGAATTCGCCACGGGTGACCGGTCCAGCCAGCAAGACATGGTGCAGGGCCAGGGTGGCTTTGGTGCTGTAGTTTTTGTACTGGGGATGCTGCGAGCGCAGCAGCATCAGGGTGGCGATGCTGTCCTTGAGCTTGTCCAGTGCGAGCACCTGGGTCATGAAGCTGACCTGGTCATCCGCCAAGGCCACAAAGTAGTCACACCATTGCCTCAGCGCTTTCTCCGAGAGGTTGCCACGCCCGTCCAGATCCCCCTGACGGGGGGCATCGGCGGCGTCCAGCATTTCGTAGTACCTGTCACGCTCACGCGCCAGGCCACGGTTGATGGACCAGAGCCCCGCTGTCAGCGGCAGCAGGGCGCAGTGGGTCTGTAGCCGGCAGGTACGGCCGTTGCCATCGCCAAAAGGATGGACCCAGGCCGCGCGGTGGTGGGCGGCAGCGATGGTGTAGAGCAGGCTGTCCAGCCCCTGCAGGCGCGGGTAGGTAGCGTCCATCCTGGCCAGAAACGCCGGTACCGCGGCAGCGATGGGGGGCTGGTGGCGCCCCACGCTCACATCTTCCTGACGCAGGACGCCCGGAGCGATGGTGCGGCCATCCTGGGTGATGCGGTCTGCCTCGGGCAGGCGCTGGTAAAGCGCGGCATGGGCCTGGATCAAAAAGGACGAGCGCAGCGTAAAGGGCTCCACGGCCGTCTCGGGCAAGGTGGCTTCGAGGGCTTTTTCGGCCTCGATGTGTGCCAGTGCAATGCGCTGGCGCTGCGCCACATCGGGCCGGCTGGAAAAGTCGGAGCGCAGCGCCCGCTCGATGTTGCTGGGATGGGTGCCCTGCCCCTCGATGCGGTTGGAGTAGTACGAGTTCATGCCGCGAACCAGTTCCTGCAAGGCCTTGCGCGTGCTGGGCGCCACGGCATGCTGCAGCCGAAACGCCTTCTCGATAACGACCCGGGTGCGCTCGACCAATCCACCCAGCTGCAGCTGGGGAAGCAGGGGCTCGAACTGATGGGGCTGGGTATAGGCGGCAATCGGGGTGCTTGACATGGTTTTTGGCAGATTTTTCTGAAAATTATTTCATCGATAAATTCATGTTTTTCAATGAATTTTTAGAATTTATTAGTATTAATTTTCTCAATGATGGCAGATCCTCTGGCAGGAATTTTGGCCGATGCTGTGGCCGCTCAATGTCGCAGCGGCGGGCTGTTGCACGCGGGCGTCATGCTTTACAACACACAATTCTGTGCAACACTGAACTCTGTGTTTTCAAGCAAAGGAGGCCGCCCATGGCAGACACAGTGAATTTCACCGGCTCGGTGGACCGCGACTTGCTTCGACGCGCGAAGGTGATTGCGGCCAAGTCGGACACCTCGGTCAATGCGCTGTTCAATGCCGAGCTGCGCCATCTGGTCGAAACCTTTGAGGCGGCGGAGCAAAACGGCAACCAGAACTTCAAAACGCTGCTGGATTTTTCGCTGGGGCGCATTGGCGATGCGCAGGCGCTGGAAGCCTTGGGCATCGACAGTCAGGAAGACCTGTTCCTGCTGATGGCCCAGGCCCACTTGCCCATGCCCCGCCTGGCGGCAGCGCAGACGCGGCAGATGGTGGACAGCCTGCACGCGCTGGTGCCTTGAGCCATGAATGCCGTTGTTACGCCGGCACCGGTCGTTTTGTTGCCCGATGCCGGGCCCCTGATCACGCTGGCTTATTCCGATGCGCTGGACCTGCTGTTCAAGCCGGGGTGGCCACTTGCGCTGGTGGACATGGTGCTGCACGAGGTCACGCGCAACCAGACCCCCACCAGCGAGAAACTGGCGCGCTGGGCCGAAACCCACCGACTGCCCATCTTGTCCACCCGCATCCACGAACGCTACCAGCAGGAGCTTTCTGCCGGGACAGCGGCGCTGCGCAAGTCCAATCTGGGCGAACTGGCCATTCAGGAAGCGATGCACCAGTTTGCGCTGGAGACGCCACCCCGCACGGGCGTCTTTCTGTTCGAGGACCACAAGATTGCCCGCGCCAGCTTTGTGGTGCCGGACAACTGCCGCAAGGTCAGCACCCGGGCGTTTCTTCTCTTCCTCGAAGAACGGGGGTGGCTGGCCTCTGCCACAGAGATTGAGCGCAGGGCGATTCAGGCAGGACGGGCGTTTTCAAGTCTGCGCTTTCCGCCTTGAGGTCTTGCCAGCGGATCGGGGCTATCAAAATTCATAGCATGTACCGATGGTCTTTTAAGGTCTGGCGGCCATTTTGGCCATGATCCAGCGCGGTCCCAGCACCACACAGCCCAGCGCGGCCACCACCAGCGCCACGCCGGCCCATTGCCACGGCGCCACGGGCTCACCCAGCACCCACAGGCCCGCCGCCAGACCGACCACGGGCACGCCCAGGCTGAACGGGGCCACGCGGTTGGCGGGGTGGCGCGTGAGCAGGTAAGTCCACAGCCCATAACCAACCACCGACGACATCCAGCCCAGGTACGCCGCCGAGGCCCAGCCCAGCCAGGGAATCGCTTGCAAAGTGCTTGCATCCAGCCAACGGCTGGCATCCGGGTCAAACAGCGCCGACAAGCCCATGAACGGCAAGATGGGCACCAGGCTGATCCACACGATGAAACCCAGCGGGTGGTAACCGGGGCTGTCGCGCTGGGCCATGCGGGCGACGATGTTGGATGAGGCCCACATGGCGGCGGCGCACAGCATCAGGCCCAAGCCGGCCAGGGTGGTCACATCGGGACCCTGCCGGGGGCGCAACTCGTGCACCACAAAGCAGGCCAGGCCCAGGGCCGCCAGCCCCAGACCCCAGAGCAGCGGCCGCCCCGGGCGCTCGTGCAGCACCCAAAACGCCAGCAGCGCGGTGAAGAACACCTGGGTCTGTAGCAGCACGCTCGCCAGGCCGGCCGTCATGCCCACCCGCATTGCCAGGAACAGAAAGCCGAACTGCCCCACGCCCTGGCACAGCCCGAACAGCACCAGCCAGCGCCAGGCCACCTGGGGCCGGCGCACGAAGAACACGAGCGGCAGCACCGCGAACAGGTAGCGCACGGCCCCCAGCTGGAAGGGCGTGAAGCTGTCCAGCGCCCAGCGCATCGCGACAAAGTTGATGCCCCAGATCCACACCACCGCCAGCGCGGCCAGCAAGTCCCGGGTGGGCATGGGGGCGTGGGGCGTGCTCATGGGCAGGGCCCGAACGCCGCACGGACGGAGGCCAAGGTGGGGCGAAGGGGCATGGTCACCTCAAAATCAATCAAAATTAATAGCTAGCACCGCTGGTATTTATTGGCCTGGAGCCCGTTTTGGCTGCAAATACGATGCCAGGTATCGTCCCGTATGGCTGGCCGGGTTGGCGGCCAGCTCCTCGGGGGTGCCCACCCCCACCACCTGGC
>CAYZPX010000118.1:0-8216 GCA_964480105.1 uncultured Burkholderiaceae bacterium | reverse complement strand
TTAACCCGGCGCTGTCGAATGTGTGGTTCGGTTCGCTGATGGAGCTGGTCAACCTCATCACCATGCTGTCCATCATCCTGACCGGCGCCGCGCTGATCCGCGAGCGCGAGCATGGCACCGTCGAGCATTTGCTGGTCATGCCCGTGACCCCCACCGAAATCATGCTGGCCAAGGTCTGGTCCATGGGGCTGGTGGTGCTGCTGGCGGCGGCGGCGTCGCTCTGGGGCATTATCCGCACCCTGCTGCAGGTACCGATTGAGGGCTCGCTGGCGCTGTTCTTCGTGGGCGCCACGCTGCACCTGTTCGCCACCACCTCGCTGGGCATCTTCCTGGCCACCGTGGCGCGCAGCATGCCGCAGTTCGGTCTCTTGATGGTGCTGACCATGATGCCGCTGCAGATGCTGTCGGGTGGCGTGACCCCGCGCGAGAGCATGCCGGACTGGGTGCGCTGGGGCATGTCCCTGTCGCCCACCACCCACTTCACCGAGCTGGGCCAGGCCATCCTCTACCGGGGCGCCGGGCTGGACGTGGTCTGGAGTGCTTATGCTGCCTTGCTCGCGATTGGTACGGCGCTGTTCGGCTTTGCGCTGGTGCGCTTTCGACGGGCGATTGCGTTGATGGCCTGAGCGCCTGAACACCTGACGGCATGGCCCATGCGGCCCAGGGGCCTCGCGATAATCCCGCCATGTTGTTTGCTCCACCCCATTCCCCGTTGGCCTGCAGCGTCCTGGCCACTGGCCTGCTCACTGTCCTGGGCCTGCCGGCCCATGCGACTTCACCCGCGACTTCATCCGCACCTGCAGCCCCTGCCGAGGCTGCCTGGCGTGCCTGCACCGCCCTGGTCGAAGCGGATGCCCGGCTCGCCTGCTTTGACCGCTGGGCCGGGGTCCAGGCCTGGCAGGCGCCGGCTGCTTCCGCCCAGGCGCTGGGCTTGCCGCCGCGCAGCGAGGCGGCGTCCTCTGTCCCATCGCCGCCCGTCGCAGCGCCCGTCGTGGTGACAGCGGGCACCTCCGAGTCTGCTGCCCCGATGGAGTCCGAAGAAGTCCCCAACGACGGCTGCCGCAATCCTGCGTATTCCGAGCTGGCCCGCTTTTGGGAGCTGGAGGCGGGCAGTGGTTGCGGCACCTTCCGCTTTCGGGGCTATCGGCCGCTGTCGGTGTCGGTGGTCACGGCCGACGAGGTCAACCGCCAGCCCAGCTCGCCGGCCCAAGGCCACCAGGCCAGCAGTGCGGTGCCTTACCGCACGACCGAGATGCGCGTGCAGCTGTCGGTGCGCACCAAGCTGGCCCAGGGCTTGCTCACGCCCCACGGCGCGCCGCTGCGCGATTCGCTGTGGTTTGGCTACACCCAGCAGTCGTATTGGCAGCTGTTCAGCGGCGAGATTTCGCGGCCCTTCCGCACCACCGACCACGAGCCCGAGCTGGTCTATGTCTATCCCACTGCGCTGAACCTGCCCGCCGGTGGGCGGTTGCGCTTTGCCGGGCTGGGGCTGGTTCACCACTCCAACGGCCAGAGCTTGCCGCTGTCGCGCAGCTGGAACCGCCATTACCTGATGGCCGGTGCCGAGTGGGGCCCGCAATGGCAAGTGCAGGCCCGGGTCTGGAAACGGATCGCCGAGTCCCGCGCGCAGGACGACAACCCCGACATCAGCGACCTGCTCGGTCGGGGCGAGCTGCGTGTGCTCTGGAACCCCAACCCCCAGCACACTTTGGGCGTGACCGTGCGCCACGCGCTGCGCCAACCCGCCAGGGGCTCCACCCGGCTGGAGTGGCTGCGCACCCTGGGCGAGGGCGCGCCCGGCGGCAAGAGCAACCTGCGCCTGCACGCCCAGCTGTTCCACGGCTACGGTGACAGCCTGGTGGACTACAACCGCCGCCGCACCGTGTTCAGCCTGGGCCTGAGCCTGCTGGATTTCTGAGGCTTGTCCCTGGTTGGAAAGGCTTTTTGGCCTCCAGCCCAATGGATACAAGCGGTATGTGCTCTCATTTTTGAAAATTTTTGCATGTCTTCTTCCCTCGCAGAGGCTGCCTTGTCGCCCACGCTGGTGCCCCGATCGCCGGTCTTGCTGGCCGCCGAATGGCGTGGCCTGCCGGAAGCGCCCTGGGACGCGGCCACCGCCCAGGCGGTGAGCACCGCTCTGACCCTGATGGCCACGCTGGTGCAGCGTCACCAGGGCCGCATCGTGCAGGCCACGGGCCGCGTGGTGCTGGTCGCTTTTGGTCTGGAGACCGAAGAGGCCCTGCCTGGGCAGGTGGAGCACGCCGTGGTCTGCGCTGTCGCCTTGCAAATGGCTTTGCGCGAGTGGCAGCTTCAGCACCCCACGGCCGAAGGGGCGGGGCTGTACCTGGGACTGGGGCTGTGCGCTGGGTCAGTGATGGCGGGCCTCCTGCCCAACGGCATTGAGGCCTTGGGCACTGTGGCGCTGCTGGGTGCCCCGGTGCGCTCGGCCAAACGCCTGGCCACCTTCAGCCTGCGTGGCCAGGTGCTGATCGAGGAGGCCCTGTACCAGCGCTGCTGGGGCCTGGTCTCGGCCACCGCCCCGGTCGAGGTGATTTTTGCGCCGGGCGAGGCCTCCCACACCCTGCGCGAGCTGGTGGCCATTCCCTCCCGCAAGCTGAAAGTGCCCCGTCGGGAGTTCCGCCGCAGCCACCGCGTGGCGGTCCACCTGCCTTGCACCTGCCAGCAGGTGCTGCATGGCGCTGTCCTTCCCACCCGCTTTCAGGCCACAGTGCGCAATCTGAGCTACCACGGCATGCATCTGGACTTGCCCTCGGACTGGGGCAGCCCCGGTACCTCCCTGGCGCTGCATGGCGAGCTGCGCCTGAATTTCACGCTCCCCTACGAAACCGAGCCGGCCACCGACATCGCTGCCCGCGTCGTCTTTATCCAGCCCGACGGTAGTGTGGGCCTGGAGTTCATCGATCCGCCCCCTGCGTTCTCGGCCCAGGTCCAGCGCTGTGTGCTGCAGCACCTGGCGCTTCGGTAAGCAGGCTTACTTCACCGTCCCACAGGCTTCGTCCAGCCCGGCGACGCCGGCCAGCTTTTGCAGGCGGCTGCGGTTTTCCAGGCAGGCCTGCTGTGCCGCCTTGGCGCGTTCGGCCTGCAGTTGGGCAATGCGCTGGCGGATTTTGGGCAGCGCGGCCAGGGCGGCTTTTTCGCCTTCCAGGATGGCGTTGGTGCGCTGACCAAAGTCGGCCGGGCCCACGTCCAGCACCTTGGGGTGGATCACCACGTCCGCGCGCGCCAGTTCGGCCTGGCTGAGCTTCTGGCCCATGATGTCGATGGCCTGGCCCATGGTGCCCAGCAGGTCGGTGGGCGTCTTGCCCCGGGGCTTGCTGGAGATGTCCACCGCCACCACCAGGTCCGCGCCCAGCTCGCGGGCGGCATCGACTGGCACCGGGCTGACCACGCCGCCATCGACAAAGTGGAATTTGCCGATCTTCACCGGCTGGAACACCCCCGGAATGCTGCTGGACGCGCGCACCGCCTGGCCGGTGTTGCCGCGCCCGAACACCGTGCGCTCGCCGTCTTCGAGCCGCGTTGCCACGGCCACGAAGGGCTTGGGCAGCTGTTCCAGCGGTTTGCGGCGCACCTGCTCGTTCACATAGTCTTCCAGCTTCTGGCCCAGCACCAGTCCGCCCGACGACAGTTGCAGGTCGCGGATGCGTGCTTCGTCCAGCGCCACGGCCTTTTCTTGCAGCTCAAACGGGTGCATGCCGCTGGCATACAGCGCCCCGACCACGCTGCCCGCGCTGGTACCCGACACCACGGCCGGCACCAGGCCCTGCGCTTCCAGCATCTTGATCACGCCAATGTGGGCAAAGCCCTTGGCCGCGCCGCCACCCAGCGCCAGGCCGATCTTGATCGGCGCGGCGGTGGACGGCGCCGTGGTCGCTGCGGCGGTCACGGGTGGGGCCTCGGTACGGATGTCCGGCTTGTCCGTGGGCTTGGGCGCGGTGCTGGTGCACGCAGCCAGGACCAGGCCAGCGAGCAACGCCAAAGGACGCAAAGAAAGGTTCAGGCGCATGTTCCATGGGGAGGGCATTCAAAGGGGCGCGGAGTATATCGGGTGCGATCCGGGCTGTGACAAGAAGCAAAAAAGCGCCCGAAGGCGCTTTCCAAACGGTGGCTGGGACGGCCAATCAACCCCGCCGTGCGGCGGCGCTCGCCACCGCCAGGGCAGTCATGTTGAGCACGCGGCGCACGGTGGCGGCGGGGGTCAGGATGTAGGCGGTGCCGGCCACGCCCATCAGCACCGGGCCGACGGTGACGCCGCCGCTGGTGGTGGTCTTGAGCACGTTGTAGAGGATGTTGGCCGAATCCAAGTTGGGGCAAATCAGCAGGTTGGCCGAGCCGCTCAAGGTCGAGTCGCCCAGGTAGGCGTTGCGGATGCCGGGCTCCAGGGCCGCGTCGCCGTGCAGTTCGCCGTCGCATTCGATCTCGGGGTGGCGGGCCACAAACAGGTCGCGGGCCTCGCGCATCTTGCGGGCCGAGGCGCGCTTGGACGAGCCATAGCTGCTGTGTGACAGGAACGCCACCTTGGGCGGAATGCCAAAGCGCTGCACCTCCTGCACCGACATCCAGGCGATCTCGGCCAGCTGTTCGGCGGTCGGGTTTTCGTTCACGTAGGTGTCGGCGATGAACAGCGGGCCGTGGCTGCTGGTCATCAGCGCGTTCAGCGCAGCGTAATCCTGAACGCCAGCCTCGTGGCCCAGGATGCTGTGGATGCGTTCCAGGTGCGTTTCGTAGGTGCCGACCAGGCCGCAGATCATTGCGTCGGCCTCGCCGCGCTTGACCATCAGCGCGGCGATGATGGTGTTGGAGCGCCGCACGGCGGCCTTGGCCATTTCGGTTGTGGCGCCGTTGCGCTTCATCAGCTGGTGGTAGAGCTCCCAATACTGGCGAAAGCGCGGATCGTCCTCGGGGTTGACGTTTTCCACGTCCACGCCCAGGCGCATGCGCAGACCGGCTTTTTCGATGCGGGCGGCAATCACGGCGGGGCGGCCGATCAGGATGGGCGCGGCAATCTTGTCGTCGATGGCGTTTTGTGCGGCGCGCAGGGCGCGCTCGTCCTCGCCGTCGGCAAAGGCCACGCGCTTGTGCTCGGGCGGCAGGGCCTTGGCGGCGTTGACCACCGGGCGCATCAGGATGCCGGTCTGGTAGATGAAGCGCGACAGGCTTTCCTTGTAGGCCTCCATGTCGGTGATGGGGCGGGTGGCCACGCCCGACTCAAAGGCGGCCTGTGCCACGGCGGGCGCGATTTTCAGGATCAGGCGGCTGTCAAAGGGCTTGGGGATCAGGTAGTCGGGGCCAAAGACCAGGTCCTGGCCGGCATAGGCGGCGGCCACCTCATCGCTGGTCTCGCTCTTGGCCAGGTCGGCAATCTGGCGCACGCAGGCCAGTTTCATGGCTTCGGTGATCTTGGTGGCCCCGCAATCGAGCGCGCCGCGGAAGATGTACGGAAAGCACAGGACGTTGTTGACCTGATTGGGGTAGTCCGAGCGGCCGGTGGCGATGATGCAGTCCGGGCGGATGGCCTTGGCCAGCTCGGGGCGAATCTCGGGCTCGGGGTTGGCCAGCGCCAGGATGATGGGCTTGGCCGCCATGGTCTTGACCATCTCTGCCGTCAGCACGCCGGGGGCGGAGCAGCCCAGGAACACGTCGGCGCCGTTCACCACATCGGCCAGGGTGCGGGCCTCGGTGGTCTGGCAGTAGCGGCGCTTGGATTCGTCGAGCTTGCCACTGAGCGCATCCTCGCGTTGCGACTGGATCAGGCCCTTGGAGTCCACCACATAGATGTTCTCGCGCTTCACGCCCAGGCCCACCATCACGTCCAGGCAGGCGATGGCCGCAGCGCCGGCGCCCGAGACGGCCAGCTTGACGCTGCCAATGTCCTTGCCCACCAGCTCCAGGCCGTTGAGCAGCGCGGCGCTGGAGATGATGGCGGTGCCGTGCTGGTCGTCGTGGAACACCGGAATATTCATGCGTTCCTTGAGCTTCTTCTCAATGTAGAAGCACTCGGGCGCCTTGATGTCTTCCAGGTTGATGCCGCCCAGCGTGGGCTCCAGGCTGGCGATGATCTCGATGAGCTTGTCCGGGTCGCGCTCGGCCAGCTCGATGTCAAACACGTCAATGCCAGCGAATTTCTTGAACAGGCAGCCTTTGCCTTCCATCACCGGCTTGGACGCCAGCGGGCCGATGTCGCCCAGGCCCAGCACGGCCGTGCCATTGGTGACCACGGCCACCAGGTTGCCGCGCGAGGTGTATTCCGCTGCCAGGTCCGGGTTGGCCTGGATGTCCAGGCAGGGGTAGGCCACGCCGGGCGAGTAGGCCAGCGACAGGTCGCGCTGGTTGGACAGGGGCTTGGTCGGGTTGACGGAAATCTTGCCGCGGCGGGGATTGCGGTGGTATTCGAGGGCGGCTTCGCGCAGGGCTTGTTCGGCAGAGGAGAGGGCTTGGGTCATGGCGGATCGGCAGTTCAAACGGAGAGGCCTGCAGCGTCCCGTCCGGGGTCGCCACAGTGGCGAAGCAGCATACCGGATGCCCCCCGCCTTTCCGGGCCCCTGGGAATCCGGGTTTACCCCTGGTTTAAGCGCCCTGGCCCTCGGTCAGCGTGTCCAGCTGGAACTGGCCGCTGGCGTCCCACAGCCAGGTATCCACATAGCCCACCGAGCCTGCGCCACCCAGCGCCAAGGGGGCAGGGAAGGGCGCGGCGGCGCGCACCAGCTGCTCGATCTCGGCCACCACCTCGGGTGCGTGGCGGGGGGCGCGCAACCAGTCCAGGCCCTCGACTTCGCCGGCCGGGCCAATGTCCACCGCCAGCACGCCGATGGCGTACAGCCCTTCGGGCAAGCGCCCCTGAAAAATCCGCTCCTGATAACAGGCGTACAGATGCCGGGCGGCGTCCTGCCGGTAGGCCGGCTCGTCCTGTGCCGACGAGGCGAGCGGTGCCGTGCGCGGTGGCGTGGCATTGGCGGGCCTTTCGGGCGGCTGGCTGACGGGCGGGGCTCCCCGCCACCAGCGCCGCAGCGCAGTCCACCAGGAGACGGCCGCGGAAGGGGCCGAAGAAGAGGGCGTGGCCGGGTTGGACAGGCCCGAACGGCGGCGAACAGGGGACATATTGCTATTAAATTAAGAGCTAATACCGCTGGATTCTATTGGTCTGGAGGCCAAAAAACCCTTTGGTACAGTTATTCGGCGGACCCGATATACTCCACTGCCATCCCCCGGCCCGCCCTGTGCGCGGCCCGCTGCCTTGCTGGTTCTCAAAGGATTTCCATGCCCGCCTTGCGTCCTGTTGCTGGGGCTTCGGCCCGTGTTTCCCCTCTGGTGTCTTTCCCGTCCCGCCCCTGGGCGGTGCTGGGTCTGTGCGCTGCGCTCGGCCTGTCGGCTTGCGGCAAGTCTGAAGCGCCCGCCGGCCCACCCGGTGGTGGCATGCCCCCGCCCGAGGTGGGCGTGGTCACCGTTGCGCCCCAGTCCGTGGGCCTGGTGACCGAGCTGCCTGGCCGCCTGGAGGCCTCGCGCGTGGCCCAGGTGCGCGCCCGGGTGGCCGGCATCCTGCTGGAGCGCCAGTTCCGCGAGGGTAGCGACGTGAAGGCGGGCCAGCCGCTGTTCCGCATCGATTCCGCCCCCTACGCCGCCGCCCTGCAAAGCGCCGAAGCCAGCCTGGCCCGCGCCGAAGCCAACCTGGCCCAGGCCAGCGCACTGGCCCAGCGCCTGAAGCCACTGGCCGAGGCCAATGCCGTCAGCCAGCAGGAATACACCAACGCCGTCGCCGCACAAAAACAGGCCCAGGCCGAGGTGCTGGCCGGCCAAGCGGCGGTGAAGACCGCGCGCATCAATCTGGACTACGCCAGCGTCACGTCCCCGATAGCCGGCCGCATTGGCCGGGCGCTGGTCACCGAAGGCGCCTTGGTCGGCCAGGGCGAGGCCACGCCGCTGGCGCTGGTGCAGCAGGTGGACCCGCTGTATGTGAACTTCACCCAGTCCGCCGCCGAGGCGCTGCGGCTGCGCAAGGCGCTGGAATCGGGCCAGCTGCAAAAAGCCGGCAACGGTGCGGCGCGCGTCAAGCTGCTGCTCGAAGACGGCAGCACCCATCCCCAGCCGGGCAAGTTGCTGTTCTCGGATTTGACGGTGGACCCCACCACCGGCCAGGTCACGCTGCGCGCCGAGGTGCCCAACCCCGGTGGCCAGCTGCTGCCCGGCCTGTACGTGCG
>CAYZPX010000117.1:0-8255 GCA_964480105.1 uncultured Burkholderiaceae bacterium | reverse complement strand
ACTTTGCGCCGATGATAGTGCGGATCCCCGTGTGAAAGTAGGTCATCGTCAGGCTATTATTAAAAACCCCCTGTCACCACCGTGGCAGGGGGTTTTGCTTTGGGCTTTAAAAACTAGCGCCCAAAACCAGGATGGCGAATCGCTGAATAGCGATCTGGTCAAGGAAGCAAAGCTTGGGCTATTCAAATGTTTTGTACAAACGCCCGCGCTGAAAAACTTTCAACTCACCTGCACTGAACGCCTGCCAGGGCTCATTTGATGTCAAAGGCTCTGTCGCAATGACCACGACCTCATCCGTGGGGCTGGTTTCCGAAGCAAAGTCCACTTGCACATCGTCATCCGCCAGATGAACCTTGGCAAAGGGGTGTTTCCGTTCAATGTATTGCAGCTTGGTTGTTGCATGCGCCCACAATGCTTCGCCGTTCGACAGTAAAAAATTGAACGTCCCTTCGGGGGCTACCTTCCAGGAGAGTTCTTGCAATGTAAGGCTCAGTTCATCGACAGTCGGTATTCCCGCATGTGATTTGTGCAGTTCTTGCAGCAGCCAGCAAAAAATGTGTTCGCTGTCGGTATCACCGACCGGATGAAACGAACCGTGCAGTCGGGGGCGAAAATCTTTCAGATCGCCGTTGTGGGCAAAAACCCAATACCGTCCCCACAGTTCTCGAACAAATGGATGGCAGTTTTGCAGGTTGACTACACCTTGTGTGGCCTTGCGGATGTGCGCAATGACCGTATGGCTGTGGATCGGATACTCCCGAATGAATTGGGCGATGGGCGAGTTGGCTGCGGGCAAATGGTCCACCAAGTGCCGCAAGCCGTGCTCGCCTTCAAAAAAGGCGATTCCCCAGCCGTCTGCGTGGTCACCTGTGTTGCCCCCTCTTTGTGCAAACCCGGTAAAGCTGAACCGGACATCGGTGGGGGTGTTGCAGTTCATTCCGAGCAATTGGCACATGGTGTTGTCAGAGAAGGTTAAAAGTCATAATAAAAAGCGCCCAACGTAGGTACGAAGGGCGCTTCTTACTCGCGGGACTGGGATTTTAGTGGCGTGCTGCTGCTTTCACCTTCAGGCGCCAGGCGTGCAGCAGGGGCTCGGTGTAGCCACTGGGCTGCTCCTTGCCCTTGAACACCAGGTCCATCGCAGCGCGGTAGGCAAAGCTGGTATCAAAGTGGCCGGCCATGGGGCGGTACAGCGGGTCACCGGCGTTTTGCTGGTCCACCACGGCGGCCATGCGTTCAAACGTGGCCTTGACCTGCGCTTCGCTCACGATCCCGTGGTGGAGCCAGTTGGCCATGTGCTGGCTGCTGATGCGCAGCGTGGCGCGGTCTTCCATCAGGCCCACGTTGTGGATGTCGGGCACTTTGGAGCAGCCCACACCCTGGTCCACCCAGCGCACCACGTAGCCCAGGATGCCTTGGGCGTTGTTGTCCAGCTCCTGCTGTTTCTCGGCCTCGCTCCAGTGGGTGTTGGTTGCGACGGGCACGGTCAGCAGGCCGGTCAGCAACGCGTCGCGCTCGGCATCGGCGTTGGTGGCTTCCAGGCCTTGCTGGATGGCTTGCACATTGACCTGGTGGTAGTGCAGGACGTGCAGGGTGGCGCCGGTGGGGCTGGGCACCCAGGCGGTGTTGGCACCAGCTTTGGGATGGGCGATCTTTTGCTCCAGCATGGCGGCCATCAGGTCGGGCATGGCCCACATGCCCTTGCCGATCTGCGCCTTGCCGCGCAGGCCGCAGCCCAGGCCGACCAGCACATTGCTCTTTTCATAGGCCTGGATCCAGGCGCTGCTCTTCATTTCGCCCTTGCGCACCATGGGGCCCGCCAGCATGGCGGTGTGGATTTCGTCGCCGGTGCGGTCCAGGAAGCCGGTGTTGATGAAGGCGATGCGGCTGGCGGCGGCGGCAATGCAGGCTTTCAGGTTGACGCTGGTGCGGCGCTCTTCGTCCATGATGCCCAGCTTGACGGTGCTGTCGGGCAAGCCCAGCAGCTCTTCCACGCGGCCGAACAGTTCAGCGGCGAACGCCACTTCGGCGGGGCCATGCATCTTGGGCTTGACGATATAGACGCTGCCCTTGCGCGAGTTGCGGATGCCCTCCTTGCCGTGGCCCTGCAGGTCGTGCAAGGCGATGGTGGTGGTGACCACCGCGTCCATGATGCCTTCGGGGATCTCCTTCACCGAGCCGTCGGCAGCGGTATAGAGGATGGCCGGATTGGTCATCAAATGGCCGACATTGCGCACGAACATCAGCGAACGGCCATGCAAACGCACAGTGCCTTGGCCGTTGGGTGCGGTGTAGAGGCGATCCGGGTTCAGGCCGCGGGTGAGTTGCTGGCCGCCTTTTTCAAAGGTCTCGGTCAGCGTGCCCTTGAGGATGCCCAGCCAGTTGCTATAGCCCAGCACCTTGTCTTCGGCATCGACAGCGGCCACCGAGTCTTCCAGGTCCAGGATGGTGGACAAGGCGGCTTCCAGCACCACGTCCGACACGCCCGCCGCGTCGCTGCGGCCAATCGGGGTGCTGCGGTCGATCTGGATGTCGATGTGGTTGCCGTGGTGCTTGAGCAGCACGGAGCGGGGCGCGGCGGCATCGCCCTGGTAGCCGACCAGCTGGGCGGCGTCTTGCAGGCCGGTGACGGTGCCATTGGTCAGCTGCACCTGCAGCGCGCCGTTCACGACGGTGTAGGCGGCGGCGTCCTGGTGCGAGCCCTGGGCCAGCGGGGCGGCCTGGTCCAGCACCTGGCGGGCAAAGGCAATCACCTTGGCGCCGCGCACGGGGTTGTAGCCTTTGCCTTTCTCAGCGCCGTCGGTTTCGGGGATGGCGTCGGTGCCGTACAGCGCGTCGTACAGCGAGCCCCAGCGGGCATTGGCCGCGTTCAGGGCGTAGCGCGCGTTCAGGATGGGTACGACCAGCTGGGGGCCGGCCTGCAGCGCCAGTTCATCGTCCACGTTGGTGGTGGTGGCCTGCACGTTGGCGGGTACGGGCACCAGGTAGCCAATGCTTTCCAGGAACTGGCGATAGGCCGCCATGTCGCTCACCGGGCCGGGGTGGCGCTGGTGCCATTGGTCGAGTTCGGTCTGCAGGCGGTCGCGCTCGGCCAGCAGGGCGATGTTTTTGGGGGCCAGATCGCCGACGATGGCGTCAAAACCCTGCCAGAAGCGGGCGCTGTCGATGCCGGTGCCGGGCAGCACCTGTTCTTCGATGAATTGGTGCAGCTCGGTGGCAACTTGCAGGCGGTGGATGGGGGTGCGTGCGCTCATGTGAAAACCCTTGAAAACGTGAACAACTGAAAAATCAAAAAGCGAAAAAAGAAACCGAGAAATGAAGCGGCCCGTACGGCGCCGGGCTTGATGGAGAGAGCTTGTACAGGACTGTATTCGAATTTTTTACCGGCATAAATCCGCTAAAAATCGAAAAACCTGTGACTTTTTTGCAAGAATCAAAAGATGGAGGGTACCAAATTCAGACAGTCTGTATGAATTTGCTCTTTTATTAATAGCTAACACCGCTTGCATTTATTGGCCTAGAGGCCAATTTGGCATCTTTTTTGACACAAGACGGAAGGTTCTGGACCCGGAGATGGACAAGCTCAAGGCATTCGCCTCGTTCGTGGCGGTGGCGCTCAAAGGCAGTCTTTCCGCTGCCGCGCGGGCCGAGGATGTGGCCCCTGCCGTGATCGGCCGCCGCCTGGACGCGCTGGAGGAACACCTGGGCGTCAAGCTGCTGGTGCGCACCACCCGCCGCATCAGCCTGACGCACGAAGGCAGCGCCTTCCTGGAAGATTGCCAGCGCTTGCTCGCCGAAGTCGCCGAGGCCGAGGCCAGCGTCGCGGCCGGCGGCATCCGGGCCACGGGGCATTTGCGCGTCACGGCACCGGCTGGCTTTGGACGGCGCCATGTCGCGCCCCTGGTGCCGGAGTTTCGTGCGTTGCACCCGGACGTGGCCATCTCCCTGAACCTGAGCGACCGGGTGATTGACCTGGCGGGGGAGGGCTATGACTGCGGCGTGCGCGTGGGCGATTTGCCCGATTCCTCGCAGGTCAGCGTGCGTCTGGCAGACAACCGGCGTTTGTGCGTCGCCACCCCCGATTACCTGCGCCGCCGGGGCACGCCCCGTCACCCCAACGATCTGCAGCACCACGACTGCCTGGCCTTGTCAAGCGAGGCCTCGCAAACCCGGGGCTGGGCGTTTCGCCTGCCTGCCGCCAGCGGCGCGCCCGAGGTCATCCACCTCAAGCCGGCGGGTCCATTGGACTGCTCCGATGGGCAGGTCTTGCACGACTGGTGCTTGGCGGGCCATGGCATCGCCTGGCGCAGCACCTGGGAAGTGGAGGCCGAAATCGCCGCCGGCCGGCTAGTGGAGGTGCTGGCCGAGTACGCGGCGCCGCCCAATGGCATTTACGCGGTGATTCCACAGCGCAAGCATTTGCCGCTGCGGGTGCGTTTGTGGATCGACTTCCTCAAGCAGAATTACCGCCGCCCGGATTTTTGGACTTCGCCCCGCCGTGGGGTGGCGCTGTTGGAAGGAATTTGAAATGACCCTGGAAGCCGTTTTGGCCGCCTTGCACCTGGTGGCGATGCTGACCGCCGTGGTGTTTATCTCCAGCCAGGCGGCGTTGTGCCGCAGCGAGTGGCTGAACGCCGCCGTGGTGGAACGGCTGGCCCGCCTGGCCACCTTGTCGGTTGGCTTGTTTCTGATCCTAGTGCTGACGGGGTTGGCGCGCACGTTTTGGGGCATCAAGGGTAGCTCTTGGTATGTCTCGCAGCCGCTGTTCCATGCCAAGACCACGCTGGTGTTGCTCATGGGCTTGTTGTCGGTACCGTCCACCCGCCAGTTTTGGGCCTGGCGCGCTGCGCTGCGGACCGGTGGTGCCTTGCCCGCGCCCGAGGCCATCCAGCGCGCCCGCCGCTGGGTCATGCGCCAGGCCCACGCCTTGCCGGTGATTGCGGTGCTGGCCGTGTTCTGGGCGCGGGGGTGGTAGGCCCCTCGTAAAATCCGCCGATGATTTCCGTCAAACACGAACTGCTGGCTGCCTTGGCGGCCGAACTGCAAAAAATCGCGCCCGAGGCGGGCCTCAAGGCCGCTTTTGAATCGCCCAAGGTGGCGGCCCATGGGGACTTTGCCTGTACGGCTGCCATGCAGCTGGCCAAGCCCCTCAAGCTCAATCCCCGCCAAGTGGCGGAAACCCTGTGCACCGCCCTGAAGGCCACGCCCGCGTTCCAGCAATGGGTCTCTGCGCTGGAGATTGCAGGCCCCGGTTTCATCAACATTCGCCTGCATCCTTCGGCCAAACAGCAAGTCGTGCGCGAAGTGCTGGCCGCCCAGGAGCGCTTTGGTTTTCAGGCCCCGCGTGATCAGCGGGTGCTGGTGGAGTTTGTTTCCGCCAACCCCACCGGCCCCCTGCACGTGGGCCATGGCCGCCAGGCGGCTCTGGGCGATGCCATTTGCAATCTGTTTGCCACCCAGGGCTACCACGTCCACCGCGAGTTCTATTACAACGACGCCGGCGTGCAGATCCAGACCCTGGCCCGTAGCACGCAGTTGCGCGCCCAGGGCTTCAAGCCCGGCGACGCAGAATGGCCCGAGCAGGCCTACAACGGGGACTACATCGCGGACATCGCTGCCGATTTCCTCGCGGGCAAGACCGTGCAGGCCGACGACCGCCATTTCACCGCCAGCGGCGATGTGAACGATCTGGACAGCATCCGCCAGTTTGCCGTGGCCTATCTGCGCCACGAGCAGGACAAGGATTTGCAGGCTTTTAACCTGCGCTTTGACGAGTACTACCTGGAGTCCAGCCTCTACACCAGCGGCCGCGTCGAGGCCACGGTGAACCGCCTGATCGCCAATGGCAAAACCTACGAGCAGGACGGCGCCCTCTGGCTCAAGTCCACCGACTACGGCGACGACAAAGACCGCGTCATGCGCAAGCAAGACGGCACCTACACCTACTTTGTGCCCGATGTGGCCTATCACATCACCAAATGGGAGCGTGGCTACCAAAAGGTTGTCAACATCCAGGGCACCGACCACCACGGCACGATCGCCCGGGTGCGCGCAGGCTTGCAGGCGGCGGACGTCGGCATTCCCCAGGGCTACCCCGACTACGTGTTGCACACCATGGTGCGCGTGGTCAAGGGTGGCGAAGAAGTCAAGATCAGCAAGCGGGCTGGCAGCTATGTGACGCTGCGCGATCTGATTGAGTGGACCAGCAAGGATGCCGTGCGCTTTTTCTTGCTCAGCCGTAAGCCCGACACCGAATACACCTTCGATGTGGACTTGGCCGTCGCGCAGAACAACGATAACCCGGTCTATTACGTGCAGTACGCCCATGCGCGCATTTGCTCGGTGCTGACGGCCTGGGGCGGAGACGTGGCTGCGTTGCAAGGCGCCGATTTGTCTGCATTGGAAGGCCCACAAGCCCAGGCCCTGATGCTGCAGCTGGCCAAATACCCCGAAATGCTGACGGCTGCGACCGAGGGCGAGGCCCCGCACGATGTCACCTTCTATCTGCGGGACCTGGCAGCGGCCTACCACAGCTACTACGACGCCGAGCGCATCCTGGTGGACGACGAAGCTGTCAAGCTGGCGCGTCTGGCCTTGGTGGCAGCCACCGCCCAGGTGTTGCGCAACGGCCTGGCTGTCTTGGGGGTTTCAGCGCCCTATCGCATGTGATAACGGAGTGCACCATGCAGAGATTCCAGCGCGGTGGTACCTTGGTTGGCTTTATTGCCGGCCTGATTGTCGGATTGGGCGCGGCCCTGGGTGTGGCAGTGTATGTGGCCAAGGTGCCTGTACCTTTCCTGAACAAAAATGGAACGCGCACCGCCGACCAGGATGCGTTGGAAGCAGAAAAGAACAGGAACTGGGACCCCAATTCCCCTCTGTATGGCAAAAATCCTGCGCGTTCTGCACCCCCTGCTGATCCTGCGGTGCGCGGTGATGGGGCTGAGGTATCTGCTGCACCCATAAAGGCGCCAAGGGAAAAGGCCACGGATGTCACATCGGGGGATTCCGGGGTTAAAAATCCCGACACATCCACGAAGGATCTCGCCGCGAAAGAAAAGGTGGACAGGCCAAAAGCGGAGTTCAAGCGGGATTCCAGACCATCTGAAGCAGATCCTCTGGGTGACCTGGCAAAGGCCAAGACAGCCTTGGCGGGTGATGCGGATGTCTTTGACTATTTCCTGCAGGCCGGCGCTTTTCGCACACAAGCCGATGCCGATGCGCAAAAAGCCAAGCTGGCGATGATGGGCTGGGAGGCCCGGGTCAGCGAGCGAGAGCAAAACGGCCGCCCTGTCTTTCGTGTCCGTGTGGGGCCTTTTGCGAAGCGTGAGGCGGCGGAGCAGTTCAAGGACAAACTGGTTGCCTCTGGTGTTGAGTCCGCATTGGTGCGTGTTCCCCGTTGACTGCCCTGCGTTGAACTTTGGTGCACACACTGGCTCAGAAGTTGCGTTGAAAATTTAGAGGAAGCTCCATGAAACGTCGTGATTTTTCTGTCTCTGCCGCTGCCACCTTGGCGCTTGGTGTCTTGCCTACTGGGGGTGTTCAAGCCCAGGCCCGGCAATTCAAAGAAGGCAAAGACTACGCCAAGCTGTCCAAGCCTGTGGTGCCTGAAGCGCCATCTGGAAAAATCGATGTGATTGAATTCTTCTGGTACAGCTGTGGACATTGCAATGCGTTTGAGCCCGCCCTGGAAGGGTGGATCAAGACGGCAGCAAAGGACCTAAGCATCCGCAGGGTCCCTGTGGCCTTCAATGCCAGCTTTATTCCGCAGCAGAAATTGTTCTACACCTTGGAAGCCATGGGCAAGTTGGACACCTTGCACGCCAAGGTCTTCAGGGCCATTCACGTGGAGCGCCAGCCTTTGAACAGAGACGATTCCATCTTGGCGTGGGCCGGACAGCAGGGGGTGGACGTGGAGAAGTTCAAGTCCATTTACCAGTCTTTCACGGTGTCTAACCAGGTGCGAAAAGCCACCCAACTGCAAAACGACTACGGCGTCGAAGGGGTGCCCTCGATGGGGATTGCCGGGCGGTACTACACGGATGGCACGATGGCCGGCAGCATGCAGGGGGTACTCCAAGTGGTTGAATTTCTGGCTGGATCCTTGCGCAAGGCCTGAAAGCAGCAGGACAGTCGTGCAAAGAATTTCGCCAAATTGGTACAAAACGGCATGGCCTTCAAAAATCAGGCTATAATTTATGTCTGACGGGAGGGGTGCCCGAGTGGCTAAAGGGGGCAGACTGTAAATCTGTTGG
>CAYZPX010000116.1:0-8337 GCA_964480105.1 uncultured Burkholderiaceae bacterium | reverse complement strand
GCTGCCAGGCGGGCGTGCTGCGGCTGGAAAGCCTCGAAACCCTGGACAGCCTGGACGCTTTTGCCGCCTGGCTGGCCCGGCCCCAGTCCTGGATCGGCGGGTTTGACCTGCCCTTTGGCCTGCCCCGTGAACTCGTGCAGGCCCTGGGCTGGCCGCAGGACTGGGCTGCCTGCATGGCGCACTACCGCCATCTGGACCGCGTCGCCATCCGCGACCGGTTCAAGGCTTTCTGCGATGCCCGCCCCGTGGGGCAGAAATTTGCCCACCGCGCGACCGATGGCCCCGCCGGCTCCAGCCCCTCGATGAAATGGGTGAACCCGCCGGTCGCCTACATGCTGCACGCCGGCGTGCCCAGGCTGATCGATGCGGGTGTGCATTTCCCTGGCCTGCATGCGGGCGACCCGAGCCGCGTCGCCCTGGAGGCTTACCCCGGCCTGCTCACCCGCGAATGCATCGGCAGCCGCAGCTACAAAAGCGACGACCCCGCAAAGCAGACGCCTGAGCGCCTGATTGCCCGCAAGGACCTGCTGCACGCGCTGGAGACCGGCCAGACCCGCCTGGGCCTGCGCCTGCAGCTGCGCGACGCCCAGCGCGAAGCCCTGCTGCACGATGCCAAGGGCGACGCGCTCGATGCCGTGCTCTGCCTGTGCCAGGCTGCCTGGGCCGCCGCCCGCCACGCCGAGGGCGATGCTCGCTGGGGCCTGCCGCCGGACCTGGATCCGCTGGAAGGCTGGATCGTCACCGCGTGAGCGGACGTTCCAAGGTGTCATGGCTTGGGTTCTGAGCTTTTTGTTATTGGCTTCGGGCACTGACAGCGCGCTGGCCGCCCCCGCCCCCTGGTATTACTGGCGCAGCCGCATTGACGGCCGCCTGGTGTGCATGCAGACCTCGCCCGGGCCGGGTTGGGAGCGCCAGGAGCCGCCGTTTGAGGGGCCGGGTTGCCAGCCCCGCCGCAAGGTGCTGGTCATTCCGGTGCGGTAAGCGGTCACGCCCACCGCCACGGTGGCCTTACCATCCCGCCCTCCTGGTTTGCAGCCTGCCTTGACCACCACCATGCCCACCCCTGAAACCTTGCTTTCCTTCACCGGCTTGTGCCTCTTGCTGGCCGCCATGCCTGGGCCTGACAACCTGTTTGTCGTGCTGCAGTCCGCCCAGCATGGCTGGCGCGCCGGCCTGAGCGTGGTGGTGGGCCTGTGCCTGGGGGTGATGGGCCACACCACGGCGGTGGCGCTGGGCTTGGCCGCGGCGCTGCTGGCATCGCCCCGGGCGCTGGCCTTGCTGCAGTGGGGCGGGGCGGCCTACCTGGCCTGGATGGCGTGGCAGGCCTGGCGTGCACCCGTACACGTGCTGCAGCCAGTGGGGCAGGGTACTTCCGAAGGGGGCGCTGTCGTGGCGCCGCCTGCGTCGCTGCGCATGGTGCTGCGCGGCGTGGCGATGAACCTGAGCAACCCCAAGGTGCTGGTCTTCTTTCTGGCGTTCCTGCCCCAGTTCGCCGATGCGGCGCGGGGCCCGGTCGCTGGGCAAATCCTGCTGCTGGGCGGGGTCTTCATGGTGTGCACGTTGCTGGTCTTTGGTGGCATGGCGTATTTTTCCGGCGCGGCGGGGGCATTCTTGCAAAGCTCGGTGCGCGCCCGCACCTGGCTGAACCGGGTCGCGGCCCTGGTCTTTATGGGCATGGCGCTGCGGCTGGCCTTGGGCACCATCGGCGCAGCCTGATTGCTCTTTTATTGATAGCTAGTACCGCTGAATTTCATTGGTCTGGAGCCTGTTTTGATGCAAATTTCTGAACCCACCCCCGCTGCCACCCCGTTTGAGTGGATCGGCGGCGAGCCCCGCGTCCAGGCGCTGGTGGACCGTTTTTATGACCTGATGGACCTGGAGCCCGCGTATGCCGAACTGCGTGCCACCCACGGCAGTTCGCTGGACGAGGCGCGGCAAAAGCTGTTCTGGTTCTTGTGCGGCTGGCTGGGCGGGCCCGATTACTTTGTCGAGCGCTTTGGCCACCCCCGCCTGCGCGCCCGGCACATGCCTTTCAAGATTGGCATCCGCGAGCGCGACCAATGGGTCGCCTGCATGGACCAGGCCATGGGCGAAACCAGCGTTCCCGAAGACCTGCGCGAGCGCTTGCGCCAAAGCTTCATGAACACCGCCGACTGGATGCGCAACAAGAATGGTTGAGATGCCTGCCCGCCGCCGCCAACTGCGTACCTGGCTGGCCGCCGCCTGTGCGCCGGTGCTGCAGGCCTGCTCGCCGCTCACGCTGATCAACGCCCTGACGCCCCACCACACCCACCGTGTGGCAAAGGACCTGGCCTACGGCCCGGCGCCCCGCCAGCAACTGGACCTGTACCTGCCGGTCGATGCCGCGCCCAGGGCACCGATGGCCGTGTTCTTCTACGGTGGCAGCTGGAACAGCGGCGCCCGCGCCGACTACCGTTTTGTCGGCGAGGCGCTGGCTTCGCGCGGGGTGATTACCGCCGTGGCCGACTACCGCCTCAATCCCGAGGTGCGCTACCCCACCTTCCTGGAAGACTGCGCCCGCGCCGTGCACTGGGCACTGGACCAGGCCCCCGCCTGGGGTGCTCAGGATGTCTATGTGATGGGCCACAGCGCGGGCGCCTACAACGCCGCGATGCTGGCGCTTGACCCGCGCTGGCTCCAGCCTCTGGGCCGCAGCCCCGAGGCCCTGGCCGGCTGGATCGGCCTGGCTGGGCCCTACGACTTTCTGCCGATCGGCATTCCCGAGGTGCAGGAGGCCTTTGGCTGGCCGCACACCCCTGAGGACTCGCAACCGCTGTTCCATGCCAGCCGCCGTGGCTCGCCCCGTGCGCTGTTGCTGGCCGCCAAGGACGACCTGCTCGTCTCGCCCGAGCGCAACACCCAGCAACTCGCCCAGGCCCTGCGCCGGCAGGGAACGCCCGTCGAGGTCGCGGTGTTTGAGCGCCTGAGCCACGCCAGCCTGATCGGTGCAATGGCCCGCCCCTTGCGCTCCTGGGGACCCGTGCTGGACACGGTGAGCGCGTTCATGCTCTCGCCCACTGCCCGCAGCTAAGAGCGCAAAACCGGCTTCCAAATCCGCGAGAATCGGCCGCTTTTGACCTTCGCGCTTTGCCGCGTCCACCCCATGAACGACACCACCAGCACCCCTGTCCCCGACACCGCCAGTCGCCCCGCGCTGCCCGACCGCCTCTCCGTCGATCCGCGCAGCCCGCACTACGACCAGGCCTTTGGCGCCTACGACATCGGCATCCGCTTCAACGACCGCGAGCGCTTTGACGTGGAGGAGTACTGCATCGGCGAAGGCTGGATCAAGGTCCCGTCTGGTAAAACCCGCGACCGCCGCGGCAACCCCCTGCTGATCCAGCTCAAGGGCAAGGTCGAGGTGTTCTACAAGTAAGCCTTCGTTTCAGGCGGCCTGGCCCGCCATCCGGCGGCTTTGCCGCCAGCCCAGCAGCGACAGCAATGCCAGGCTGGCACCGATCAGCACGATGCCACCGATCTCCGACGGGGCAAAGGGCTCGGAAAACGTCACACGCGACGAGACGATGGCCACCACCGGGATGCCCAGCACCGACAGGCTGGCCTCCCAGGCCGGGAGCCGGTCCAGGATGTACACCCACAAAAACCAGCAAAACGCCGTGCTGACGATGGACATGTAGGCCAGGATGCCGACAAAGGTCCAACTCCAGGCGGTCGGTGGTTCCGCCACCACGGCGGTCAGCGCCACCAGCAGCACCGCACCGATGATCAGCTGCCAGGTCGTCAGCACCAGCAAATCCACGGGATGACGCGAGCGCAGCCGCTTGATCAGGATGTTGCCGCCCGCCCAGCACAGCGCCGCCATCACCCCCAGGAACTTGCTGAACAGGCTGGTGTGCAGGTTCCACGGCGCAATGATCAGCAGCAAGCCGACCGCAGCGGTGGCCGCCACGCCCCACTGCCGGCCCCGGATCCGCTCGCCCAGGATGGGCCAGGCCAGCAGCAGGGTCCAGATCGGCATGGTGAAGATCAGCACCGCCGTTTTACCGGCGCCACCTTCCACCAGCGCCCAGGTCTGAAAGACCATGAAGCCGCCGCCCTGGATGAGCCCGATCGCCAGCACCATGCCCGGCGCTGGCAGCCGCAGCGGACGCTTGAGCCATTTCAGCGCCAGCAGCAAGGCCAGTGCCCCGCCCGCATTGCGCTGCGCCGAAAACGCAAACGGCCCGGCATAGTCCAGCCCCTGTTTGACCAGCACCCAGTTGTAGCCCCAGGCCAGGGTGAGAAAGATCAGGGCCAGCACGGGGGCGTGGCGGGAGAGGGATTTCATGCGAAGTTCCAATGCAAAACAGGTCGATTCACGCGCTCGGCCCCGCCGTCTTCGGCTTGTAGTCACAGTACGCCGCCACCGCGCATTCCCAGCAGCGGGGCTTGCGCGCCTGGCAGACGTAGCGGCCCAGCAGGATCAGCCAGTGGTGCGAGTCCACCGCATAGGCCTTGGGCACGCGCTTCATCAGCTTGTGCTCGACCTCCAGCGGGTTCTTGCCCGGCGCCAGGCCGGTGCGGTTGCCGACGCGGAAGATGTGGGTGTCCACCGCCATGGTGGGCTGGCCGAAGGCCACGTTCAGCACCACGTTGGCGGTCTTGCGGCCGACGCCGGGCAGGGCCTCCAGGGCTTCGCGGGTGTTCGGGACCTGGCCGCCATGTTCCTCCACCAGGATGCGGCAGGTTTCCATCAGGTGGCGGGCCTTGCTGCGGTACAGGCCAATCGTTTTGACATAGCCTTCCAGCCCTTCGAGTCCCAACCCCAGGATGGCCTGCGGCGTGTTGGCCACCGGAAACAGCCGGCGCGTGGCTTTGTTCACGCCCACATCGGTGGCCTGGGCGGACAGCAGCACGGCCGTCAGCAGCTCAAACACGCTGGTGTATTCCAGCTCGGTCTGTGGCTGCGGGTTGGCGGCCTTGAGGGTCGCGAAAAACGGTTCGATCAGGGCAACTTTCATGGCGGCAGTGTAGGGGCGCGTTGGGAAGGCCGCCGTCAGCGCAGGGGGATTGGCGACAATTGCGGTCTTTGATTTTTGCCCTGGATTTTCGACATGCAATTCGCCGACCGCCTGAACCACGTGGAAACCTCCGCGATCCGTGAGCTTTTCAAACTGCTGGGCAAGCCCGGCATCATCAGCTTTGCCGGGGGCTTTCCGGACAGCGCGATGTTCGATGTGGACGGCATCCGCCAGGCGGTGGACCAGACCCTGGCCGAGGAACCCGGCGCCGCGCTGCAATACGGCGCCACCGAGGGCCACGGCCCGCTGCGCGAGCAGCTGGCCGCCTTCATGGCCGCCAAGGGTGTGCAGGGCGTGGGGGCGGAGAACCTGATCGTCACCACCGGTAGCCAACAAGCGCTCGACCTGGTGGGCAAGACCTTGATCAACCCCGGCGACAAGGTGATCGTCGAAGGCCCGACCTTTTTGGCCACGATCCAGTGCTTTCGCTTGTACGGTGCCGATCTGGTCAGTGCCCCCATCGACGGCCAGGGCGTGAACACCGAGGCGCTCGAAGCGCTGCTGGCGGCGCACCGGCCCAAGTTCATGTACCTGATTCCCACCTTCGGCAACCCCAGCGGCGAATTGTTGAGCCTGGAGCGCCGCAAGAAGGTGCTGGAGCTGGCCGTCAAATACGACACCGTGGTGGTGGAGGACGACCCCTATGGCGACCTGTACTTTGGTGCGACCCCGCCGCCGCTCAGCCTGCTGGCGCTGTCCAGCGAGATACCCGGCAGCCGCGAGCGCCTGGTGCATTGCGGCAGTCTGAGCAAGGTGCTGTCTCCTGGCCTGCGCGTGGGCTGGATGGTGGCGCCAGCCGAGTTGCTGGCCAAGGCCACGATGTGCAAGCAGTTCAGCGATGCGCACACCAGCACCTTTGCCCAGGCGACCGCCGCGCGCTACCTGGCCGCCGGTCGCATGCCCGCCACGCTGGCCCGGGTGCGCCAGGTCTATGCCGAGCGCGCCCAGGCCATGGGCGATGCGCTGCGCCGCGAGCTGGGCGATGCGCTGTCCTTTGTGCAGCCCCAGGGCGGCCTGTTCATCTGGGCGCGACTGACGGGCGCCGGCGGCAAGGTGCAGGACGGCAATGTCTTTGCCAAGCGCGCCATCGACCAGGGCGTGGCCTTTGTGCCGGGGGCGCCGTTCTTCTGCGCCAACCCCGATCCCGCCACGCTGCGCCTGTCGTTTGCCACAGCGGACGTGGCCAAGATCGAGGAAGGCATCGCCCGCCTGGCCAAGGCCCTGTAATCCGGCGCCGATTCAGCGCAGGTCCAACGCGGATCAGGCGCTGTCGTCAAAGCGAAAGCCCGCCGCTGGCTGGCAGCGCCACTGGCCGTCGCCGGTCAGCTCCAGCACATGGCGGTGGAATTTCAGCAGCGAGGGCCGGTGCCCCACGCTGACCAGGGTGGTGCCGTTGGCCAGCAGTTGGCGGTACAGGCTTTCTTCGTTGGCAATGTCCAGCGCGCTGCTGGCTTCGTCCAGGATCGCGTAGCGCGGCTTGGCCAGCAGCACCCGCGCAAAGGCCAGGCGCTGTTGCTCGCCCACCGACAGCAGCTTGTGCCAGTCGTGCTCTGCGTCCAGTCCGCCCACGCGCTCGGCCAGGTCGGGCAGGTGGACCCGCGCCAGCAATTCCAGCAGGTGGTCGTCCTGCACCGAGCGTTCGGACTGGGGGTAGAGGATCTGGCTGCGCAGGCTGCCCAGCATCATGTAGGGCTGCTGCGCCAGGAACAGGATGTCCGCCGGCGGCGGCCGCAGGACCTGGCCCTGGCCGGCATACCAGAGCCCTGCCACTGCCCGCAGCACCGAGCTTTTGCCGCTGCCGCTGGCGCCCACGATCAGCAGGCTTTCGCCGTCGGCGATGTCCACGCTGAGGTGGCGCACCAGCACCCGCTCGCGCAGGGGCGTCATCACGGTCACGTTGCGCAGCGCCAGCCGGGTGTCGGGCACGGACTCGATCAGGCCCTGGTGGCTCTCCTGCCGGCGCGCGGGGGGCTGCTCCAGCAGCTGGGCAAAGTCGTGCAGGCGCTCGATGCCGGCGGCAAAGCGGCTCAGGCTTTCAAAGTTGTCCACGATGATGGAAATCGCCCCCAGCACGGCCGCAAAAGCCCCAGCCGCCTGCACGGCACGGCCCACCTCCAGATCGCCCGAGAGCACCTGGTCCGCCAGGATGGCGCTGGGCAGCACCAGCGTCAGCATGCTGTAGCCGTACTGGAACAGGTTGAGCAGGAATTGGCGGCGGATCAGCTGCTGGTAGTTGTCGAACACGGCGTGAAAGCGCTGCTGCACCTGCTGCATTTCGCGGGGCTCGCCGTGGTAGAAGGCAATCGACTCGGCATGCTCGCGTACCCGCACCAGGCCAAAGCGCAGGTCGGCTTCGCGGCGCAGCTGGCGAAAGTTAAGGCCCATCAGCGGGCGGCCATAAATGGCGACCGTGATCCAGGTGCCCGCCAGCGCATACACCACCAGAAAATAGACCAGCACCTTGGAGATGGACCACAGCACCTGGCTGAAGGCCGTCAGCTGCAGCAGCGCCCCGATCATCACCACCAGAAAGAACAGCGAGCGCTGGGTGAAGTTGCTGATGTCCTCGGTCATGCGCTGGTCGGGGTTGTCCAGCGCGGCGTTGGCGTTGAGTTCGTAAAAATGCCGTTCGCTGAAATACCGTCCCAAAAACCGCAAGGTCAGCCAGCGCCGCCAGTGGTTGCCCAGGGTGTCGCGCACCCAGTAGTGCAGCGCATAAATGGGCACCGCCGCCACCAACAGCCCCAGACTGAAGCGGATCGCCTGCCAGAACCGGTCGGCATCGCGCGCGGCCAGGGCCGAGGTGAATTCGCCAGTCTGCTCGTTGAACAGCACCGCAAAACCGGTTTGCCCCAGCAGCAGCACGACCACCAACACCAAGAGGCCCCAGGCCTTCCATTTTTCTTCCTGCTTCCAGAAGGGGCTGGCAATTTCCCAGAACCATTGCCAAAGGGGGCGGCGGGCGGTTTTCATCAGGGGCGCGTGGGTCAGTGGCTGCCTGCCTGCGCGGCGGCGCGCAGTTTGTCTTTCTTGCTGGGGCGCTTGCCCTTGATGCCCCCCCCGTTGCCTGCCACTGGCTTGGCGGTGGCTGTGGCCACTTCGATGGGCTCAAACCCCGGCACCTGTTCGCGCGGCAGGCTCAGGTGCTGGCGCTTTTCAATCAGGCGGAAATGGGCTTCGGCATCGGCCGTCACAAAGCTCACTGCCAGGCCGCTGGCGCCGGCGCGGCCGGTGCGACCAATGCGGTGCACATAGTCCACCGCCGAGCGCGGCAGGTCGTAGTTCACCACCACCG
>CAYZPX010000115.1:0-8358 GCA_964480105.1 uncultured Burkholderiaceae bacterium | reverse complement strand
CGATTGCCGACATGGACGCCTACCGCGAGCAGCTGCAAAGCTTTGTCTATGCCTCGGGCACAACGATGAAGCCCATCATCGCGGCCGCCAAGCGGGCCAGCAAGAAACGCGTGGCCTACGCCGAGGGCGAGGAAGAGCGCGTGTTGCGCGCCGCACAGATCGTGGTGGACGAGAAGATCGCCCGCCCCACGCTGATCGGCCGCCCCAACGTGATTGCCCAGCGCATCGAGAAATTCGGCCTGCGCCTGAAGGAGGGCGTGGACTACGACGTGGTGAACGTCGAAAACGATCACCGCTACCGCGACTTCTGGCAGACCTACCACCGCATGACCGAGCGCAAGGGCATCACGGTGCCGATTGCCAAGATCGAGATGCGCCGCCGCCTGGCGCTGATCGGGGCCATGCTGCTGCACAAGGGCGAGGTCGAAGGCCTGATCGCTGGCACCTGGGGTCACACGGCGCTGCACCTGAATTACATCGACCAGGTGATTGGCAAACGCGCGGGGGTGGGCACCTACGCCTGCATGAACGGCCTGCTGTTGCCCGACCGCCAGATTTTCCTGGTGGACACCCACGTCAACTACGACCCCACGGCCGAGCAGCTGGCGGAAATCACCGTGATGGCCGCCGAAGAAATGATGCGCTTTGGCATCAAGCCCAAGGCCGCGCTGCTGAGCCACTCCAACTTTGGCTCCAGCAACCAGCCCAGCGCGGTCAAGATGCGCCAGACCCTGGAGCTGCTGCGTGTGCAGGCACCGTGGCTCGAAGCCGATGGCGAAATGCACGGCGACGTGGCCCTGGACGGGAAGGCGCGCCAGGCGCTGATGCCCCACAGCACCCTGGTCGGCGACGCCAACCTGCTGGTGTGCCCCAACATCGACGCCGCCAACATTGCGTACAACCTGCTCAAGACGGCCGCAGGCGGCAACATCGCGATTGGTCCGGTACTGCTGGGCGCCGCGCAGCCGGTGCACATCCTGACGGCCAGCACCACGGTGCGGCGCATCGTCAACATGACCGCACTCACCGTGGCCGACGCCAACGCCACGCGCTGAGGCCCCGCGGGCGCAGGTGCCCGTCTCCTGTGCGACGCCATCTGGCCCGTGCCTGCCGCCCTCCTTCTGGATGGCGCAGGCACGGGCCTTGCTTTTTCAGGGGGTTTGCGTCACACTTGCGCCTCGAAATTTCGGGGTTAACCCGTAGTTTCTGAAAGGTGCGAAGGATGCTGAAGGCTGTGACCGCCCAAGTGCGCAAAGCAGGGTTGTGGTGTGTGGTGGGCGTGGCTATGCTAGCAAGCCCTCTGCTGGGCCATGCCCGCAAGGCGCCCGAGGCCGAAAACACCCTGGCGGCCATCGCCTTGGCCGAACTGCCCCGCGAAGGGCGCACCACCTACCGCCTCATCCACCAGGGAGGGCCCTTCCCCTACGAGAAAGATGGGTCGGTCTTTGGCAACCGCGAACGCCTGCTGCCGCCGCACACCCGGGGCTACTACCGTGAATACACCGTCAAGACCCCAGGCGCCCAAGACCGCGGCGCGCGCCGGATTGTCTGTGGCGGTGAGCCCCGGCTGCCAGACACCTGCTACTACACCGCCGACCATTACGCGAGTTTTCGCGCCATCGTTGCCCCCTGACCGAATGCCCTCGACCCCATGACGCCCGTCCTCCGCCATGGGGTCTGCCGCCCCTTTTGTGGACTTTAAGAAAGAGCCGTGGAGATGCAAACCCCACTTGCCCAGGAAACCGAAAGCGCTTTGCGCAGCGTCCGTCCCAACATCGTGCAGTCCATTCGCGCCCACCGGGTGCAGGACCTGCAAAGCGCAGCGGGCGGCATCGGCCACCACTTCCTGTACGCCAACCTGGCGGACGCCCAGACCAAACAGGAAGTGCTGGAGCAGATCGCCACGCAGTTCACGTTTCCCGCCCACTTTGGCAAGAACTTCGACGCCCTCTACGACTGCATGACCGACCCCCTGCACAAGTCGGGCCCCCAACCAGGCTTCGTCGTGGTGCTGGAGCAAATCCCCGTCACCGCCAAGTTCGACAAGGAAGCCCGCGAGCAGCTGCTGGACATCTTCCGCGACGCGGCCGACTACTGGGCCGACCGGAAAATCGCTTTCCGGTGCTTCTATTCTTTTCTGTAGCCCGTTCTGCATCCACCGGCCAAGCAGAACGGGCCAACGAGGCTAAAGGCAGCACCAGCGTGCAGGGCATCGACCTGGACCTCCCTACCGACAAACTGGTGGACATCACGCCCCAGGCGCTGCGCATGAGCAGCCCCTTCAACGCCGGATACTGGCTCAGCGCCGCCTGAGCGCTGCTGGCCGTCTCCAGGCCACAACACCAGACCTGCCACACCACCGCCCGCCTTTGCGGGCGGTTTTCTTTTGTGCGGCATTTGCGCCACACAGGGGGAGGTGCTTGCTTTTTGAAGAAACTTGTGCCGCATAATAATTGCGCGATACGTCGCGTTGGGTGTGCGGTGATCCGTCGGTTTCGCGCAGAGCGTTCAATTTGCTGATTGCGTTTTCGGGACTCCATCGCTTTGTTACTGTGTTTTTGAGGAGTCCCTGGAATGGGCAACAAACTGTATGTCGGCAACCTGCCTTACTCGGTGCGCGACAACGATCTGGAACAGGCCTTTGGCCAATTTGGCAGCGTGACCAGCGCCAAGGTCATGATGGAGCGCGACACCGGCCGCTCCAAAGGCTTCGGTTTTGTGGAAATGGGCAGCGACGAAGAAGCCCAGGCCGCCATCCACGGCATGCACGGCCAACCCCTGGGCGGCCGCAACATCGTGGTCAATGAAGCCCGTCCGATGGAACCCCGCCCTCCCCGCAACTTCGGCGGCAGCGGCGGTGGTTATGGCGGCCGCAGTGGCGGTGGCTACGGCGGCGGTGGTGGCGGTTACGGCGGTGGTGGCTATGGCGGCGGCCGTGAAGGCGGCGGTGGTTACGGTGGCGGCGGTCGCCACCAGAGCAGCGGCGATGGCGGCGGCTATGGTGGTGGTGGCGGCGGTTACGGCGGCGGCGGTGGTGGTTATGGCCGCAGCGACGGCGGCGGTGCTTACGGCGGTGGCCGTGGCGACGGCGGCTTCCGCAGCCCCTACGGCGCTGGTCCCCGGGGTCGTGGCGGCCGTGGCGATGGCGGCGGCCGCAGCGACGGTGGCCGTGGTGGCGACGGTTACGACTACTGAATCCCTGGGCCCTGACCCGCTGATCAGCCCCCTGCCCAGGGGGCTTTTTTACGGGCGCCGCTCGTCCGCCCGGTGCTTGCGCGGGCGACCGGCCAGCAGGCGGTCAAACCAGGCGTTGGGCAACACGCGCAACGCCTTGGCGACCCAGCCCATCTGCCAGGGGATGACCCGCTCGGACACTCCCGCCGCAATCGCGTCGAACGCCTTGTCGGCAAATGCCTCAGGGCGCATCAGGAAAGGCATGGCGTAGCGGTTCTGGCGGGTCAGCGGCGTGTCCACATAGCCAGGCACCAGCAACACCACCCGGAGGCCCTGGGGGCGCAACTCGCCGCGCAGGCTCTCGCAATAGGCTGCGAGGGCCGCCTTGCTGGCGCAATAGCCGCCGTGGCCGGGCAAACCCCGGACACCCGCCACGCTGCCTACGCCCACAAACACTCCACGGCCCCGTGCCTGCATGGGCCGGATGAACGGCTGAAAAGTGGCCGCTACGCCCAGCACATTGGTTGCGAGGATGCGCTCCATCACCGCCAGGTCCGCCGCCTCGGCGGTGTCCACGCCGATGCTGATGCCGGCATTGGCAATCACCACGTCGGGCAGGCCCTGGCGTTCAATGCAGGCCTGGGCAGCGGTCCCCAGGGCAGCGCGGTCACAGACATCTACGCTGTAAATTTGATAGCTAGTACCGCTGATGTTCAGGGCCTTCGCCCACGATTCGATGCTTGAAACATTGCGGGCGACCAAGGCCAGGCGGTGGCCGGCTTGGTGGTAACGCCAGGCCAGCGCCTGGCCAATCCCGCTGGAGGCCCCGGTGATGAACACCAAGGGAGCCGGGGCAGAAACCGGGATGCGGTCCGTCACCGGGTCGGCCCGGGGTGGATCACACCGCGCACCCGGCCCTGCAGCTCCAGCACACGGTCGAGATGGCGGTATTCCAGCTGGTCGCCAGTGAAGCGGTCGGCACCGCGGGTCAGTACCACCGGCTGGTCAGAGCGCACCCGTTCGGTATTGCGATACAGGTGCAGAAATTCGCTACGGAACTCCAGCGGTGGTGGAGCCGGTTGACCCGCCTTGGCAGGGGACTGGCTGCGGGTGATGTGGGCATCGCCCCAGAGCTGCACCTCGGAGCCATCGCCATTGCTGACCGCCCGCTGGGCTGTGGCCACGGTCCGCTGGCCCTGGGCATTGGTGCTGCGCACACGGGGTTGGTCGATTTCCAACGTATCGGTATCAGGGTAGTGGCGGACCACCGCACCATGCACCTCGCTTTGGAGCTGACCTTGGGCATCAAAGCGTTTGACAGCAAAGTCCTGCATGAAATAGTCGGGCTCATGCCGGGGTGCCTGGGGGGCGGCCTGCACCACCGGCTGGGGGGCATTGCGCACCAGCCACCAGGTGCCCAGCGCCAACAGGCCCATCAGGAGCACAGGCAGGTACAGGGTGGCGCGGTCCCAGGCGCGGCGCAGGGTCATGGCGCGTATTCAGCCAACAAGGCGGCGTAGCGGCCACTGGCCACCAGCAGCAGGTCGCAGAACTCCCGCGCTGCGCCCTCACCACCACGCGCGGCGGTCACATGGTGGGCCATCTGCCGCACTTCCAAGTGGGCGTTGGCGGGTGCGCAGGCAAAGGCGCAGCGGCGCATCACGGGCAGGTCGGGCCAGTCGTCACCCATGGCGGCGGCCTGCGACCAGTCCAGGCCGAGCTGCGCCAGGATCTGCTCGGCGGCGGGCCGTTTGTCCTCGGTGCCAAAGATGGCATGGACCACACCCAGGGCCTTCAGGCGCAGGCGCAGCGGCGCCGAATCGCGCCCGGTGATCACGGCCGGGGTGATGCCCGCCTTTTGCAGCAGCTTCAGGCCGTGGCCGTCCAGGGTGTTGAAGCGCTTGAGGGTCTCGCCCGACTCGGTGAAGTACAGGCCGCCATCGGTCAGCACGCCATCGACGTCAAAAAATGCCACGCGCACGTCCTGGGCCTGCAGCAGAAGTTCGGGGAGACATTGCATTGCGGGAGACATCGGCACCTCAAATCACCTTGGCGCGCATCAAATCGCGGATATGGACCACGCCGACCAGGCACCCGTCGGCATCCAGCACCAGCACGCTGGTGATGCCGTGGGTTTCCATCATCTCGGCGGCGTCGGCAGCCAGGGCATCGGGGGCGATGTGGCGGGGCTTGGGGTGCATGACCTCGCCCGCGGTCACGCTGCGCAGGTCGGTGCCGGCCTCGATGCGGCGGCGCAAATCGCCGTCGGTGAACACGCCCAGCACCTTGCCGGCGGGGTTCACGATGGCCGCGGCGCCCAGGCCTTTGGCGCTCATCTCGCGCATCAGCACGCTGAATCCCGCTTCGGGCGGTACGGCGGGAATGCCGTCGCCGGAGCGCATCACATCGCTGACATGGGTCAGCAGCTTGCGGCCCAGCGCACCGCCGGGGTGGGAGCGGGCAAAGTCCTCCGGGCGAAAGCCCCGGGCATCGAGCAGCGCCACCGCCAGCGCATCGCCCATGGCGAGCTGCGCCGTGGTGCTGGCCGTGGGCGCCAGGTTCATTGGGCAGGCCTCGCGGGCGACGGAGCAATCGAGCACCAGGTCGGCATGCCGAGCCAGGGTGGACTGCAGGCCGCCGGTCATCGCCAGCAGCGGCACGCCCAGGCGCTTGAGCACGGGCAGGATGGCGGTCAGTTCGCTGCTCTCGCCGCTGTTGGAAATGGCCAGCACCGCATCCTGGGCGGTGACCATGCCCAGGTCACCATGACTGGCTTCGGCCGGGTGCACAAAGAAGGCGGGGGTGCCGGTGGAGGCCAGCGTGGCGGCAATCTTGCGGCCGATGTGCCCGCTCTTGCCCATGCCCATCACGACGACGCGGCCCCGGGTCTGCAGCAGGGTGTGTACCGCCTGGGCAAAGTGCGCGTCCAGCCGGTCGGCCAGCGCCAGCAGGGCCTCGGCCTCGGTCTGGAAGGTGTCGCGCGCCAGGCGCAGGGCCTGTTCGGTGCGCACATCGGCGGAAAAGACAGAGGAGGCGGCAGGGGCGGGCGTCATGGCAGGGATTCTAGACAGTACGGTGCACGGCAAGCCCAAAGTTGCTCCTGAATCAGTAGCTACTACCGCTCGTTTCCATTGGCCTAGAGGCACTTTTGACCATCAATCACTTGCCAATGCAAAAGCTGGAAAAGATGACCCCCAGCAAGTCGTCGGACGTGAATTCGCCGGTGATGCCGCTCAGGGCGTTCTGGGCCAGGCGCAGCTCTTCGGCCAGCAGGTCCAGCGCGGGGCTGTCGGCGTGGAGCTGGGCGGCCGCCTCCATCAGGTGGGCATCCACGGCCTGCAACGCTTCGACATGGCGGGCGCGGGCGATGAACAGGCCCTCGGGCGCAGCCTGCCAGCCGGCGACTTCGAGCAGGGCCTGGCGCAGGGCCTGCAGGCCGGTGCCGGTGCGGGCCGACAGGGACAGGGTGTGGCTGGCGGGGCGCTCGGCTGGCAAGACGGGCGCTGGCAGCGCCAGGGTTTGTGGGGCGGGGGCATCGGCGGATGCCGGGGAGAGGCAGTCGCTCTTGTTCCAGACCGCAATGACGGGGACGGCAGCGGGCAGCGTGCGGGCCATTTCGGCAGCGAGGGCCTCGTCGGCGGCGCGATAGTCGGGATCGGCCGCGCGGGAGAGGTCGTGCAAGAACAAGACCGCATCGGCGCTGGCAATTTCGTCCCAGGCGCGGGCGATGCCGATGCGCTCGACCTCGTCGCTGCTGTCGCGCAGGCCAGCGGTGTCGATGACGTGCAGCGGCACGCCCTCGATCTGGATGGTCTGCTGCACCTTGTCGCGTGTGGTGCCGGCAATGGGGGTGACGATGGCCAGCTCCGCCCCGGCCAGGGCGTTGAGCAGGGAGCTTTTGCCCGCATTGGGCTGGCCGGCAATCACCACCTTGATGCCCTCCCGCAACAGCGCGCCCTGGCGGGTGCGCTGCATGACCGTGGCGAGGGTCTGCTGCAAATTTGAGAGCTGCCCCCGCGCGTCCGCCTTGGTCAGGAAGTCGATTTCCTCCTCAGGAAAATCCAGTGTGGCTTCGACCAGCATGCGCAGGTGGATGAGCGCATCGCGCAGGCGGTGGACCTCGGCGGAGAACGCGCCGCTGAGGGAGCGGCTGGCGCTGCGGGCCGCGGCCTCGGTGCTGGCATCGATCAGGTCGGCGATCGCCTCGGCCTGGGCCAGGTCGATCTTGTCGTTGAGGAAAGCGCGCTCGGTGAACTCGCCGGGCAGGGCCAAGCGCAGGCCGGGCAGCAGGGGCTGGCCGGTGGCAGGATCAGGCTGAGCGGCGGCTTCCAGGCAGCGGGCCAGCAACAGTTGCAACACGACCGGGCCGCCATGGGCTTGCAGTTCCAGCACGTCTTCGCCGGTGTAACTGTGGGGCGCCGGGAAATGCAGCGCCAGGCCGTGGTCAATGGGCTGGCCCGCTGCGTCGCGAAACGGCAAGTAAGTGGCCTCGCGCGGCTTGAGCGGCTTGCCGCACAGGGCTTCGACCAGCGGAGCTAAGCCCTTGCCTGAGACCCGCACGATGCCCACTGCCCCGCGCCCGGGGGCAGTGGCGATGGCGGCAATGGGTTGGGCGTGGCGGGCAAGCATAAAAGGTTGGTTGGCAATCAGGCACGACCTTGGCGGGAGACACCGCGCAAGGGCCGCCCCGCCGCGCTGGTGTCGTCCCCCTTCCGCATCGCGTAGCGATGCCAGAGAAGGGGGAAGCGGCGCAGCCGCTCAGGGGGTTGTCACTTAAATTTCGGAAGGTTGAACTGCGGGGGCACGCCCATGCGGGTATTGATGATCCATTGCTGCGCGATGGACAGCAGGTTGTTCGTCAACCAATACAGCACCAGGCCGGCCGGGAAGAAGAAGAACATCACGCTGAACATCAGCGGCATGATCCACATCATCTTGGCCTGCATGGGGTCCGGCGGCGCGGGGTTCAGTGCGGTCTGCAGCAGCGAACTCAGCGTCATCAGCAGCGGCAAGATAAAGAACGGGTCAGGGGCTGACAGGTCGTGCACCCAGCCGATCCAGGGGGCATTGCGCATTTCCACGCTGGACAACAGCACCCAGTACAGCGCGATGAACACGGGGATCTGGACCATGATCGGGAAGCAGCCGCCCATGGGGTTGACCTTTTCCTCGCGGTAGATGCGC
>CAYZPX010000114.1:0-8363 GCA_964480105.1 uncultured Burkholderiaceae bacterium | reverse complement strand
TTTCGGTCAGGAAGGTCGCTTCGTAATAGCTGAGTGCATTCTCGATCTCGTCGGCGACGGTGAGTTTGCTGTAACGCAGCAGGCGGGTCTGCCACAGCTGGGCCACGCGGGCGCGTAAATGGGCCTCGTTGGCGGCCAGCTCGCGCGGGGTGAGCGCATCCTTGGCGCTGTTGTAGAGCTGGGCGCGGGCCAGGATGTCGTCACGGGCGGTCAGCAGCTGGGCAATGTCGCGCTCGGCGTCCAGGATGCTTTTGCGCTGCACCTCGGTGGGGTGGGCCGTGAGCACCGGCGCCACGTAGCTGCTGGCCAGGGTCTGGGCGATGGTCTTGGGCGCGATGCCCGCCCAGCGCAGACGGGACAGCGCCACCTCGATGCTGCCCTCCTGCGTGTCGCCGGCGCGCTCGTGCACGGCGCGGCGGCGGATGTGGTGGCGGTCTTCGGCCAGGTTGGCCAAGTGACTGAAATAGGTGAAGGCCCGGATCACGCTCACCGTCTGGTCGCCTGTCAGCGACTTGAGCAGCTTTTTCAGCGCACGGTCGGCATCCTGGTCGGCATCGCGGCGGAAGGCCACCGACAGCTGGCGGACCTGCTCGACCAGCTCGTAGGCGGCGACGCCCTCTTGTTCGCGGATCACATCGCCCAGGATCCGGCCCAGCAGGCGAATGTCCTCGATCAGCGGCTGGTCCTTGTCGGTCTTGCGAGAGGGGGCGGTATCGGTCTTGCGAGCGGGCGCAGTCATGGGTGAGAAGCTCCGGGGAAAAGCCAAGTTGTTGCAGCGCAACATGCTAGCATCCCCCGCACGCTTTTCTGACAACCCGATGACAACGCCCTCCTCACTTCCCCTCTCCCTCGTGATTGCCACCCGTGAAAGTCGCCTCGCCCTGTGGCAAGCCGAGCATGTGCAAGCCCTGCTGCGCAGCCAGGGCCACACCGTGTCGCTGCTGGGCATGACCACCAAGGGCGACCAGATCCTGGACCGCAGCCTGAGCAAAGTGGGCGGCAAAGGCCTGTTCGTCAAGGAACTGGAAGTGGCGCTGGAAGAAGGCCGCGCCGACATCGCCGTGCATTCGCTCAAGGACGTGCCGATGGAATTGCCCGAGGGCTTTGCGCTGGCCTGCGTGATGGAACGCGAAGACCCGCGCGATGCCTTTGTGTCCCCCCAATTTGCGTCGTTGGCAGAACTGCCCGAGGGCGCGGTGGTCGGCACCTCCAGCCTACGCCGTCAGGTGCTGCTGCAGGCCCTGCGGCCCGACCTCAAGATCGAGCCGCTGCGTGGCAACCTGGACACTCGCCTGCGCAAGCTCGACGATGGCCAGTACGACGCCATCGTGCTCGCGGCCGCTGGACTCAAACGTCTGGGTCTGGAGACGCGCATCCGCACCCTTTTTGAACCGCAGGAGATGCTGCCCGCCGCCGGCCAGGGCGCCCTGGGCATCGAGGTGCGCAGCCACCGCCCCGAGCTGGCGCAGGCCCTGGTGCCGCTGGCCCACCAGCCCACCTGGCTGACGGTGGCCGCCGAGCGCGCCGTGAGCCGCGCCATGGGCGGCAGCTGCTCCATGCCCTTGGCCGCGCATGGCCAATGGCAAGGCGAAGGCGATGCCACCGAACTGCGCCTGGACGCCGCCTGGGGCGACATCGAAGGCCGCCTGCCGCTGGTGCGCGTGCGCCACAGCGCCAGGGTGCATACTCTGGCCGAAGCCGAAGCCCTGGGCGAAGCCGTGGCCGCGCAGCTGCAAGCGAGCGGTGCCGTCGCCTTGCCCCGTCCCGCTGAGGCCTGAGCCCGCCATGCCCACGCCACGGGTCTGGGTCACACGGCCCGAGAGTGAAGCCCACGCCTGGGTGCAAGCCCTGCAGCGCGAGGGCATCGCTGCCCAGGGCCTGCCGCTGATTGCGATTGGCCCCAGCCCTGACGCAGACGCCCAAAACGCCCTGGAAGCCGCCCGCGCCAGCTGCGCCAACGCCCGCGCGGTGATGTTTGTCAGCGGCAATGCGGTGGCGTATTTTTTGGAGCCAAATCGGCCTCCAGCCCTTATGGAACCAGCGGAACATGCTCCTTTTCCGAGAGCATGGGCGCCCGGCCCGGGCACGGTGCGGGCACTGCGCCAGGCCGGGGTGGACCCGGCGCGCATCGACAGCCCGGCGATGCTGGCCGCGCAATTTGACTCCGAGGCCCTCTGGGCCCGGGTACAGGACCAGATCCGCCCCGGCGACCGGGTGCTGATCGTGCGCGGCACCAGTGGCAGCCAACCCAGCCCGCAAGGCCAGGGCCGCGACTGGCTGGCGCAGCAAATCCAGCAGGCGGGCGGGCGGGTGGACTTTGTGGTCGCTTACACCCGCAGCGCGCCGGCGTGGACTAAGGACGATGACGCCAAGGTCGAGCAAGCCGCACGCGACGGTTCGCTGTGGCTGTTCAGCAGCTCCGAGGCTGTTGCCAATCTGCAACATCTGCTACCGAATGTAGATTGGCGTTCCGCCCAGGCGCTGACCACCCATCCGCGCATTGCACAGGCGGCCCAAAGCGCTGGTTTTGGCCGGGTTGAGACCTGCCGCCCCGCCCTGGCCGAGGTGGTGGCCTCGATAAAATCCTGGCGATGAGCCAGCCCACCGATTCCCCTGCCACCGCGCCCACGCCGCCCACCGATGGGCTGGCGCCGCAGCGCGGCAGCAGCTGGGTGCTGGGCCTGGTGGGCGCCGTGGCGGTGGCCAGCCTGACCAGCAGCGTGCTGCTGTGGCAAAAGCTCAGCAGCATCCAGGAACAGCTGGCCCGCCAGTCGGCCGATGCCGGTACCGTGGCCATCGAGGCCCGCACCTTGGCCCGCCAGGCCGAGGAACTGGTGCGCGACAACACCGCCCGCCTGTCGGTGGCGGAATCCAAGCTCAGCGAAGTGGCGCTGCAGCGCACCCAGCTCGAAGAACTGATGCAGAGCCTGTCGCGTTCGCGTGACGAAAACCTGGTGGTGGACATCGAGGCTGCCTTGCGCCTGGCGCAGCAGCAGTCTCAGCTCACCGGCACGCTGGAGCCGCTGGTGGCGGCCCTCAAGTCCGCACAGCAGCGCATCGAGCGCACCGCCCAGCCCCGGCTGGCACCGGTGCAGCGCGCCATCGCCCGCGACCTTGACCGGGTCACCCGCGCCAGCGTCACCGACACCACCGGCCTGCTGGCCCGACTGGACGAGCTGGTGCGCCAGGTGGACGAGTTGCCCATCCAGAACGCCGTGCTGCAAACGCCGGCGGCCCGCCGCAGCGCCGAAGCCAAGGCCCCCGCCGCATCGAAAGCCCCGGCGACAGACGAGCGCCCCTGGTGGCAAAGCAGCCTGGAGCGCAGCTGGGAGGTCGTGCGCGACGAGGCCCGCAGCCTGTTACGGGTGCGGCGCATTGAGCACCCCGAGGCCATTTTGCTCACGCCGGAAGAAAGCTTTTTCCTGCGCGAAAACCTCAAGCTCAAGCTGCTCAACGCCCGCCTGGGCGTGCTGGCGCGTCAGTTCGATGCGGCCCGCGCCGACCTCGGGGCGGCGAATGTCGCGCTGCAGCGCTACTTCGACCCGCAATCGCGCCGCACGCAGACCATGGCGTCCGTGCTGCAGCAGGCGCAGGCCAGCCTGCAAACCAGTGCGCTGCCCCGGCTGGACGAGACCCTGTCGGCCTTGACCACCGCCGCCTCCGGCCGCTGAAGCCCCCACGGCGCAAAGGAATCCCCATGCGTGCAGCCCTCTGGCTTCTGGCCCTGTTCGGTGTGGCGGTGGCCATTGCCCTGTTTGCGGGCAACAACCAGGGCACGGTCACGCTGTACTGGCCGCCCTACCGGATTGACCTCTCGCTGAACCTGAGCCTGCTGCTGCTGGCCGCCGTGTTCGTCACCCTGCATGCGGCCTTGCGCGCCCTGGGACTGTTGCTGGCCCTGCCGGCCGAAGCGCGGCGCTGGCGCCTGCAGCAAAAGGAGCGGGCCATGCACCATGCCCTGCTGGACGGGCTGACCCACGTGATGGCCGGTCGCTACCTGCGCGCCCGCAAGGCCGCCGGACTGGCCCTGGCCAAGGAGCAGGCGCTGCAAGAGGCCGGCGCCCCCGTGCCCCACGGCCCCCAGCTGCGAACGCTGGCCCATGTGGTGGCCGCCGACAGCGCCCATGCGCTGCAGGACCGCACCCAGCGCGACCAGCACCAGGCGCTGGGCCTGGAGCCCAACCGCCTGCGCGCCACGCCCACCGAACAGGAACTGCACGACGGCCTGCTGATCCGCGCTGCCCGCTGGCGCCTGGACGAACGCGACGCCGCTGCCGCGCTGGACCAGCTGCGCGACCTGCCCCAGGGCCCCGGGCGCCGCACGATTGCGCTGCGCATCAAGCTCAAGGCCGCGCGCCTGGCTGGTCAAACCCTGAGCGCCCTGGAAACCGCCCGGCTGCTGGCCAAACACCGTGCGTTTTCGCACCATGCAGCGCACAGCATCGTGCGCGGACTGGCCAGCGAGCTGCTGCGCCAGGCCCACGACCCGGCCCAGCTCACCCAAGTCTGGCAAGGCCTGGAAACATCCGAGCGCGCGATGCCGGAGCTGGCCCTGGAAGCCGCCCAGCGCCTGAACCAGCTCGGTGGCGCTAAAGACCAGGTGCGCGAATGGCTGACCCCTGTCTGGGAACGCTGGGTGAGCCACCCATCGCCCCAAGGTGGCCCAGCGCACGGGCATGGACTCTCCGATGCGCTGGTGTTGAAACTGTTACAAGTCCTGGAAGCCGCGCTGGACGCCGATGCAGAGGCCTGGCTACCGCGCATCGAAGCCGCCCGCGAAGCCCATCCACGCGATCCGCGCCTGCAGTACCTGGCCGGCGTAGCCTGCCTGCACTGCCAACTTTGGGGCAAGGCCCAACAGTGGCTGGGACAGTGCCAGGCGCAACTCCAAGACACCGTACTGCGCGCCCAGGCGCTGTGCCACTTGGCCGCTCTGGCCGAGCAACGGGGCGATGCCGAAGCCGCCGCCCAGGCCTGGAAGCAGGCCGCTCTGCTCCGATGAATTTGAATCAACAAGCAAAGTTCCTTCAGTTATTTTGAATTAAGGCGTCAATCCGGGTGAAAGCGATTCGGCAGGTGTGTTCCTAAACTCCTTGCCAGTTCAACGACTTTCCCACCCGCCCATGACGCCCCTGAAAACCACTGCGCCCCTGCCCGCACCGGCCCGCTACAGCAGCCTGGCCATGCTGCTGCACTGGGTGCTGGGCCTGGTGATCGTGGCGGTGTTCGTGCTGGGCCTGACCATGGTGGACCTGCCCTTCTCGCCGCAGCGGCTCAAGTTCTACAACTGGCACAAGTGGGCGGGGGTCTGCATCCTGGCGCTGTCGGCGCTGCGACTGCTGACACGCCTGGTCAAGCGCCCGCCAGCGCTGCCAGCGCACATCGCCAATCCCATGCCCGCCTGGCAGCACCGGGCGCACCACGGCACCCACCACCTGCTGTACCTGCTGTACCTGCTGTTCTTTGCGGTGCCGCTGGTGGGCTGGGCCTACAGCTCGGCGGCAGGTTTCCCCATCGTGTTGTTTGGCCAACTGCCACTGCCCGATTTCGTGCCCGTGAACGCTGATCTGGCGGAAATCCTCAAGCCCGCCCACCGCTTTGCCGCCTACGGTCTGGCCCTGCTGGTGCTGCTGCATGTGGCCGCCGCACTGAAACACCACCTCATCGACCGCGACGGCCTGCTGCAACGCATGTTGCCCGGCGGCGCCTGATCGGCTTACACCCCCCTCCTTTTTGTTCATCCCGAGGACAACCCAATGACCTTGTCACCGTTCACCCGCCGCAGCCTCCTGGCGTCGATCGCCCTAGTGGCTGCTGCCGCAACCGTCCCATCGGCCTTTGCCCAACAAGCCCTGGTGCCCGCTCAGAGCCAAATCCAGTTCACCGCCAAGCAAATGGGCGTGCCGCTGGAAGGACACTTCAAGAAGTTCGATGCGCAGATCGCCTTCGACCCCGCCAAGCTGGCCAGCAGCAAGATCGCCTTCACGGTGGACACCGGCAGCGCCACCCTGGGCTCGCGCGAGACCGATGCCGAACTGCCCAAGCCCACCTGGTTCAACGTCGGCAAGTTCCCACAGGCGAGCTTTCAGTCCACCAGCATCAAGGCGCTGGGCGGGGGCAAATTTGACGTCGCTGGCACGCTGACCATCAAGGGCCAGGCCCGCGACGTGACCGTGCCCGTCACGCTGACCCAATCGGGTGCCACGACCACGGCAACCGGTAGCTTTGGCATCCAGCGCCTGGCGTTCAAGATTGGCGAGAACGAGTGGGCCGACACCTCGATGGTGGCCAACGACGTGCAAGTCAAATTCAAGCTCGCGCTGACCGGTGTGGGCAAGCTCTGATCCCGTTTTCTTTTCCTTTCCTTTTTCTTTTTTAGGAGCATTTCATGCGCAAAAACCTGCTGGCCCTGGCCGCTGCCCTGACCACCACCTTCGCCGCCATGGGCACTGCCCAGGCCGAAGCCGTGAACTACGCCATCGACCCCACCCACACCTTCGCCACCTTTGAGATCAGCCACTTTGGCGCCTCGGTGAACCGTGGTCGCTTCGACAAGAAGGAAGGCAGCGTGCAGTTGGACAAGGCCAAGAAGGCCGGCAAGGTCGAAATCACATTTGACGTGGCCTCGATCAACACCGGCACCGACGCCTTCAACAAGCACCTGCAAAGCGCCGAGCTGTTCGACGTGGCCAAGCACCCCACGATGAAGTTCGTCTCGGACAAGTTCGTCTTCAACGGCGACAAGGTCAGCAAGGTGGAAGGCCAGCTGACCCTGCTGGGCAAGACCGGCCCCGTCACGCTGACGGCCAAGCAGTTCGCCTGCTACGAGAACCCCATGCTCAAGCGTGAAGTCTGCGGTGGCGACTTTGAAGCCACCATCGACCGCACCCAGTGGGGCATGAACTACGGCGTGGAATGGGGCTTCCCCAAGAACGTGCGCCTGGTGGTGCAGGTCGAGGCCGTCAAGCAATAAGCGCCTGAAAATCCCATGCGCGGCCACTGGCTGCGCGGACAATGCCGGCATCGCTTTCACCCCGAAGGCGGTGCCTTTTGTTTTTTGAGCGAGACCATCCCATGCAGATCGACCTTTCCGGAAAAACCGCCCTCGTCACCGGTGCCAGTGCCGGCATCGGCCTGGCCATTGCCCGCGGACTGGCCCGCGCCGGCGCCCAGGTGGTGATCAACGCCCGCGACGCCGCCAAGCTGGACGCGGCCGTCGCCCAGCTGCAGGCCGAGGGCCTGCAGGCCCGTGGCATCGCCGCCGACCTGGCCACCGCCGAAGGCTGCCAGGCCCTGATCGCCGCGCTGCCCGAGGCCGACATCCTGGTGAACAACCTGGGCATCTACGGCACCCAGGACTTCTTTGCCGCCGACGACGCGCTGTGGGAACAGTTCTGGCAGACCAATGTGATGAGCGGCATCCGCCTGTCGCGCCACTACGCCCAGGGCATGAAGGCCCGGGGCTGGGGCCGCATCCAGTTCATCACCAGCGAATCGGCGGTGAACATCCCCTCGGACATGGTGCATTACGGCGTCAGCAAGTCGGCGGTGCAAGGCGTCTCGCGCGGGCTGGCCAAGGTGCTGGCGGGTACGGGCGTCACGGTCAACACCATCCTGCCCGGCCCGACGATGACCGAGGGCGTGGTTCAGTTCATCGGCAACATGGCGCGCGAGCAGGGCATCAGCATGGCCGAGATGGAAGTGCGCTTCTTCGAGCAGAACCGCCCCTCCAGCCTCATCCGCCGCTTTGCCCAGCCCGAGGAAGTGGCCAACCTCTGCGTGTACGCCGCCTCACCCCAGGCCAGCGCCACCACCGGCGCCGCACTGCGCGTGGAAGGCGGCATTGTCGAGAGCATTCTGTAAAGACGGCGCTCTGCGGGCCTCTGCGCCCCCCGGATCAGCGCAGCAAAATGCTATCAAATAAATAGCTACTACCGCTCGAATCTATTGGTCTAGAGGCCAAAAAGGCTTGAAATCCTCTCCTCGGAGGGCCGGGGCGGAACAGGCCAGTAAAATCGCCCGCATCCGTCCATTCACCCCACGACGGCATCCAGTTGGATGCCGTTGTTTTTTGTCTTTCGCCATGAGCGCCACACCTGCACAACCCGGGCTGGAAAGCCTGTCCAAATCCTTTGAACCCGCCGCCCTCGAAGCGCACTGGGGCCCCGAATGGGAGCGCCGAGGCTACGGCATCGCGGGCCACCGGGGCACGCAGCAGCCCCAGGCCGAGGCACCGTCGTTCGCCATCCAGCTGCCGCCGCCGAACGTGACCGGCACGCTGCACATGGGCCATGCATTCAACCAAACCATCATGGACAGCCTGACGCGCTACCACCGCATGCGCGGCTTCAACACCGCCTGGA
>CAYZPX010000113.1:0-8371 GCA_964480105.1 uncultured Burkholderiaceae bacterium | reverse complement strand
TGCACGCCATGATGGTGCTGGACATGGCCGCGCGGCTGCAGGCCCCGCTGCCCGTGCGCTTTGCCTGCCTGGGCCACGACCTGGGCAAGGGCAGCACACCCGCCGACGTGCTGCCGCGCCACATCGGCCACGAGCAGCGCAGCGTGAAACTGCTCAAGGGCGTGTGCGAACGCCTGCGCGTGCCCACCGACTGCCGCGAGATCGCCGAGACCGTCGCCCGCGAACACGGCCATGTCCACGCCAGCGGCAACTTGAGCCCCGCTGCGCTGGTACGCCTGCTGGAGCGCTGCGACGCCATCCGCAAGCCCGAGCGCTTTGCCGACATCCTGCTCGCCTGCGAATGCGACGCCCGCGGCCGCCTGGGCCTGGAAGAACAGCCCTACCCCCAGCGCCCCTTCCTGCTGCGCACCCTGCATGCGGTGCAGGCCGTGGTCACCCGCGACATCGCCGCCCACGCCGCCGAAAAAGGCCTGAGCGGCCCCAAGATCGGCGCCCTGATCCACGAGGCCCGCATTGCTGCCGTGGCAGCGGCGCATCCGGGGATGGAGGCGGTGGATGGGGCGTGAAATGCTCTTTTATTGATAGCTAGCACCGCTGGTATTTATTGGTCTGAAGCCGAATTTCTTCTGAAATATTTTTCCGCTTGAAGCGCCACACCCCATGCAACCCATCGAGTCTTCCCATGGTCATTGACCCGTATCTCGCCCACCGTTTTATCGACACGTACATGGCGTTGCTGGGCACGCTGGTGTCCGATGCAGAAAAGCAGGGCAAGCGCCCCACCCAGTGGCTGGTGATCGGCCGCGAGCGGTTCGTGGACGCGCCACAGCAACTGCACCGCTACCACCAGCAACACCCTCGGGCCGATGCCGAAATGCTGGACGCCATTGCCGCCCTGCGGGTTCAGCGCTGGATCTACCTCAAAGACACCACCAGCTACTCCGTCTGGCTGGACGAGCGGTGCGAGGCTGCGTACGGCGTGCTGGGACTGACGGACCGCCTTCGGCTCGTGGCACAAGGGCAAAGCGGGGTCGTGGTTCACGCGGGTGTGTTCCCGCTGCAAGGCCGCTGGGTCTCCGATGGCTTGCTGGAAGGCCCGGTGCTGCTGGGCAAAAACTACCGCCGGAGCTTCACCGACGCATACAACAAGCTGCGCCGGCTGGGCAAGTTCAGCCTGGGCCCGAGCGCATCCATGCCGGATTTCGCCTGAGGACCTCCCCATCCAGGCCCTCGCCTCTCCCACCACCGGCGCAGCCGGCCTAGCGTTTCTGAACAACCTGGTACGCCGTCATCACCTGCTGCGCCACCATGTCCAAGGCGGGCCGCGCTTGCCCTTCGCGGTCGGTCCACACCTTGGGCGTGATGCTGCCCGAGATCGCCACGCTGTCACCCGCGCCCAGGGCCAGCAGCGCGGCACAGCTGGCGGGGTCAAAGGCAATGACGTTCACGATCAGGTGGTCGCCATCGCTGCTGGCGGCGCGCACCTTGACCGTCACATACGGAGAGTCGTGTTTGCCTGAACGTTGTTCAGGCTGGGTGTGAAGTTTTCCGGCCACCAGGGCATCGATCATGGGTTTCCTTCAGCTTGCGAAGTCGTTTTTCAGGACCGCGCGGTAGCGGACCTTGCCTTCGCGCAGGCGATCCAGCGCATCGTTCACACGGGACATGGGGAACATCTCTACCACCGGCTCGATCTGGTGGCGGCTGCAAAAGTCCAGCATGCGCGCAATGGCCGTTGGCGATCCCGTAGGCGACCCCGAAATCTCCTTTTGCCCTCCAATGAGCGAGAACGCCTGAACCGGAATGGGCTCCAGCACCGCCCCCACCAGGTGCAGGCGCCCTTTGGGTCCCAGCGTGCGAGTGATGGCGTCCCAGTCCAGGGGCGCATTGGCGGTGACGATCACCAGGTCCAGCTGGCCGGCAATGGCGTTGATCTCATCCGCATTGCGGCTGGACACCACGCGGTGGGCGCCCAGGCTGCGGGCTTCTTCGGCTTTGTCGGGGCTGGACGTGAAGGCCGTGACCTCGCAGCCCCATGCCTTGGCAAAACGCAGCGCCATGTGCCCCAGACCGCCGATGCCGACCACGCCCACGCGGCTGGTGGGCAGTACCTTGTATTCCAACAGGGGCGCGAAGACCGTGATGCCACCACACAGCAGCGGTCCGGCCACCTCGGGCCGGACCCCATCGGGCAGCGGAATCGCCCAGGCCCAGTGGCTGCGCACGCGGTCAGCAAATCCGCCATGGTGGCCCACGATGGTGGGCACGGCGGTGCTGCACAGATGGTGGTCGCCCCCCATGCAGGAGCCGCAGTGCATGCAGGTGCCCGCCGTCCAGCCCAGGCCCACCACCTGTCCCAGGTGCAGCCCCTTGGCATGGCTGCCCAAGGCCACTACCCGTCCAACGACCTCATGGCCAGGCACCAAGGGATAGGTGGACATGCCCCATTCGTTGTCGATCATGGACAGGTCCGAATGGCACAGGCCGCAGTAATCGACGGCGATTTCGACCTCCTCGGCGCCCAGTGGGCCAGGGTCATAGGTGTGGGGTTGCAGGGGGGTTTTGGGCGACAGCGCGGCCCAGGTTTGAATCATGCTCATGGGTTCCTCTTCAGATGCTGGGGTGGGCGGCAAGTGGCGCCCAAGCGGGGATGCCCCGGTGCTCAGGGCCGGGATTCTCGCCCGATGGCGTTTCAGCGGCATGACCCGGCAAATTGACCACGCTGGAACGTCGTCCTCCCCAGACCAGCGGCTCAGGCCGGCGAATTCGATGGAGGGGTGATGGCCTGGAGGCGGCGGTGTTCCTCCCCCTCCCACTGCGGCGGCAGCTGGTGTTTGGCCTGCAGGTAGTGGTGGGTGAACACGTCCAGGTAGGCGTCCAGCGTCCGCGCGGCCTGGGATTCTCCCGCCAAGTCCAGGCACAGCGCGGCCACCTCGGCGGTGCAGAAATGGGCGCCCTGCTTGGATCGGCGCAGCACATAGCGGGACACCTGCTCGGGGGCCAGGCTCAGCACCGGAAAGTGATTCAGATAGGGACTTTTGCGGAACATCTTGCGGGCCTCGGGCCAGGTGGCGTCCAGCAGCACGAACAAGGGGCGTTTGGCGTCTGCCAGTCCGCTGAAAGCAGCGGCAGGCACCGCCGTCACCACCCGCTCGGCCTCGACGAACTCGCCCGGGAACACCACCAGCGGCTGCCACTGCGGGTCGGACAGCAGCGCGAGCAAGCCCGGGGCCACCTCGGTGCGCGCCCAGCCAAAGGCAAAGGTGTCGGGCACCACGTCGGCAATCAGCCACCCGGTATTGCTGGGCTTGAGCGGTTCGATGTCGGCCATCAGCAAGCACACCCCCGCCCGCGTCGGCACCACCGGCTGCACGCTGCACAGGCAGTGGCTGGGCACCAGGCGGCAGCCGGGGCAGCGATCACCCTTGGGACCGCCCCGGGCTAAAAATGGCTTGGCGCTGCGGGCCAGGCGCTCGGCACGCAGACGGGCAACGGCATGGGGTGCGGCGTGGACAGCGGGGCAAGGACGGTCGGGTGGGGTCATCGCGACCGAGGGTACCACCCCGACGGAGGCTGAAACGGGGCAGATTTTCTGGGCCGATCACTCTCAAAAAGTGAGCTAGTACCGCTGGCATCTATTGGCCTGGAGGCCAAAAAGACTTCATTTTTTGGACACCAGCGGCTAGGGGAATCGCCTTGACGCCATCCATGTCATGACATACAAGCAATTCTGATCAATCAAGGAGTTCGCCATGCAGGTCCACACGTTTTCCAGCCGGGAGTTCACCCGGGATGTGTCTGCCGCCAAGCGCGCGGCGGCCGAAGGGCCGGTGTTCATCACCGACCGGGGGCGCCCGGCCTTTGCGCTCTTGAGCATTGAGGACTACCACCGCATCACGGGGCGACAAGAAGCCTCGTTGCTGGAGGTGATGGACGCCATCCCGGGCGGGGAAGACATCGATTTCCAGGCGCCAAAGCTGTCACTCACCACCCGCACGGCCCGCTTCGACGAGGGCGAGTGATGTATTTGCTGGACAGCAACGTCATCTCGGAACTGCGCCACGGCAAGCCCCGCCAGTCTGAGGCCGTACGCGCCTGGGCCGCCACCCAGCCCAGCAGTCGGCTGTTCCTGTCGGCCATCACCGTGCTGGAACTGGAACAGGGCATTCAGGCGCTGGAACGCCGCACCCCGCCCCAAGGCAGCGCCCTGCGCGCCTGGCTCACGGGGGTGACGGCAGCATTTTCCGGGCGCATCCTGCCGTTTACCGAACGGACCGCGCCGCTGTGTGCCCGCCTGCACCTGCCCGATCCCCGCTCCGAGCGCGACGCCATGATCGCGGCCTGCGCGCTGGAACATGGCTTCACCGTCGTCACCCGCAACACCGCCGATTTCGCACCCACGGGCGTTGCCCTGGTCAATCCCTGGGGGGATTGAAGGGGGCAGTCTCAATACCGGTTCGGCGTGGCCAGCACGGCCATGGTGACGCGGGAGATGCAGACCAGCTTGCCCTCTTCGTTGGTGATGCGCACTTCCCAGACATGGGTGTTGCGGCCCAGGTGGGCGGGGCGGGCGACGCCATAGACCCAGCCTTCCACCACGGCGCGGACATGGTTGGCGTTGATTTCCTGGCCCACGCAGTGGAACTTGGCGGGATCCACCACATGCGCCGCCGCCCAGGAGGCCAGGGTTTCGGCAAACAGCACCGAGGCGCCGCCGTGCAGCGCGCCGGCGGGCTGGCGGGTGCGGGCATCGACGGGCATGCGGCCCTTGAGGTAGTCGTCGCCGGCCTCGATCATCTCGATGCCGAGGTTGCCGTTGGCGCAGCCGCTGCCTTTTTCATTCAGCGCGGCCAGGGGCACGCCGTCAAACCAGATCGCCATTTGCTTGTCTCCTGATGGTGGGTCAATGTTGCGTACCGAGGTAAGCCTCGATCACCTTGGGGTTCTTGGCCAGGTCGGCGGCGGGCCCTTCGAGGGTGATGTCACCCACTTCCAGGACATAGCCGTAGTCCGAGACCTGCAGCGCGGCGCGGGAGTTTTGCTCGATCAGCAGGGTGGCCACGCCAGTTTCGCGCAGGCGGGAAATCACCTGAAAGACCTCGGCCATCACGCGCGGAGCCAGGCCCAGCGAGGGTTCGTCCAGCATCAGCACCTTGGGGTCGCTCATCAGCGCGCGGCCCAGGGCGATCATCTGGCGCTCGCCACCGGACATGGTGCCGGCGAGCTGCTGGCGGCGCTCTTTCAGGCGCGGGAAGGTGGCATAGACGCTCTCCAGCCCGTCGCGGTAGGACCAGCCCTGTTTGCGGCGGCGGTAGGCGCCCAGCAGCAGGTTGTCTTCCACGGTCATGGTGGAGAACAGCTCGCGCTTTTCCGGCACCAGCGCCAGACCAGCGCCCAGGCGCTGCTCGACGGGGTCGTGGACCACATCGCGGCCTTCGTAATGGACGGCGCCCTCGGTCTGGCCTGTCTGCGGCAGCAGGCCCATGATGGCGTTGAGCAGCGTGGACTTGCCGGCACCGTTGGGGCCAATCACGGTCACGATTTGGCCCGCGAGCACCTGGACGTTGGCGATGCGCAGCGCTTCGATCTTGCCGTAGCGCACGCTCAGGTTGATGGTGCGCAGCACAGCGTCTTGATGGGTGTGTTTCATTCAATCCCCCCCAAATAAGCGGCAAGCACCGCCTCATTTTTCTGGATTTCGGCGGGCAGGCCTTCGGCAATCTTGCTGCCGAATTCCATGACCACCAGGCGGTCGGTGATGCCCATGACGAAGTCCATGTCGTGCTCGACCAACAACACCGACATGCCCTCGGCCTTGAGCTGGGTCAGCAGGTCGGACAGGGCCTCTTTTTCCTTCAGGCGCAGGCCGGCGGCGGGCTCGTCCAGCAGCAACAGAACGGGGTCCGTACACAGCGCGCGGGCGATTTCCAGGATGCGCTGTTGGCCCAGGGCCAGGCTGCCAGCGGGGGTGTGCATGAAGTCGCCCAGGCCCACGCGGCGGATTTGCTCAGCGGCCAGGTACAGCAGGCGAGCCTCCTCGGCGCGGTCCAGGCGCAGCGCGGCAGAGATGGCGCCGGTGTGGCCGCGCAGGTGCGCGCCCATGGCCACGTTCTCCAGCACCGACAAATGCGGGATCAGGTGCACATGCTGGAAGCTGCGGCCAATGCCGCGCTGCACGATGCGGCGCGAGTCCAGGGTGTCGATGCGCTCGCCGCAAAAGCGGATTTCGCCGCTGGTCACAGGCAGCACGCCGGTCACCAGGTTGAACATGGTGGACTTGCCCGCGCCGTTGGGGCCGATCAGGCCGACGATTTCACCGGCCTTGACCTCGAACTGCATGTCCTTGACAGCCACCAGGCCGCCAAATTGCTTGCGGGCCTCGGCCACTTCCAGAATCAGCGTGCCGGGCTGGGGCTTGGCGCGGCGGGGCATGTCGGCATAGCCGTCAGGGGCGATCTCGGGCGCGACCACCACCGGCTCGGGCGGATGGACCTGGGCCCAGGCGCCGGCAATGCGCGGCCACAGACCTTCGCGGGCGCGGTGCAGCAGCACCACGATCAGTACGCCAAACACCAGCATTTCGTAGTTGCCGCTGCTGCCCAGCAACTGGGGCAGCCAATCCTGCAGCTGGCTCTTGAGGCCCGTCAGCAGGAAGGCGCCCAGGATCGCGCCCCAGACATGGCCCACGCCGCCCACCACGGCCATGAACAGGTACTCGATGCCCATGTTCAGACCAAAGGGCGTGGCGCTGACCGAGCGCTGCAAATGGGCATACAGCCAGCCGGACAGGCTGGCCATGAGCGCGGCCAGCACGAACACCAGCACCTTGTAGCGGGCGGTGTCGATGCCCATGGCCTCGGGCATGGTCTTGCCCTTGGCCAGCGCATGGATGGCGCGGCCCGGGCGGGAGTTGAGCAGGTTCAGGCTCAGCCAGACGCACAGGCCCAGGGTGATCCAAATAAAGCCGTACATCACGCGGGGGCTGCCCAGGTCAATGCCCAGCAGGCTGAGCGACGGGATGCCGGAAATGCCGTCGTACTTGCCCAGAAAACCCAGGGTGCCAAACAGGTAGTACAGCGACAGGCTCCAGGCGATGGTGGCCAACGGCAGGTAGTGGCCCGACAGGCGCACCGTGAGCAGGCCAATCAGCCAAGCGGCCACGCCGGACACCAGCAGGCCCGCCGGCAGACCCCACCAGGGCGACAGGCCCATGGCCGTGGTCAGGTAGGCCGTCGTGTAGGCCCCCAGGCCGACAAAGGCTGCCTGGCCGAAGGAGGTCAGCCCGCCCACGCCAGTGAGCAGGATCAGGCCCAGCGCGGCCATGGCGTACAGGCCGATGTAATTGCCCAGCGTCAGCCAGAAGGAAGGCACGGGCAGGAAGGGGAACAGGAAAAACCACGCAAACAAAAGCCACTGCAGCTTTTTGGTGGGGATGGACGTCAGCAAGCGCATGGAAGGTGTCTCGTTGATCTCATTGAAAAGGAGGACTGCAAACGGGACGACATCACTCTTCGTCGCTGTGGTGCGAGGTCAGCGAACGCCAAGCCAGCACCGGCAGGATGAGGGTAAAGACGATGACTTCCTTGTAGTCACTGGCCCAGAAGGACGAATAGCTCTCCAGCAGGCCCACGATCACAGCGCCCACGGCCGCCAGCGGGTAGCTGGCCAGGCCGCCGACGATGGCCGCCACAAAGCCTTTGAGCGCGACGACAAAGCCGGTGTCGTACTGCACCGTGTTCATCGGGCCGATCAGGATGCCGGCCAAGGTGCCCAGGCCCGCAGACAGGCCAAAGGCCAAGCGCCCCGCCTGGCTGGTGCCAATGCCCACCAGGCGCGCACCGTTGCGGTTCACCGCCGTGGCACGCAGCGCCTTGCCCTGCAGGCTGTGGTTGAAGAACACGTACATCAGCGCGATCAGCAGCAGCGAGACCACGACCACCAGCGCGCTCTGGCCAGAAATCATCAGCTCGCCAATCGAGGTGCTCCATTCGGTGAAGGGCTCAGTGCGCGAACCCTCGGGGCCGAACACCAGCAGGCCCAGACTGAGCATGCCAAAGTGCACCGCGACCGAAACGATCAGCAGCACCAGCACCGAGGCCTCGGCCACGGGCTGGTAGGCCACGCGGTAAATCATCAGGCCCAGCGGAATCGTGATGCCCAGCACCAGCAGGATCTGGAACACCATGTGCATGCTGTGCCAGGGCAGCGCGGACGCAATTACCCAGACCAGGGCCGGGTAGCCCAGGTTTTCCAGAGCGCTCCAGCCCAAGAGGCGCATGGGCATGGGTTTGTAGCGGCGCTGCTGCAGCGCCGCAAACAGCTCGACCAGGAAGGTCACCACGCCCATGGCCAGCAGCAGCCAGACCAGGCG
>CAYZPX010000112.1:0-8411 GCA_964480105.1 uncultured Burkholderiaceae bacterium | reverse complement strand
ACTATGTGGACGAGACCCAGGCCAAGCCGGTGGACCTGAGCAGCGACCTGCGCGCCCTGAGCACGGTGGCCGGTGCGGGCAGCTATGTGGTGAACATCAACCCCCTGACGGAGCTGATCACGCGCCGGGTGGGCCTGCAAGGCGGGGACAACGCCACCAGCCAGCTGGTGCTGGGCGCCACCACCCCTGAGCAAATCCAGAACGCCACGCAGGAAATCGCCAGCGCGCTGGGCCTGGGCAACGTCAACCCCGTGACCGCCACGCCGGTGCCCACCGTGACCGCCACGGGCAGCGCCAACCCGGCGGCCGACACCCTGGGCCGGGTGCTGGCGGCCATCTCGGGCCAGGAAAGTGGCCAAGGGGCCAGCACCGACAAAGTGCTCAACACCATCTTGGGTAGCCTCACGGGCACGGGGGCGCAAACGCAGCTCACCCCGACGGCCCAGCGGGACCTGTTGGTGGGGGCGGCCACGGCGGACCGCAGCGGCGCGGTGGGGGTCACCAACAGCCTGGCGCAAAACCTGGGCACGCCGGCGAGCACGGCGGCGCAGATCCAGAACACCGTGAGCCAGCTGGCGGACCTGGCGGACAAGAAGATCAGCACCACCACGCTGACGCCGGCGGACTTTGCGGCGATTGGGGTGACGGGGGTGACCAACGAGAACCTGAACGCAGTGCTGAACCAGGTGGTGCAGCGCCCGAACGGGGCGGAGCAGGTGAACAGCACGGGCAAGGTGCAGGACTTGGTGCCCGCTCCAGCCCCAGCGCCTGCTCCCGAGCCGCCCGCCCCGCCCCCGCCCGCAGCGCCACCGGCCCCCACCGCTGTCACCTTGACACCGGTGGGCGGCACCGTGGTGGCCAACACGCTCAACACCAGCAACACCGAGCTGCGATTCGCCGCCACCATCACGGCCGGGCAGGCCACGGGCGGCAAGGCGGAGTTCTTTGTGGGAACGACCAAGGTCGGTGAAGACACCCGCATCGAAGCCGGCGACACCAGCGTCAGCTACACCACCCGAGACACATCCGACAGCGCCTCAACCCCGGCCGCATTGCAGGCCGCCATCACCGCCGGCGGCGTGGTGTCCGTCAAGCTGTCCAACGCAGCGGGTGGCAGCGCCACCAGCACGGTGGGCAACCCCACGTTGGTGGTGGACTACGTGGCGCCCACCGTCACCATCACCGACGACAAGGCCAACCCCGTCACGACGGCCGATGCCAACAGCGGCGCCATCACCCACACCTTTACCTTCAACGAATCGGTCACCGGCTTCACGGCCGATGATGTAGTGGTCGCCGGCGGCACCGCAGGCACCTTCACGCCCACCACCACGGGCAACGATGCTGGCAAGGTCTACACCCTGGTGGTCGCGCCCACCCCCGCGCTGGTCGGCAACGTCACCGTCGCCTTGGCTGGCAACAAAGCCAACGACGTGGCGGGCAACCCCAACACCGCTGCCACCACCCACACGCAGGCCGTGAACCTGTCTGGGCAGCTGGCGGTCAGCACCCCGTTGGCGGTCAATGCCCAAAACCCGCTCCAGCTCACCTTCACCGCCATCGCGGGCAATCCGGCGCAGCCCACCCTGAACACCCGCCTCGGCACCATGGCCATCGATCTGGGCACGGTGAACAACGGCAGCGCCACCACGCTCACGCTGGCCGAGCAAACCACGGCCACGGCGGGGCTGTTGAACGTGACGGACACCACCACAGCCGTCTCCTTGGGCTACCTCAGCCTGGGCGGCGTGGGCAACGACACGGCCAGCGCCAGCGACAACAAAGGCTTCTTGTACGGCTTTGGCGGCAACGACAACCTGACCGGTGGGGCCCAGGCCGACTACCTGGATGGCGGCACGGGTGACGACAACCTGACCGGCGGCGCAGGCATCGACACCCTGGTGGGCGGTGCGGGCAACGACAGGTTTGTGTTCAACAGCCCGGCGGATTTTTCCGCCAGCCCCTTCACCTCTGTGGTAGATGCCATCCAGGGCGGCGATGGCGATGCCGACACCATCGTGGTGAATCCGGCCAGTGCCAGCACAAGTGTTTTCTCGGGCCAAGGTGTTGCCAACAATGCGCTGTCCTTCACCGGCGTCACCGGCGTCGAAGTCTTTAAGGTGGGTGGCCCCACCAGCGGCGTCATCCGGCTGCTGTTTGCCGAGAACGCCTTTTCCACCGCTGGCATCCGCAGCATCGACCTGTCGGCCGACACCGATGCAGGTGGTAGCAACACCATCAACGCGCTCGCCCAAACCAACACCGCCATCGGCCTCACCCTGACAGGCTCCGCCGGGGTCGACGCCATCTATGGCGGCAGCGGTGCCGACACCATCAACGCCGGCGCGGGAGACGACCTCATCTATTCCCGCGCCGCCCTGTTTGGCGCCAACAACCAGCTGGTGGATTCCATCAGCGGGGGCGATGGCACCGACCAGCTTTTCTTCGACCCCAACACCACCGGCAACATCACCGCCACCCATTCCTGGGACCGCATGATGGGGGTGGAACAGCTGTCTATCGAGACTGGCAAAGCCACGGCCAATGACTTCTCCATGGTGCTGAATGCCAACGCCTTCACCGCCGAGCTGCGGAAGGTGGACCTCGCCTATGACAACAATCTTGCCGGCACCAACACCGTGGACGCCAGCGCCGCCAGCGGCACCCAGCACATCACCGTGTTCGGCCACGAAGGCATGGACGTCCTCAAAGGCGGCGCAGGCAACGACGAACTGGGCGGCCAAGGCGGGAACGACCAGCTGTTTGGCGGCGCTGGAAACGACACCCTCAACGGCAGCAGCGGCAACGACACCCTGGACGGGGGTGAGGGCAACGATGTCCTGAATGGCGAAGCCGACAACGACAGCCTGAGCGGCGGCACCGGAGACGACACCCTCAACGGCGGCGCCGGCAACGACAGCCTGGACGGCGGCGCGGGCATCGACACCTACAGCCTGGGCATCGACACCGACATCGACACCGTGGTGGAGGCCGGCAGCGCCGTGGCCAAGACCGGTACCAGCATCACCGGCTTTGACCTGATCCAGCAATTCACCAAGGGCCAGGATGTGCTCACCTTCAACGGCGGCACGGGCAAACAACTGGCGGGCACGTACGACAGCACGGCCAAGACGTTCACCGTGGGCAGCAACACCAACACCGACAACGACACCATCGTGTTCAACGACGCCAACACCAACGGCGTGGTGGATGCGGACGAAGCGGCGGTGGTGGTGGTGGGTGTGACCGCTGCCGGTGCGGCGGTGGATTTGAATGGGGCGACTGCCAACAACGGTTATGACTTGGCGGTGGCTGCTTCCGCCGGCACCAGCCTCGTGACCCCTCAAATCCGCAGCACGGCAGCGTCGGAGACCCCGGTCAACACCAGCTTCAACGACCCGCTGTTTGGATCGCAGTGGAACCTGGTGAACAGCGGGCAGCGGTATGTGGACATCCCGAACGGCGACACCGCAGCCACGCAAATGGTCAATGCCCAGAATGTCAACGGCGGCTTGCTGCTGGACATCAACGTCATGGACGCCTGGAAGGCTGGCTACACCGGCAAGGGCATCATCCAGTCGGTGAGCGACGACGGGTTTGACCTGGCGCATGAGGACATCCAGGCCAACCTGCTCAAAGATCTCGCTTACAACGGTGGCGACAAGAAAATCGGGGCCACCAACTTCGGCACCACCACAACGGTCGCGGCGCCCGAGGCAAACAAACCCGCTGGCACCCACAACCACGGCACGGTGGTAGGCACCATCGCGGCCAATGAAGCCAACAATAACAAAGGCATCGTGGGTGTTGCCTTCAATTCCCAACTGATCCCGGCTCTGATTTTGGGCGCCAAGGACCCCAACTCCACTGCCAACCCCAACCCGGGCGCCGATGTGGCAGCCCACGTCACCGACCTGAAAAACCAGAACGTGAGCGTGTCGCTCAACTCCTACGGTGCCGACCCGGCTTTCTCGGAGGACTACAACGGTCCTGCCGAATCGCCCAACCGGAAAATTGGCGATGCCATCCTGGATGCGGTGACCAACGGTCGCGGTGGGAAAGGAATGGTCCTGGAGTTTTCTGCTGGCAACGAGCGCAAAACGGCTGCCGACTCGGCCATGACCAATGGCACCAGTTCCCGTCTTGTGATCGCCGTGGGGTCCATGAACGAAGTCGGCGATGTGGCGACCTATGGCTCACGCGGTACCAACATCCTGGTGGCCGCCTTCGGGGGGGATGGTGAAGGTTCTCAATCAGTCAATGCCGGCTTTGGCATCGTGGCAGGGGATTTGAACAACAGCGACCACACTACCCCCAATCCCAACTACGGCTACAACGCCACTGCGACCAATCCGAATTACTCTTTCTTCAACACGGGTACGTCCTACTCTGGCCCCACGGTCGGGGCGGTGGCGGCGCTGATGCTGCAGGCCAACCCAAACCTGGGCTTCCGCGATGTGTCCACCATCCTGGCGCTCACGGCGCGAGGCGTGGGCACCAAAGCGGCCCAAGGTACTGACCAGAACAAGTACGTGACCAACAAGGCCACCGACTGGAATTTGGGCGGCATGCACCATTCGGACGAAGGCGTGGGTTTTGGCCTGGTGGACGCGACGGCGGCGGTGCGACTCGCCGAGCAGTGGACCCTCACGCCAGGTACTGTGAGCAACTGGAAGAGCATTCAGGGTGCCGTGGCCGTGCAAACACCCACAGACATCGTGGATGGCAATGCCACAGGCACCACGGTACAAGCCACCATCACGGCAGACACCAACAACCCCAATGTGCGCGTCGAGCGCATGGAGTTTGTCATCAAGCTCAACGCCAGCCGGCCGCAAGAGCTGAAGGCCATCATCGAATCCCCATCTGGGACCAAGGTGACCATCTTTGATCGGCCCTTGTCCAGTGAGCTGGTGGCAAACCCCGATCAAAACATTACTCAGCCCAAGGTAGCCGGTGCCAGTTTCACCGCTTGGCCCGGAGAGTTCACGATCGGCTCTTCCGCGTTTCTGGGCGAAAACGCTGCCGGCATCTGGAAGCTGACCATCATCGATACTGGAACGAACAAATCCGTTGTCGAAACAGGCACTCCTAACATGACGGATGCAACTTTCGAATCCTTCACCGTGCGCGCCTGGGGCTCGGCGGCCAGCAGCGACAGCCAGTTCTATTTCACCCGTGAGTACACGGCCACCGGCCGAACTTTGGAGGACGTTGCGGTGCCTCCGAATCAATCGCCCAGCGGCACCGACACCGACACGATCAACGCCGCCGCCGTGCACGGCGCGGTGACGCTGAACCTGAATACTGGGGGCACCAACAGCATCACCAACGACACGGCCACCCCCGGCACCTTCACCATTGCCAGCGGCAGCGTGATCGAAAACGCGATTGGCGGCGGCGGCAACGACAGCATCACCGGCAACGACAGAGACAACGTGCTGCGCGGTGCCTGGGGCAATGACACCCTCAGCGGTGGCGATGGCAACGACACGCTGATCGGCGGCATCGGCCAGGACAACCTGACCGGCGGCGCGGGCAACGACGTGTTCGTGATCACCGAAACCGACATGACAGCGGCCACCGGCAGCTTCCTGGGCGACACCATCACCGATTTCGTGTCGGGCACCGACAAAATCCAGCTGGACGTGACGGCGCTCAGCCGCCTGACGGGCTGGGCGGGTAACACGGCGGGCCTGACGGGCTACACCGGCGCGCAAGGCAGCAATGCCTTCCTGTTGGCCGGCGCAGCCAATGCGGCTTATGCCCAACTGCTGTACAGCGGCGGCGTCTTGTCGTTGGATGTGGACGGCACCGGCAGCACGGCGGCGGTGACGCTGGTGACACTCACGGGCCAGACCACGCCCACCCTGGCATTGACTGACTTCATCTTCACCGGGGCTGCGCAGTCGTAGTCGTCTTCAATGTGATCAAGCTGAACCAGCGGTAGATGCTCCTAAAAAAAGAGCTATTACCGCTGGTGTTCATTGGTCTGAAGCCAGATTTTCTTCAAAAGTCTGTCCAGAGAGCGCCATGCCTGCTCCCCTCGAAGCCGAATCCTCGTTGACCGACCGCTACGAGACCACGGTGCCGCAAGCCGTGCGCCGGGCCCTGGGGCTGCGCCCGCACGACACCATCCGCTACCGCATCTGCCCCAGCGGCGAGGTGGTGCTCACCCGCGCCACCAGCCCTCGCAGCGGCGATCCCGTGCGGGGGCCTCTTCTGGAAACCCTGACACCCGACATGGCGGCCAGCGCCCCTGAGCGCTTCCGGGCGGTGGATGCGGAATGCGTCCAGCGGCTCCAGTCCTTGGTCGGCGGCACCGATGCCGACCGTGGTGCGGCCCCGCTGTCAAACGGTACCGGAACGGCCGCAGGCAGGCGCCCAGCCCTGTGATCAGGCCTGTGTGGAAAATGGGGGTCAGACTCCAATTCAAGCCCTGCCGCTCTTCCAGGCGTCACCCCCTGAGGGCGGTGAAGACACAGTGCCCAGGAGCGCAGCGGCTTGGATTTTGCTCCTGAAATAAGAGCTGGTACCGCTGGTATCCATTGGCCTGGAGCATGTTCGGGTGTGACAAGGTGACGACTCATTCAAGGGCGGGCAGAGGCGCTCGGTCCTCGAAGGCAGATTGCACGGCTTCGACAATGCGCAAGGCCATGGCCGTGTCGTCCAATCGCGGGTACTCCTTTGCGAGTTTGCCCGACACGCGCCAGCCACTCTCCTTGACCGAGCGAATCATGCGCACGGCATCCGCATCAGGCATCTCCAGCACCGCCTTGATGCGCTGTTGCGCAAGCTGAAACCGCACGAGTACCCGTGCCTCGTCCGCCATCTCGGACTGGATCGTGTGCGCCACAAGTTGTGCCGTATAGAGCACATGCTCGGTGAGGTCGGGATAAGACCAGGCGTGATTGGCATCCTCGTAGGCATCGAAAACCAGGTTGGAACGCGCTCCATCTTCATAGCTGAGCAGCTCACCAAACCGGTACGCGGTGTCGTATCGCCGCATGAAGGGGCGGGAGAATACTTCCAGAACCCGGTCATACCCATGCCCAAACTCGCGCACACGGGTGATCGTGGCGGAGAGCGGCACGATCACTCCCGGCGGAATGGCCTGGTCGCGCTGCAAGGTATCGTTGATGAGGAAGCGGTGGATGCGGCCATTGCCGTCGCTCATGGGGTGGAGATAGACGAAGCCAAACGCCAGGGTCGCGGCCCGCGCCAGCGATTCCCTGCCACGGGTGGTCTGCTCAAAGACGCGCAACCCCTCCAGCATTCGGGGAAGCTGCGAGAAGTGCGGGCCGATGTAGTGAACGATGTTGTCGCGAATCGTGGATTGGCCAACGAACACGGGCGACTGGCGCAGCCCGAGGCGCAACGCGTGGTCACCCAGGATGCCCTGTTGCAGCAAGGTGAGGCAGCTGCTAGTGAGCGGCTCTTCCAGCTTGCCGCTGTGCTCGGCCATCACGTGGGCAAACCGCTTGATGCGATCAGTCTCGTCGGCTTCATGCTCGATCAGAAAACTCGCACGCGATTCTTTGAGCGACAGCCAGGCCGATGCACGCATCAGGACCTCCTCACCGAACTCGCGATCCAGTTCGACCAGGGCGGCACGCAGGTCAAGACCAAGCACCTGACCCAGAGCCTGTGTGCGGCGGACCAGAGGACAAAAAGCCGGCGTACCCGGCAAGTTGTTGTTGATGCGCCAACGCCGCTCACGCACCGACTCGGTACGCGTCAGGTAGCGATGGCCATCCACGGCGTCCACATAAGAGCCTCTCGTCAGATCAGGAACATCCAGCCGCCGCCCAGTGAGCCACTCATAGAAAAATCCCGCCCGGCGAGCGTACTGCCCGAGGGGCTCTGCCCGGCACCACTGCACAAGCGGCTCTGGACCGCAGGCCGCAAAAAGGCGAGAGAAAAATTCGAGGTGAATCTCCTCGTACTTCAAACCAAACTCGAAATGCCCCGCAAAAGTGTCGGCCGGCCGGTAAACGCCGGGGTACTGGCGCTGAATGCCCTGTGGCGATTCCCGGTCCAAGCGGGTCGCACCGATCGCCGACGCCACCCGCAAGGGCTGCACCAGAGCGATGCCAAACCCAGCCTCTAGCGCCTTGAAACCGATATGCATAGACAAAATCCGCTGACATCCCAAGAAAAACGATGATAAATCCTGCCTCCAATAAAAAAACGATGATGGATAGATTCCAATTCCAGTCCCATCTTCCTGTCAGGCATCGCTCACTGAATTGGCACGGAACGCCACGAACCGATACGGTCCGTGGCGTTCCGTGGTGCGGGGGCTTACGCGCGGATCAGGTGGTCGAAGGCGCTCAGCGCGGCGGTGGAGCCGGCCCCGGCGGCAATCACGATCTGCTTGTAGGGCACGGTGGTGCAGTCGCCGGCGGCGA
>CAYZPX010000111.1:0-8457 GCA_964480105.1 uncultured Burkholderiaceae bacterium | reverse complement strand
CCGACTGCGCCACCCGCCTGGAAGCCGCCCGCCAGCTGGTCTGGCACGCCGCCGCGCTGCGCGACGCCGGCCGCCCCTGCCTGAAGGAAGCCGCCATGGCCAAGCTGTTTGCCAGCGAAACCGCCGAAGCTGTCTGCAGCGCCGCCATCCAGACCCTGGGTGGTTATGGCGTGGTCAACGACTTCCCGGTCGAGCGCATCTACCGCGACGTGCGCGTCTGCCAGATCTACGAAGGCACCAGCGACGTGCAGAAGATCCTGATCCAGCGGGCGCTGGTGGCTTGAAGTCACCCACTGCGTTCCTTCCTGGGTGCCTGCGGCGGAGCCCGGGCAGGTGAAATTTGGGGGCATGATCCAACCATGGTTGAACGTGTCATTCCCTTGGTCGATGTGCGCGCTGCCCCGCTGCAGGCGCGGGTGCCAGCGCCGGCCTTGCCGCCGGTGGGCTGGTTGACCGACCGCCTGAACCGCCCCTTGCGCGACCTGCGCATCAGCGTCACCGACCGTTGCAACTTCCGCTGCAGCTATTGCATGCCCAAGGCGGCGTTTGGCAAGGGCTACCGCTGGCTGCCCTCCAGTGCGCTCTTGGACTTTGGCGAAATCGCCCGGCTGGCACGGCTGTTTTTGGCCCACGGCGTGCGCAAAATCCGGCTGACCGGGGGAGAGCCGCTGCTGCGCAAAGACCTGCCTGTGTTGGTGGCGCAACTGGCCGCCTTGCGCACGGTCGATGGCCAGCCCCCCGAGTTGACGCTGACCACCAACGGCGCCCTGCTGGCGCGCCAGGCCCTGGCCCTGCGCGGTGCCGGACTGGACCGGGTCACGGTGAGCCTGGACGCGCTGGACGACGCCACCTTCCGTCGCATGAACGATGTGGACTTTCCGGTGGCCGACGTGCTGGCGGGCATCGAGGCGGCGCAGAAGGCCGGGTTTGGGCACATCAAGGTCAACATGGTGGTCAAGCGCGGCACCAACGATGCGCAAGTCCTGCCCATGGCGCGGCACTTTCGCGGTTCTGGCATGGTGCTGCGCTTCATTGAATACATGGACGTGGGGGGCACTAACGGCTGGCGCATGGACGAGGTGCTACCCTCGAACCAGCTCATCGCGCGCTTGCGCACCGAACTGTCCCTGGTGCCCCTGGCGGCCAGCGCGCCTGGCGAAACCGCCCAGCGCTGGGGCCATGCGAACGCCCAGGGTGTGCACGATCCGGCGTTGGGCGAGGTGGGTGTGATCAGCAGCGTCACCCGGGCGTTCTGCCAAGACTGCAACCGTGCCCGTCTTTCGGCCGAGGGGCAGCTGTTTTTGTGCCTGTTTGCCAGCCAGGGCCACGACCTGCGCAGTCTGCTGCGCAGCGGTGCCAGCGATGGCGAGATTGCTGCCGCCATCGCCGCCACCTGGCAAGGCCGCAGCGACCGCTACTCCGAGCTGCGCGGTAGCTTGCTGGCCGACGGGGCTGTACCTGGCCCCCGCGTAGAGATGAGCTACATCGGCGGATGACAGCGATTGGGGAACAACAGGATGAAGACCTTCTCCAAAAGCTGGGCTGTGGCCCTGGTGACTTGGATCGGTGCCGCTGCGGCACAGGCCGCCGAGGTCCGCGTGGCCGTGGCCGCCAATTTCACCGCACCGATGCAACACATCGCCGTGGCCTTTGAACAGGACACCGGCCACAAAGCGACGCTGGCATTCGGCTCGACCGGCAAGTTCTACGCCCAAATCAAAAATGGCGCGCCCTGGCAGGTCCTGCTCGCAGCGGACGAGGTCACGCCCGCCCGCCTGGCACAAGAAGGGCTGGGCGTTCCCGAGACGCGCTTCACCTATGCCATCGGCCGGCTGGTGCTCTGGAGCCGGCAGCCCGGCCGGGTGGATGCGCAAGGGCAGGTGCTGCGCGATGGCGCGGTGGAGCGCCTGGCCATCGCAGACCCCAAACTGGCTCCCTATGGCGCCGCTGCCGTCCAGGCGCTGACCCGGATGGGGCTGTGGCCGCGCTGGCAGTCCAAGCTGGTGCAAGGCGAGAACATCGCCCAGGCCTACCAGTTTGTGGCCAGCGGCAATGCGCCGCTGGGCTTGGTGGCGCTGTCCCAGGTGGTGGTGGAGGGCCGCATCGCCCAAGGCTCGGGCTGGATCGTGCCCGCCCAGTGGCACGATCCCATCCGCCAGGATGCGTTGCTGCTGAGCGCGGGCCAGGACCAGCCCGCCGCGCTGGCGCTGCTGCAATACCTGCGCAGCGACAAGGCCCGCGCCATCCTCCGCGCGTTTGGCTACGGGTTTTGAGCACCATGCCCTGGAGCAGCGAAACCTGGCAGGCCGTGTGGCTGACGCTGAAACTGGCCAGCATGACCACGATGCTGCTGCTGGTGCTGGCGACACCGCTGGCCTGGTGGCTGGCGCGCACGGCTTCGCCTTGGCGCGCGCCCGTGGGGGCCCTGGTGTCGCTGCCCCTGGTGCTGCCGCCCACGGTACTGGGGTTTTATCTGCTGGTGGCGCTGGGGCCGCATGGCCCGCTGGGCAGCCTCACCCAGGCGCTGGGCTGGGGCCTTTTGTCGTTCACCTTTTCAGGCTTGCTCATCGGCTCGGTCGTCTATTCGCTGCCGTTTGCGGTGCAGCCCTTGCAGCACGCGTTCGAGGCCATGGGCGACCGCCCGATGGAAGTCGCCGCCACGCTGCGCGCCAGCCCACTGGACGCCTTTTTGACCGTCGCCTTGCCCCTGGCCCGCCCTGGGTTTGTGACGGCTGCGGTCCTGAGCTTTGCGCACACCGTCGGGGAGTTTGGCGTGGTGCTGATGATGGGCGGCAACATCCCCGGCCAAACCCGCGTGGTGTCCACGCTGATCTACGGCCATGTCGAGGCCATGGAATACCCGCAGGCCCACGCGCTGGCCGCGGCGATGCTGCTGTTTTCGTTTGTGGTGCTGCTGGGCCTGTCGCTGGTCAACCGCCGCCGTGGGCGCATCCTGTCGTGACGGCGGCCTTCAACCGCATCCGCCTGCACCTGCCGCGCGCGGAGTTTGCGCTGTCCGTGGATTTGGCCCTGCCCGCGCAGGGCATCACCGTGCTGTTTGGCGCTTCGGGCTCGGGCAAGACCAGCCTCTTGCGCAGTGTCGCGGGGCTGGAGCGGGGGCCGGGGCCAAACGGGCTGGTCGAGATTGCCGGCGAGCGCTGGCAGGATGACTCCGCCCGGGTGTTCTGGCCCACCTGGCACCGCCCGCTGGGCTATGTTTTCCAGGAGGCCAGCCTGCTGGAACACCTGGATGTGCACGGCAATCTCCAGTACGGCCTGAAACGCACGCGCAACCCGCAAGCCGCTCCGGCGCTGGCCGCCGCCATTGAGCTGCTGGGCATCGGTGGGCTGCTGCAGCGCCGCGCCGCACAGCTGTCGGGCGGGGAGCGCCAGCGCGTGGCCATTGCGCGGGCGCTGGCCACCCAGCCCCGGCTGCTGTTGCTGGACGAGCCGCTGGCGGCGCTGGATGCTCCGCGCCGCCAGGACATCCTGCCCTGGCTGGAGCACCTGCGCGACGAGCTGCACCTTCCGATGCTCTATGTGACCCATTCGATTGACGAACTTGCCCGCCTGGCCGACCACCTGGTGGTCTTGGAGCGCGGCCAGGTCCAGGCCGCTGGCCCCGCCGCCGAGGTGATGGCCCGCCTCGACGGTCCCGCCCTGGGCGGCGAAGAGGCCGGCGTGCTGCTGCATGGCCAGGTCGTGGAGCGCGATGCCCGCTGGCACCTGGTGCGCGTGGCCTTTGATGGTGGCAGCCTGTGGCTGCGGGACGGCCCCTGTGCCGTGGGGCAGCGGGTCCGCCTGCGGGTGTTGGCGCGGGACGTGAGCCTGACGACCCAGGCGCCGCAGCACACCAGCATCCAGAACCTCCTGCCTTGCCGTATCACCGCCATCGTGCCAGACGCGCACCCGTCCCAGGTGCTGGTGCGCCTGCAATGCGGCAATGCGGTGTTGCTGGCCCGAATCACCGCCCGCGCCGCAGACGCCTTGGGCCTGCGCCCCGATCAGCCGGTCTGGGCGCAGGTCAAGGCGGTGGCCTTGGTGCAGTGAAGGTCTGTTGCCACGGTGTGGCTTGCGGGAAGGCCGTCGTGTCAGGCCAAGTCAATTGGCCGTCCATCGGCCTCGTCTTCCTGCCGCAGGCGGCTGGGCAGGCGCAAATTCAGGTCGGCCAGGCGCTGTTTGACCAGCTGCGGGGCCACCTCGAATAGGTCCGCCAGGGCGGTGAGGTCGGCCAGGGCCAGGTCTTTCAGGCAGTAGGTGACAACTTGCTCCGGCATCAGCAAGCCCAGCGCAAAGTGGTTGGCTTCGGTGTCAATGCGGCTGTCGGGCTCGAGGGCGAAGTTGTCGGAAAGGACAATGTCGCGCTGCGTGCCCGGCCGCAAGTGGTGCAGCGCCAGATGCCCCATGGCGTGGGCTACCGCATAGCGCTGGCGCACGGTGTTCTGGCGGGTGTTGAGCGTCAGCCGCGCCTTGTTGAGGGGGCTGATCTCCAGCCGCGCTGCGGCGTCCAGCTGGTCGCTGAGCGCCATCGCCACCCCCATGCCCTTGGCAATCCGCGCCAGGTTCACCGGCACGGACTGGTCCCAATGCAACTTCAAGATGCCTTCCGAGAACAATGCCATGGGGGGGATTATCGGCAGCTTGGACGGTGGCCACCCTTATACTTGCAGCCTGTTTGCGGGTGTAGTTCAATGGTAGAACGGCAGCTTCCCAAGCTTCATACGAGGGTTCGATTCCCTTCACCCGCTCCAGATTTAAGTGTCACCAGGCCCCAGGCCATCCCATAACCCGCTGATTCCCCTAGGACGGCGGGTTTTTTCTTGCCTCATACGGTCCCACGCGGCACTATCACATCCCGGTATTTCTGCGGTATCTCTTGCGGTATGTGAGCAAGTACCGCATTGCGAATACCGCGAAGTACCGCGAAAAGTACCGCAAAGGGGTGAAGCAATGGAACTGACCGCCACATTTATAAAAAACGTCAAGCACACCGGCAAGCCGACCGGGGACAAGCACCATGACGGGGAGGGGCTGTACCTGCTGGTGAAGGCCGCTGGCAAATACTGGCGCATGGACTACACCCGCCCATCGGGCAAGCGCAATACCCTGGCGATAGGGGTCTATCCCGCCGTGAGCCTGGCAGACGCCCGAGAGGCCAGAGCTGAGGCCCGCAAGCTGCTTGCACAGGGCATCGACCCCAGCACCGCAAAGCGCACGGCCAAGCGTGAGGCGAAGCAGGCGGCAGCGACCACCTATGAGGCCGTGGCCCGTGAGTTCCACGCGATGAAGGCCCCAGGATGGAGCGAGGCCCACGCCGGGAAGTGGCTTCGCATGAATGAGCTGTACCTGTTCCCCGAGATTGGCCGCATCCCGGTTTCAGAGCTGGAGGTGGGGCCCCTGCTGGCAGCGCTGCGCAAGGTGGAAGAACGGGGCACGCTATCCACCGCCCAGGACCTGCAACAGATGGCGGGGCAGGTTCTGCGGTATGCCTTGCAGACCGGCCGAATCAAGGTCAACCCGGCCCCAGACCTGCGGGGTGCGCTGAAACCCCACGTCCCCAAGAACTTCGCGGCAGTGTTGGAGCCGTCCAAGGTGTCGGAGCTGCTGCGGGCAATCGACGGCTACACCGGGCAGCCCACCACCACCGCCGCGCTGCAACTGGCCGCGCTGATCTTTCAGCGCCCTGGAAACGTCCGGGCGATGCAATGGGCCTGGATCGATATGGACAGCGCCATGCTGACCATCCCGGCGGAGAACATGAAACGCACCGTTCACGGCAAGGTCAACGGCAGGCCACACCTGATCCCGCTGGCAACCCAGGCGCTTGCCATTCTGCAAAGCCTGCAACCACTGACCGGACACGGGCGGTATGTGTTCCCCAGCAATCGAACGTCAGAGCGCCCCATGAGCGACGGGACCATGAATGCAGCCCTGCGCCGCCTGGACTTCGGCACTGACGACCATGTGAGCCATGGATTCCGGGCGATGGCCCGCACCATGCTGGCCGAGCGCATCAAGGGCATCAATCCCGAGGTGGTTGAAGCCCAGCTGGGGCACGGCAAGAGCGGTCCATTGGGGAGCGCCTACGACCGGGCCGAATTCATGGAACAGCGCCGCACCATGATGCAGACATGGGCGGACTATCTGGACCAGCTACGGCAGGGGGCACAGGTGATCCAGCTTCGGGCCTGACTCCCGCCAATAGCGGAAGCGCGTGGGCGGGGTGATATGGCAATTGACACCATCACCCACTATGGCTAGAGTCACCATATGAAAGCGCAGCGCATTTTTTACGACAAGGCTGTGCTGGCCGATGGGGCGATTGTGGAAATGACCATCTGGCAGTTGCCAGAGGCAAACAGCGAGCGACCGCACGGCCTGAAATACCGCCTGTTCTTCGGGCGGGATGGCAAACGCCTTGTCGGGTATGACAACGAACGCGGCAAAGGCGACCACAAGCACTTGGGCGAGGTGGAGACCCCGTACCGCTTTGTCAGTGTGGAACAGTTGGTGGCCGACTTCCTGGCCGACGTGGAAAGGGCGAATGGTGAACACCATGAATAAAGTTCAAGTGCATGTGGGCACCCTGGCAGACATGGGCAAGCGCTTTGCGGGCGCATGGAACCGTGCGGCATCCGGGGAGAAGGTCAACGAAACGCACATCACCTTTCTGGACGTGCAGACCATGCTGGAGACCCTGACACCCAAGCGCCTGGAGTTGCTGCGCTACGTCCACCAGCACAAGGCAGACAGCGTGCGCGAGCTGGCCCAGGCCCTTGGCCGGGATTACAAGAACGTGCATACCGACGTGGCGGTGCTGGAGTCGGCCGGCCTGCTGGTGCGCGATGGCCGCACCTTGACTGCCCCATGGGATGAAGTGCAGGCGAATGTGTCGCTGGCCGCTTGATTCCATTGGCCTGGAGTCGGTTTTGATGGTGGGACACCGCCCGCGCTGATTTTCAAAAGAGCCCCAGGAGGCACGCTACAAACGCTACGAAAACCCAAGGACGGGGTATCCCACCGCTGGCGGGATATCGAACCCTTGCACCGCAATAGACCCGCGCCGGAGATGATCCAAAAAAGGATGATCCCCCAAAGCTGGGGCATCCCCGCCGCTTGGGATCGTTTCAGCAACGACACCCCAGGCCAGACCATACGAAACTTTCGTAGAGTCCAAGGCAAGACCGGCTGAAGATTTAGCCCATGTACGCCCGCCGCTTCGGGCCTGATACGGGCGACTCTGCCCATTGTTGGGCGTTCAAACATGGCATAAGATTCGCGTGCGCAGCTACGCCCAGCGCCAAGGCGAGCCCCGCTTCAAGACCGCTACCTCAGCGGCAAAGCGCACCACCCCACCGCCCACCAAATGCGAACCACTTGCATTTGAACCATCCCAAGACCGAGCACCTGCGCCGAAGGGGTTGCCTGGTACGCGCCGCCTGGTACGCGCCCAGGTACGCAAGGAACCCCACATTTCCAAGACCACGATCCACACGGCAATGGTGGTATCCAAGATCAGGACATGGCTATCAATCAATGCTCCCGAATTGATAGCTGGTACCGCTGGATTCCATTGGCCTAGAACCTGATTCCATGCCCAGATTCAGGGTGGTTACCAAGGCTGGTATCCAAGCTGGTTACCAAAGAAACGCGAGTTTTCAGGGGAGGCCGAATTTCAAAAGAGCGCCAGAAGGGACGCTACAAAACCTACGAAACCTCATCGCCCCGCGTTGTGTTGGCCGAGCTGGCGCTGGTGCACGTGCGGCAAAATGACTACCGCCACGCCACCCGGTGATTGATCCCCACCGGCGAACCCGGACACCCTGACCGGGGGCGTGGTCTTTTGATCGGGGCGCGTGACAGGGAACGTTATGGATGTTGATGGCAGCTATCCAACTGCTTTGTATGGCGACGCCCCGCCGAGTGGTGTGAGACTGTTAACGGCTGTGCATATTGCCTGCATTGATGATGGAGGCGCTGCATTCGGACTTGAATTCAGCGAGGACGAGTTGCAGGATTTCTTTGATTCGTATCCACATCGCTACTTTGAGGTCAAGCCGCGAGGCAATTTGAAAAAAGCAGCAGCCTTACTCTCCAGAGCTGTTTGCACAAGCATTCAGAAAAACGAGCTGAAGCTGCTGGCTGTGCGAAAGAACTTGAAAGACGAGCTTTCACTTGTAAACAGTTGGGTGTCGTTTGATGCCTTTGCGGAATGGTGTGAAACCAGATCAATCAGCTTGGGTGACGGCTGGTTTGATTTTGCAAAAGATGACTGCGACATAGCGGAGGCGGGATTCGAAGCAATGGAGGCAACGAGGCGGAGACTAGAGGGGTTTTTTTCAGAAGACGTGGCCGACCTGAAAGAAGGTCTAAATGAGCATGGTGCAAGTTGGTTGCTTGACGCATCCCATTACCCACATCTTTGCTTGAAGCGCATGCCCTGCACGCAGGCGGCTA
>CAYZPX010000110.1:0-8478 GCA_964480105.1 uncultured Burkholderiaceae bacterium | reverse complement strand
GGCGCGCAGCTTGTCGGCCGTGGCCCAGAGGGTTTTTTTGATGTCGTCGAGCATGGGTTTGGAGGATTTTTGGTCTCTAGGCCAATGGATATCAGCGGTACGCGCTATGTATTTTGATGGCTTTGATGGCGCCGCTGCTCGCGCAGCATGAACAGGTACAGCCCTTCGACCTTCTCGCGCGCCCACGGCGTCTTGCGCAGGAACTTCAGGCTGGAGGACACGCTGGGGTCGCTGATGAAGCAGCGCACCGGAATGCGCTGACCCAGCGCCTTCCAGCCGTAGTGGGCCACCAGCGCTGTGACGATGGCCTCCAGGGTGAGGCCATGCAGGGGGTTGCGGGGCTGGGTGGGTGGAGCGGGCGGGGTCGATAAGCTCATGGCATGGCCATTTCAAGGGAAGCCGCTTCGGGCAGGCGCACAGCCCCGGAAATCAGGCGGGGGAGTAGGGTGTCGCGAAGGGTGTGGAGAGACTTTTGGCTTGCAAGACGTTACCCCAGCCCCTCAGCTGCTGCCTTGGCCGTTCCGTCGCGTAACAAGGCCACCACCTGCTCCACCACGCGTTGGTGTGCTGCGGGTGTGAGCGTGCCCGCCACCCGTTGAAACAACGATTCGTGCGCAGTGAACAACTTGCCCGCTCTGGCGTAACTGGTCAATTGCAAGCCTCCCTCGGCAAAATCGGTTTCTGTCAGCATGATGGCGCGTGCATCAGCGTAAGGTTTGCTGGTGATCTGGCACAGCACCCAGTCGCCTTTGTCGGCATCGGCCAACAGCAAGGCTGGCCGCAGCTTGCTGGCCGAAAGGTCGGAAAACGGGAACGGCAACAAAATCACTTGCCGGGTTGCAAATGGGCCCATGCGGCCTCCTCTTCTTCGCGCAGCCAGTCTTGGGCCAGCGCCGGTTCGCTCAGGCTGGCACCGCACAGGGCAGTGTCGCTGCTGGGGGGCGCATCGGTAAACGTGACCAACACCCGGCGCGGTGCGTTCACCACATCGCGGGGTAAATCAAAAAATTGCAGTTGGCCGTTGGGCTGTAGCAGGGCTTCGTAGGTTTGCAGCATGGTGAGGCTCCTTACAGCGCAAAAAATTTCGTATCAGGTCTGTGCGCTGGCGTTTGGCAGAAAGTCTGTTTCTTATTTTCCAGGCGTATCCCACCTTTCGCGGTAAGCATGGATATGTTTCGCCGTGGCTAAGGGGGCAAAGGTCGCGGGTTCAATCCAGCAGCCACTTGCCGTGCGCTGCCCAGAGGGCTTTTTTGATGTCGTCGAGCATGAAGGCAGCGCCGGAAAAATGCGAAGCGCCATCTTACGGTTGACCAGGGTGGCCAATGTCTCAGTCCGCCTGGATGTTCGCCGCCTTGACCACCTTGGCCCATTTCTCGATTTCGCCACGCAGGATCTTGCGGAAGGCCTCGGGCGTGGTGGGCGCGGCCTCGGCGCCGGCGTCGAACAGGCGCTGCTTGACGTCGGGCTGGGTGAAGGCCTTCTGGATGTCGGCGCTCAGCTGGGCCACGATCTCCTTGGGCGTGCCGGCGGGGGCGACAAAGGCGGCCCAGGAATAGGCCTCGTAGCCCGGCAGGCCGCTTTCGGCCACGGTGGGCAGCTCGGGCAGCAGGGACGAGCGCTGCAAATTGGCCACCGCCAGCGCGCGGACCTTGCCGGCGCGGATCTGCGGCAGGGCGGTGGGCGCGTCGCTGAACATGACCTGCACCTGGCCGCCCAGCAGGTCGGTCATGGCGGGGGCGCTGCCCTTGTAGGGCACGTGCAGCAATTTGGTGCCGGCCTGCATGTTGAACAGCTCGGCCGCCAGGTGGGTGCCGCCGCCGTTGCCGGCGGAGCCATAGCTCAAGGTGCCGGGCTTGGCCTTGTCCAGCGCGATCAGCTCGGCCACGCTGCGCACCGGCAACGCGTTGTTGACCACCAGGATCACCGGAAAGCGCGCGCCGAAGCTCACGGGTACAAAGTCACGCTCGATGTCGTAGTTCAGTTTGGGCTTGAGGCTGGGAATCACCGAGTGATGGATGCTGCAGACAAACAGGTGGTAGCCATCGTTGGGCGCCTTGGCGGCAATTTCCGCGCCCACGATGCCACCAGCTCCGGCCTTGTTGTCCACGATGGCGGTCTGGCCCCATTGCTCGGTCAGCTTGAGGGCCAGGGTGCGGCCCACGGTGTCCACCGGCCCGCCGGGCGGGAAGGGCACCACCAGGCGCACCGGGCGGCTGGGGTAGGCCTGGGCCTGTGCGCTGCCAATCGGCAGAGCCGTACCAGCCAAAGTGGCGGCGGCCCAGCCCAGGGCTTGGCGGCGCGCTCCTGAAAACGAAGCAGAGGAAGTCGTCATGTCTGTCTCCCGAGAAGGTATCCGTCAGTCCTGGAGGCTTTCCACCAGGCTGCGCTTGAGGATTTTGCCGCTGTGCGTCATGGGCATGGTGTCCACGGGGACGATGCGGCTGGGGCGTTTGTAGGGCGCCAAGTGCTCGGCCAGGAAGGACTGCAGCGCCAGGAAGTCCAGCGGTTGCTCGGAGTCCGTCGGTTCGACAAAGGCCAGCACCTCCTCGTTGCCGTCGGACTGCTTGCGGCCCGCCACCGCCGCATGGCGGATGCCGGGGTACTGCAGCAGCACCGCCTCGACCTCGCCGGGGTACACATTGAAGCCAGAGCGGATGATCATTTCCTTGAGCCGCCCCACGACGAAGATGGCGCCGTCCGGGGCCAGGTAGCCCAGGTCACCACTGGCGTACCAGCCACCCGGCTTGATGACCTGCGCCGTCGCTTCCGGGTCACGGAAGTAGCCAGGCATGCGGCCCACACCGCGCATCCAGATCTCGCCGCGCTCGCCCTGGGGGAGTTCCGCGCCGGTCTCGGGATGGACGATGCGCAGCTCAGCGCCCTCCACCGTATAGCCGGCGGAGGTGTCCTGGCGGTGGCTGTTGCGCGGCACCAGGGCGACGGCGCCGGCGTATTCCGACAAGCCGTAGCCATGGTGCAGCGGCAGGCCAAAGCGCGCCTGCACCGTCTGCATCAGGGCCGGGTCCAGCGCCGCAGCGCCGGTATAGACATAGCGCAGCGCCGGGGCCTCGGGGCGAGCGATGCCCTGCTCGTCCAGCCAGTGCAGCAGGCGGGTGAACATGGCGGGTGGTCCCTGCAGGTTGGAGATCCCCTCCTGCGCCAGCGCCTGGAACACATCGGCCGGATCAAAGCGGCTGCGCATCACCAGTGGGGCGCCGGCGTACAGCGAGGCCATCAGCACAGTGCCCAGGCCAAAGATGTGCGTCATCGGCACATAGGCATAGGAGCGGTCCTGCGGCCCCAAGTCGCGCGACTCGGCGGACACCCGTGCGAACTGCAGCAGACCGGCGTGCGAGACCAGCACCCCCTTGGGCGCGCCGGTGGTGCCCGAGGTGAAGATGATGGCCGCCACCTCCTGCGCCAGCGGTGCTGGCTCAGGCGTGGCTTCGGGGCGTCGGGGACTGTGCATCAGGCAGGCCAGGGCGGAGGGCTGTGCGCCAAAGTGCGCGCCATGCTGCGCTGCCACGTCGGACACGGCGCTGGTGAAGTACACCAATCGCGGATCGGCCTTGCGGGCAAATACCTCGATCTCGCCGCGCGACATGCGGGCGTTGATGCCGCAGGACCAGGCCCCCACCCGGCTGCACGCCAGGATCAGCGCCACATGCTCGGGGCAGTTCTCCGCGACGATGAGCACGCGATCGCCTTCCTGCACGCCCTGGGCACGCAGCTCGGCTTCCAGCGCATCGACCATCGCACCCAGGGTCGCAAAGGTGATGGGGCCTTGCAGGGTGTGCATGAACACCTGCTGCGGCGCCTGCGCCCGGCGAAGGTCAAACAGCTGGTGAATCCGGGTCAGGGTACGGGTCAACGTAGGCGTCAAGGGGGCTTCGCCCAAAGGCAGCGTCGGCGTGGTGGGGACTGGCATGGGTGCTCGTCCCTCAATCGAGCTGGATGCCCTTGGTCACGGGCGCCCACATGGCGCGCTCGCGGGCGGCGCGTTCGGTCAACAGCTGGGGCGCGCCGGTCCAGAGGTCGTAGCCCTGCTCCACCAGCTTGGTCTTGAGTTCCGTCTGGGCCAGGGCGCGCTTGGCAGCATCGTTGTACTTGGCAATGAGGTCAGCCGGCAGCTTGGCGGGACCGTAGAGGCCGTACCAGCCACTGACCTCATAGTCCATGCCCAGTTCGCGCATCGTCGGCACGTCGGGCAGCGAGGCATTGCGGTTCTTGGACGTGACGGCCACGGCACGCACGCGGCCAGACTGCACATAGTTGCGCCCGGTGCTGATGATGTCGAACATCATCTGGATCTGGCCACCGATCACATCGGTCATCGCCGGGGCATTGCCGCGGTAGGGCACATGGTTGAGCTCAATGCCCGCGCGCTGCGCAAACAAGGCGCCGCTCAGGTGGTTGGATGCGCCCACACCGGCCGAACCATAGGCCAGCTTGCCGGGGTTGGCTTTGGCCTGGGCAATCAGCTCGGGCAAGGTCTTGAAGGACTGGTCCTTGTTGACCACCAGCACATTGGCGTAGTCCAGGATGGGGGCGATGGATGCCAGGTCCTTGGCCGGATCAAACGGCATGGACTTGAGCACGTTCGGGCTGATCGTGATCGTAGGGCTGGCAGCAAAGTACAGCACCTGGCCATTGGGCTGGGACTTGGCCACCGAGTCGCCACCGGTCACGCCACCAGCACCAGGGCGGTTTTCCACGATGACGCTCTGGCCCAGTTCCTTGGCAAACGCCGGGGCAAACAGGCGGGCCGCGGCGTCCACCGGGCCGCCAGCGGCATAGCCAACCACCAGGCGGATGGGGTTTTGGTCGGACGCTTGCGCCAGGATGGCACTGCTGGTCAGGGCCAGCGCAGACGCCAGCAGGGTGCGACGGCCAAGCTGGCGCGTGAAGGTGAGGGAAGGGTGCATGTTTGTCTCCTTGTTGAAATTCTGGGGTTCAGGGGATGCGGGTGTGCGCCCTAGCTGGGCGTCACATAACGGAAGGTACCCATGGCGCGGGCGACGATCTCGCCGGCCTCGTTCAGCACGCGGCCTTCGCAAAAACAGACCGACTTGCCACCGCCTTGGACCGTGCCATGCACGGTGAGGCGGCCCTTGGCCGGTTTCTGAAAACTGGTGCTCATGTCGATGGTGACGGCGGCCTTGGTAAAGCCCGTGGCCGACAGCGCGGCGCTGGTCATCACGCTGTCCAGGATGGACATCAGCACGCCGCCGTGCACCACCTTGAAGTTGTTGGTCAGCTCGTCGCGCGGCTCCAGTACCAGGCGGGCCACGCCGTTCTCGGCAAATTCGCGCTTCAGGCCAATCAGGCGGTTGAAGGCCACCTGGTCAAACAAGGTGGAGGTGTCCACAGCAGGGGCAGCTTGGGCCGCAGGATCGGGCACGGTGTTCATGTCGTTCAGGTTCATGGCGCCGCCCAACGGTTGGCCTGGGCCAGATGGGTGCGGCAGTCGGCCACCATGCGCTTGATCAGGTCGGCGCAGCTGGGGATGTCGTCAATCAAACCCACGACCTGGCCCGCCGCGATCGAACCGCCATCGACATCGCCCGACTGCAGCGCCGCCTTGCCTCGGGCGCCAGCGACCAGGTGGCGGATGTCTTCAAAGCTGCAACCGCCGGGGCGGTTCTCGGTGGCGACCACTTCTTCAGACACGGCGTTTTTCAGCACGCGGGTGGTGTTCTTCAGGGTGCGGAAGATCAGCTTGGTGTCGCGCTCGGTGGCGTTCACCAGGGCCTGCTTGATCTGCGGGTGCACGGGCGCTTCTTGCGTGGCAAAAAAGCGGGTGCCCATGTTGACGCCCTCAGCACCCAGCGCAAAAGCCGCCGCCATGCCCCGGCCATCGGCAATGCCGCCCGAGGCGATCACCGGAATCTTCAGCGCCCGGGTGGCCAGCGGGATCAGCACCAGGCCGGGCACATCGTCCTCGCCAGGGTGGCCGGCGCATTCAAAGCCATCGATGCTGACGATGTCCACGCCATTGCGCTCGGCCGACAGGGCGTGGCGCACGGTGGTGCATTTGTGGACGATGGTGATGCCATGGTCCTTCATGCGCCCAATGAACTCCTTGGGGCTGTTGCCAGCGGTCTCCACGATCTTGACCCCACCATCGATGATGGCCTGCAGGTAGTCGGCGTAGGGCGGCGGATTGATCGTGGGCAGAATGGTCAGGTTCACGCCAAAGGGCTGATCGGTCAGCGCGCGGGTGCGGGCGATCTCGCGGGCCAGGTCCTCGGGCGTGGGCTGGGTCAGCGCAGTGACGATGCCCAGACCGCCGGCATTCGACACGGCCGAGGCCAGCTCCGCCTTGCCCACCCATTGCATGCCGCCCTGCAGGATGGGGTAGCGGATGCCCAGGCGGTCGGTGACGCGGGTTTTCATCAAAGTCTCCTTGGATTTTTTGGCTTGTTTGGGGTTTCAGCCCACGCGGCGCTCGCGGCCGGCCCAGTAGGGTTCGCGCAGCGCGACCTTGAGCAACTTACCGGCGGCGGACAGCGGCAGTTCGGTGCGGAACTCCACGCTGCGCGGGCATTTGTAGCCGGCGATGTGTTCGCGGCAATGGGCGATCACGGTGGCCTCGTCGAGCGTGCTGCCTGCGCGGCGCACGATGACGGCGTGCACGCGCTCGCCCCAGCGCTCGTCGGGCACACCGATCACGGCGCACATCGCCACCTGGGGCAGCAGCGCGAGGGTGTTCTCGACCTCGGCGGAATACACGTTCTCGCCACCGGTGACGATCATGTCCTTGATGCGGTCCACCACGTAGAGGTAGCCCTCCGCGTCCAGGTAGCCGCCGTCGCCGGTGTGCATCCAGCCGCCCCGCAGCGCGGCGGCGGTTTCCTCGGGGCGGTTCCAGTAGCCCTGCATGACCATCGGGCCCCGGGCGCAGATCTCACCCACCTGGCCGGCGGGCAGCTCGCGGTCTTCGGGATCGACGATGCGGATCTCCGCAATCGGCACCGCGCGGCCCGCTGAGCGCAGGCGCTGGGCCTGTTGGGGGCTGGGCAAATGGTCGTCCGGGCCCAGCACCGAAATCGTCGGTGACAGCTCGGTCATGCCATAGGACTGGCTGAACTGCACCTGCGGAAACACCGCCATGGCGCGGGCCAGCAAGGTTGCGTCGATGGGCGCGGCGCCGTACGAGATGTTGCGCAGGCCGGACAGATCAAACTCGGCAAAGCGGGGGTGGTCGATCAGGCGCTGGACCATGGTCGGGACCAGGAACAGCTCGGTCACGCCCTCGTCCTGGATGGTCTGCATGACCTGGACCTCGTCGAAGGCATTGAGCAGCACCTGCTTGAACTGGCGGCGCATCAGCTGCAGCGACAGCGCACAGCCGGCCACATGGAACAGCGGCGACACCACCAGCCCCACCCCATCCGCCCGGCGCGGCGCGGCGGCAATGCCGCTGAGCACGCCGGTGTAGAAATTGGCGTGCGACAGCATCACGCCCTTGGGCTTGCCGGTGGTGCCGCCGGTGTACATCAGCGCCGCCAGGTCGTCACCGCTGCGCTGGGCATCGGGCAAGGGGGTGGCCGCCGCCAGCAGGGCCTCGTAAGACAGCATGCCCGTGGGGGCCTCGCCGTCGCCGCAATACACCAGGGTCTGCAGCGACCGGGACAGGGCCGGCAACTGCGCAGCCAGCGCCGCGTAGTGCCCGTCGACCAGCAGGATGCGGGTGTCGCAGTCGTCCAGCGAGAACGCGATTTCCTGCGCGGACCAGCGGATGTTGACCGGATTGACCACCCCGCCACCCCACCAGGTGCCCTGGAAGAACTCGACATAGCGCACCGCGTTCTGCGCCAGCATGCCCACGCGGTCGCCCGGCTGCATGCCCAGCCCCTGCAGCGCGCCCGCCAGGCGGGCCACCCGGTCCTGGAACTGGGCAAAGGTCCACCGCAGGCCCTGGCCGGTGATGGCCACCGCCTGGGGACATTCACGCACGCCCTTGTGCACGGACTGGGTCAGGTACATGTCAGAAGGCTCCGGTGGTTTATCCGCGGGCTTGTTTCACCATCGCCCGGCCGATGATCAGCTGCTGGATCTGGGTCGTGCCCTCGTACAGGCGGAACAGGCGCACGTCGCGGTAGAAGCGCTCGATGCCGTACTCGGCCAGGTAACCGGCGCCGCCAAAGATCTGCACGGCGCGGTCGGCCACGCGGCCGCAGGCCTCGGAGGCGAACATCTTGGCGCAGGAGGCTTCCATGGTCACGTTCAGGCCGTCGTCGCGCCGGCGGGCGGCGTCCAGCACCATGCACTCGGCGGCGTACAGCTCGGCCTTGCTGTCGGCCAGCAGGGCCTGGACCAGCTGGAACTCGCCAATCGCCTGGCCGAACTGCTTGCGCTCGACGGCATAGTGCAGCGCATCGTCCAGCATGCGCTGGGCCACGCCCACGCAGACGGCGGCGACGTGGATGCGGCCCTTGTCCAGCACCTTCATCGCGGTCTTGAAGCCCTGGCCTT
>CAYZPX010000109.1:0-8487 GCA_964480105.1 uncultured Burkholderiaceae bacterium | reverse complement strand
ATCCGTCTGGGGTTTGGGGCATGGCGTCTCAAATTTGGTTTATGCAACAGCGCCTCATGAATATCTCCTTGGAAAATAAAGCCAGAGCTGGAAAGTGGGTAGTTTCAAACCTTCAGGCTGAGCTTTGCGTGTGGCCCAAGTCCAGGGCCCTTTGCTGCAGGGCTGAGGCACTTGAGTCGCGGATTGCAGCCGAGTTTGGCCAAAGAGTTTATCCAAGGAGCAAGGGGAAAAAGCAACAGTTTGTGATGTCCCCAAGGGGGGCGGCATGCATAGTTTGCTTCTTAATTGATAGCTGCTACCGCTGGATTTTATTGATCTGGCGCCAGTTTTTGGTGCTTGAGTGCAAGCGTGAGCTTCCCCAGTGTCTCCCGACAGATGAACGCAGGTTGATGCACCGAACTCCGGGTTTTCCCTCGCTGACGCGGGGGTGACGCCGACGGTGGCGGCCCACTTTTAAGCTGCGCACTCCATTCAGTGAGGAGACCTTCCGCGATGCGCACCTTTTTCAAGACATTGGCGCTGGGCCTGGCCGCCTTGACCGCCACCGTGGCGTTTGCCCAACCTTATCCCAGCAAGCCCATCAAGATCATCGTGCCCGCAGCACCGGGCGGCACCACCGACATCGCGGCGCGGTTGGTGGGGAAGCGCCTGGCGGAAATCGGCGGTCAGCCTGTCGTGATCGACAACCGGGCGGGAGGCGCCGGCATCATCGGCATGCAGGCGCTCAAGCAGGCGCCGGCGGATGGCTACACCCTGATCATGGGCAACATCGGGCCGAATGCCATCAACCACAGCTTGTACAAGCAGCTGCCCTACAAGCCCGAAGATTTTGCGCCCATCATCTTGGTGGTCTCGGTGCCGAATGTGCTGGTCGTACATCCCTCGGTGCCGGCGCGCACCGTCGCCGAGTTGGTGGCCCTGGCCAAGGCGCAGCCGGGCAAACTGAGTTTTGCCTCGTCGGGCACGGGCCAGTCGGTGCACATGTCGGGCGAGTTGTTCAAGGCGCGCACCGGCACCGACCTGATCCATGTGGCCTACAAGGGCGCCGCTCCAGCCGTGGCCGATCTGGTGGCTGGGCAGGTCACGATGATGGTGGACAACCTCCCCAGCTCCATGCCGCACATCCAGTCTGGCAAGCTGCGTGCGCTGGCCGTGACCAGCCGTGAGCGGGTGCCGGAATTGCCCGATGTGCCCACGATGAAGGAGGCAGGCATCGACAACTTCCAGGTCACCGCCTGGTTCGGTTTGCTCGCCCCCGCAGGCACGCCCGAGCCCGTGGTGGCCCAGTTGCACCAATCCATTGCCCGCATCCTGGCCGAGCCCGAGGTGGTCAAGCGCCTGGCCGAGTTGGGTGGGCGCCCTGGTGGCAACACCCCGGCTCAATTTGGCGAGTTCATGCGCGACGAGCGCCAGCGCTGGGCCGATGTGGTGCGCGCCACTGGCCTCCCGCAGCAGTAAGGCGCTCGCCTGCGCTTCCGTATCAGACAGAGGAGATATTCATGCACAAGCGTTCTTTGCTTCAACTTGCCGCCGTCGCCGCCCTCGGTCTGGGTGGGGCAGGATCTGCCCTGGCCCAGGCGGGCAGCGCCAAGGCCTGGCCGGAAAAGCCCGTTCAGCTCTTGATCCCGTACCCACCTGGCGGCAGCGCGGACCTCCTGGCCCGGCCTCTGGCCCAGCGCCTGCAGGAGCGGCTGGGCCAGAGTTTTGTGCTGGACTACAAGGCGGGGGCCGGTGGCACCGTGGCTTCCCAGGCCCTGGCCCGGTCCAAGCCCGATGGGCACACCCTGATCATGGTGCTGGCTGCCCATGCGATCAATGCCAGCCTGTACCCCAAGCTGCCTTACGACACACGCAAGGACTTCGCGCCGGTCTCGCTGGTGGCCAACCTGCCGATGGTGGTGGCGGGCAGTTCGGCGCTCAAGGCCCGCACGATCCCTGAGTTGGTTGCCGCTGCCAAGGCGGCGCCGGGCAAGCTGACCTTCGGCTCCGCTGGCAATGGCAATACCGGCCACCTGGCGGCCGAGCTGTTCAGCAGCATGGCAGGCATCCAGATGACCCATGTGCCCTACAAGGGCAGCGCTGGCGTCGTCAACGCCATGCTGGCCGGCGACATCGACTTGACGTTTGACAGCATCTCCACGTCGATGCCGCAGATCCGGGCTGGACGCTTCAAGGCGCTGGCGGTGACGGGGGCGCAGCGCTCAGACCTGGCGCCGGAGGTGCCCACCATGCAAGAGTCCGGCGTACCCGGCTTTGTGGTCAACGGCTGGTATGCCTTGCTGGCCCCGGCCGGCACCCCCGCACCGGTGGTGGAGCGCATTGCCCGCGAAGTGGCTGCCGTGGTCGCCCAGCCAGAGATGAAAGCCCAGATGGCCGCTGGGGGCTACGAACCGGTCGGCTCCAGCCCCGCCGAGCTGGCTGCCCACATCGACGCCGAGATCGCCCGCTGGGCCAAGGTGGTCAAGGACACCGGCGCTAAGGTGGAGTAGGGCGCGTGCTGTGCGGGCGCTTGCGCCAGGGGGGGCTGGCGTTTTTTGCCAGTCTTTCCTGCTGCAGGCGCTACGAAATGACCCAATTCCCTAGGGATTTCCCTGATTCCATGGGGTGTCCAGGCATTGTGGTGAGCATTTTTGCCAATGCTTTTGGCGAAAAAAGCGATTGGCGCCCTCCTGTTGTTTTGCGAAACTTTGGTCTCGAAAAAGCATGCGCTCAGTGTGCTTTCTTGTCAAAAGCCATTCAAAAACACAGGAGACCTTCATGCACACCCCTTTCCGTCGCTCCGTGCTGCGCCTGGCCGCCACGGCCTTGCTGGCAGGCCTGGGCCTGGGGGCCCAGGCCCAGCAGGCCGCTGCTCCGGCGACCTATCCGAACAAGCCTATCCGCTTCATCGTGCCGTACCCCGCCGGGGGCGGCACTGACGTGATTGGCCGCGCCATTGCCAACCAACTGTCGCAGGCCTGGGGCGTGCCCGTCCTGGTGGAGAACAAGCCGGGCGCCAGTGGCATCACTGGTGCTGACTTGGTGGCCAAGTCGGCGCCCGATGGCTACACGGTGCTGATCGGTATCACGGCCATGATCCAGTCGCCTGCGCTCTACACCAAGATGCCCCATGACGTGCTCAAGGACTTTGCGCCGCTGTCGCAAATTGCGCTGTCGTCCGACCTGTTCATGGTGCAGGCGAGCAATCCAGCCAAGACCGTGGGCGAGTTCGTGGCCCAGGCCAAGGCGCAGCCCGGCAAGTTCAATTACGGCAACTATGGCAACGGCACCTCGTCCCACATGCACGGCGAGCTGTTCCAGACGGTGACCGGCGCCGCCTTGCAGGGCGTGCCCTACCGTGGTGCGGCCCCGCTGGTCAACGACATGCTGGGCGGGCAGCTCAGCGCCGCCTTTGTCGATGTGACCTCGGCCAATGCCCACCTCAAGTCCGACAAGGTCCGCATCCTGGCCATCACCGGCATGCAGCGCCATCCCGCCTTGCCGGACGTGCCCACCTTTTCCGAGCTGGGCTACAAGGGCTTTGAGTCCAACGGCTGGTTTGGCGCCTTTGCCCCGGCTGGCACGCCCAAGCCCATCGTGGACAAGCTGTCTGCCGAGATCCGCAAGATCGTCGCCTCGCCCGAACTCACCAGCCGTCTGACCGGCATGGGCCTGCGCCCCGTGGGCAGCACGCCCGAAGAGATGGCCGCCGTGATGGCCCGCGACATGCCCCGCTGGACCAAGATCGTCAAGGACGCCAACATCAAACTCGATTGAGAACGCCCTGTTGTCTAAAGGAGACCGCCGATGATTGACAAAAAGCACATCGGGCATGTGATGCCCGCCTACAGCGTCGATGTGGAAAAAGGCCGCCTGCGCTTTTTTGCCAAGGCCACTGACCAGACCGACCCGGTCTATTGGGACGAGGCCGCCGCCAAGGCCGCCGGCTACCCTGGTCTGCCGGTGCCGCCCACCTTCCTGTTCTGCCTGGAGATGGAGTCCCCCGACCCCGCCGCCATCCGCGACCTGCTGGGCCTGGACTACCGCACGCTGCTGCACGGCGAGCAGGGCTTCACCTACCACCGCATGGCCTTTGCCGGCGACCGGCTGACCTTCGAGCAGCGCATCGAAGACATCTATGAAAAGAAGGGCGGGGCGCTGGAGTTCGTCGTCCGCCTGACCCGGGTGACCAACCAGCGCGGCGAGCATGTCGCCGACCTGCGCGGCTCCACCGTCGTGCGCAACAAAGTGGAGGCTTGAACCATGGCACAGATTCCTGCATACGACCAGGTGAACGTCGGCGACGCGCTGCCCGGTTTCGAGACCCCGCCGCTGTCGCGCCTGACGCTGGCGCTGTACTGCGGCGCCTCGGGCGATCACAACCCCATCCATGTGGACATCGACTTTGCCCATGCCGCCGGCATGAAGGACGTGATTGCCCACGGCATGCTGTCCATGGGCTGGCTGGCCCGGGTGCTGACCAACTGGGTGCCCCAGACCGCCCTGCGCGAATACAGCGTGCGCTTTGCCGCCATGACCTTCGTCGGCGAGCGCATCCGCTGCCAGGGCAAGGTGGTCGAGAAGTTCGAGCGCAACGGCGAACGCTGCGCCCGGGTCGAGCTGCACACCACCAACCAGGACGGCCAGGTCAAGCTCACCGGCGAAGCCGTGGTGGCCCTGGCCTGAAGGAGACGCGCAATGGCCCCGAGCTACGAATTCATCCGTTTTGACGTCCAGAACCAGGTCGCCACGCTGACCTTCAACAACCCTGCCAAGCGCAACGCCTTTGCCCCCGGAATGCGGGTGGAAATCCAGGACGTGGTGCGCCGCCTCAAGGCCGATGCCAGCATCCGCGCGCTGGTGCTGACCGGCGAGGGCGAGCATTTCTGCTCGGGCGGCGACCTGCAGAACATTGCCAACGCCGGCCTGGACAACGCCGGCTGGCGCGCCCGCATGAGCAGCCTGCACGACTGGCTGAAAGACCTGGTCACGCTGGACCGCCCCGTCATCGCCGCCGTCGATGGCGCGGCGGCCGGTGCCGGCTTCAGCCTGGCGCTGATGGCGGATTTCATCCTCGCCACCCCTCGGGCGAAGTTTTCCATGTCCTTCATCAAGGTGGGTTTTGTGCCGGACTGCGCGGCCTTCTACACCCTGCCGCGCGTGGTCGGGGTGCAGCGCGCCAAGGAATTGATGCTTTCGGGCCGCGATGTCAGCGCGCAAGAGGCCTTGCAGCTGGGCATCGTGATGGAGCTGCACGAGCCCGCCGCCTTGCTGCCCCGCGCCCAGGCCATGGCGGCCAGCTTTGTCGGGGCGTCGCCCATGGCGGTGAGCCTGATCAAGCGCTCGCTCGCCATGCCGGGCCACGACCTGCCCGCGCTGCTGGAGCAGGAGGCCAATGGCCAGGCCCTGGCCGCCGGCACCCAGGACCACCGCACGGCGGTGCAGGCCTTCCTGAACAAGCAGCCGGCGCCTTTCCAGTGGCCTGCCAAGGCCTGAAGCCCCTCTCGTTTTGGCGAAGGCTTGCTACCGAAATCGCGGATGGTAGTAGCTGCTAATTTCGCTAAAAATGAAACCGTTGTTCTGAAAATCAATTCTTTAATTTCAAAAAACATAGGAGTAAACGCATGAGCACACAAGGCATGGTCGAAGGCAAAGTCGTGGTGGTGACGGGCGCGGGCGGTGGCATTGGCCGCGACATCGCGTTGGCCATGGCCCGCGAGGGCGCCAAGGTGGTGGTGAACGACATTGGTGCTTCGGTCAGCGGCGAAGGCAACGACGCCGGCCCCGCGCAAAAGGTGGTCGATGAGATCAAGGCCCTGGGCGGCGAGGCCGTGGCCAACACCGACAGCGTGGCCGAGGCCGTGGCGGCCAACCGCATCGTGCAGACCGCGCTGGACACCTTTGGCCGCATCGACGTGGTGGTGAACAACGCCGGCATCCTGCGCGACCGGTTCTTCCACAAGATGAGCCTGGACGAGTGGGACGCCGTGATCAAGGTGCACCTGTACGGCGCCTACTACGTGAGCCGCGCCGCTGCCAACCACTTCAAGGAACAGAACAGCGGCAACTTCATCCACATGACCTCCACCTCGGGGCTGATCGGCAACTTTGGCCAGGCCAACTATTCGGCCGCCAAGCTGGGCATTGCCGCGCTGTCCAAGTCCATCGCGCTGGACATGCAGAAGTTCAACGTGCGCAGCAACTGCATCGCGCCCTTTGCCTGGAGCCGCATGATTGGCTCCATCCCCACCGAGACCGAGGCCGAGAAGGCCCGCGTCGAGCGCATCAAGCAGATGACCCCCGCCAAGATCGCCCCGCTGGCCGTGTGCCTGGCCAGCGATGTGTCCGCCGACACCAACGGCCAGATCTTTGCCGTGCGCAACAACGAAATCTTCCTGATGAGCCAGCCACGCCCCGTGCGCTCGGTGCACCGGGGCGAGGGCTGGACACCCCAGTCCGTGGCCGCGCATGCGCTGCCCGCGCTCAAGGCCAGCTACTTCGACCTGGACCGCTCCGGCGACGTGTTCACCTGGGACCCGATCTGATCGTCCGTGCTACTTTTTTCTGATTGGAAGTTCCGATGAGCCAAGCTGCTTCTGTGACCCCCGCCACCGGCGTCCTCGCCCAATACCACGCCGAACTGGCCCAGGGCCGTTTTCTGATCCAGCGCTGCAACGACTGCGGCCAGCATGTGTTTTTCCCGCGCGACATCTGCCCGCACTGCGGCGCGCACGATCCCGCCTGGGTGGCGCCCAGTGGCTTGGGCACGGTCTATTCGGTCACGACCATCCGCCGCAAGCCCGAGGCGGGCGGTGACTACAACGTCTGCCTGATCGACCTCGATGAAGGCGTGCGGATGATGAGCCGGGTGGAAGTCCAGCCGGTCGATGCCGTGGAAGTGGGCCAGCGCGTCCAAGCCCGCGTTGTGCAAAAGGACGGTCAGGGCCTGGTCGTGTTTGACCCGGTGACCGAATCCGCCCCCGCCACCATCACCCCGGTGCCACGCGGCCCGGCGGCCTCGGCGGCAGTCCACACCTCGTCGGGCTTGCAGGCCCTGCGTGGCAAGGCGGCGATTGCCGGCGTGGCCACCTTCGGTTGTGGCGAGGCGACCGGCTTTTCCGAAATGGAAGTGCTGGCGCAGGCTGCCCGCGCCGCAGTGGCCGACGCGGGCCTGAAGATGAGCGACATCGACGGCCTGTGCACCGCCAGCGTGCTCTCGACCATGTGGCCCATGCCCGTGACCGAGTACCTGGGCATCAACCCGCGCTACACCAACGGCACGATGGTCGGTGGCTCCAGCTTCGTGGCCCATCTGCTGCCAGCCATGATGGCGCTGGAGGCCGGCCAGTGCAATGCGGTGCTGGTCTGCTACGGCAGCACCCAGCGCACGTCCACCTTTGGCCGCGCCGAGATTGCCAAGGCCCGCCGTGCGATGGACCCGCAGCCCTTCGAAAACCCCTACGAGCCCATGCAGCCGCTGTCGGCCTACGCGCTGGCGGCCAAGCGCCACATGCACCAGTACGGCACCACCCGCCGCCAGCTGGCCGAAGTGGCTGTGGCCGCCCGCCAGTGGGCGCAGAAGAACCCCGAGGCCTTCATGCGCGATCCGCTGAGCATCGACGATGTGCTCAAGGCCCGCATGGTCAGCGACCCGCTGTCGGTGCGCGACAGCTGCCTGGTGACCGACGGCGGCGGCGCCTTCGTGCTGGTGCGCGCGGACCGCGCCAAAACCCTGCCGAAAAAGCCCGTCTATGTGCTGGGCAACGCCACGGCCAACTGGAACCGCCAGATCTCGTCCATGCACGACCTGACGGTGACAGCCGCCACCCAGTCCGGCCGCGAGGCCTACGCCATGGCCGGCCTAGGCCCCAAGGACATGGACGTGCTGGCGCTGTACGACGCTTTCACCATCAACACCCTCCTGTTCCTGGAAGACCTGGGTTTTTGCGCCAAGGGCGAGGGCGGCGCGTTTGTCGAGGGCGGGCGCATCGCCCCGGGCGGTGCGCTGCCGGTCAACACCAACGGTGGCGGCCTGTCCTGCGTGCACCCCGGCATGTACGGCATCTTCACGCTGATCGAGTCCGTACGCCAGTTGCGCGGCGAGGCCGGCGAGCGCCAGGTGGCCGGTGCCACCGTGGCGCTGGCCCATGGCAACGGCGGCACGCTGTCCAGCCAGTCCACCGCCATCCTGGGCACGGCCGACGCGCTGTAAGCCGTACAAGCTCCCCCCAGTGGGGGGAGTTTTGCTCCTGAAATAAGAGCTAGTACCGCTGGTATCCATTGGCCTGGAGGCCGAAAACACCTGAAATTCGCCCTGTGGGGCGTTCCTCTTCTTTTTTGCCGAGTTCCCCATGATCCGCGATCCCCAGACCTTTGAAGCCCTGCTTGATTCCGTGCGCCGCTTTGTCCGCGAGCGCCTGGTGCCCGCCGAAAACCTGGTGGCCGAGACCGATGAAATCCCCGCCGACATCGTGCAGGAGATGCGCGAGATGGGCCTGTTCGGCCTGA
>CAYZPX010000108.1:0-8665 GCA_964480105.1 uncultured Burkholderiaceae bacterium | reverse complement strand
AAAACGCGCAAGGGCGAAGTGCTGTTCATCGACGCCCGCAAGCAGGGCCGCATGATCAGCCGCGTGCAGGCCGAGCTGACCGACGACACCATTGCCCGCATCGAAGCCGTGGTGGCCGCGTGGCGCGGCGAGCCGGGCGCAGGCAGCTATGAAGACGTGAAAGGCTTTTGCCGCAGCGTGCCCTTGGCCGAGATCGCGCAGCACGGCCATGTGCTCACCCCCGGCCGCTACGTGGGCGCGGAAGAGGTGGAAGACGACGACGAAGCCTTTGCCGACAAGATGCAAAAGCTCACCGAAAAGCTGGGCGAGCAAATGGCCAAGGGTGCGGAGCTGGACGCGGTGATTCGGGCCAAGCTGGGAGGGCTGGGGTATGAGTTTTGAAATGACGACCAACACCGCCGACTACCGCCAATGGCTGAGCGAGCTGAAAACCCGCTTTCGCCAAGTACAACTCAAAGCTGCCGTCGCGGTGAACACCGCGATGCTCCAGTTTTATTGGGAGCTGGGTGCAGACATGGTGGCCAAACAAACGCAGTTTGCGTGGGGAAGCGGTTTTTTGAACCAGCTCAGCGCCGACTTGATGCGCGAGTTCCCTGAGGTCAAGGGGTTTTCCAAGCGCAATCTGGAGCAGATACGGCGCTGGTACAGCTTCTGGAATGCCTCACCATCAATTGCGCAGCAGGCTGCTTCGCAATTGATGGGGGTTCCTTGGTGGCACCACGTCACCATTCTGACCAAGTGCAAACAGCCGGACGAGGCGCTGTACTACGTGCAAGCCACGCAAACTTACGGCTGGAGCCGCAGCGTGCTGACCCACCAGATCGAAAGCGGCCTGTGGCAGCGCGAGGGCAAGGCCATCACCAACTTTGCCCACACCCTGCCTGCTGTGCAATCCGACCTGGCCCGGCAGTTGCTCAAAGACCCGTACCAGTTTGACTTTCTCTTCCTGACCCCAGAACACACCGAACGCGAGCTGGAAACCGCCCTTATCGAGCATGTGACGCAGTTTTTGCTGGAGCTGGGCGCAGGCTTTGCCTATATGGGCCGCCAGGTGCCGTTGCAAGTGGGCGAGCGCGACTTCTTCTTGGATCTGCTTTTCTATCACGCACGCCTGCACTGCTACGTGGTGGTCGAGCTGAAAACCGTGGACTTTGAACCGGAGTTTGCGGGCAAGCTCAATTTCTATTTGAAAGCCGTGGATGAACAATTGCGCCGCGAGGGCGACCAGCCCACCATCGGCCTGCTGCTGTGCAAAAGCAAAGACCGGCTGGTGGCCGAATACGCGCTGAGCGATATGCAAAAGCCCATGGGCCTCGCGACCTACCACCTCAGCCATACCCTGCCAGAAGCGCTACGGGGGCAGTTGCCCAGCATTGAGCAATTGGAGCGGGAGTTGGGGCTGGATGCTGCGGGTGGCGATGCTTCGGGCGAAGTTGGGGGGGCTGCGGTATGAGTTCTGAGTGGCAGCGGACCACGATTGGTGAACAAGCGACTCTGCAGCGTGGTTTTGACATAACCAAAGCGGAGCAACGTCCCGGTTTAGTTCCTGTTGTTTCTTCAGCAGGCATAAGTAGTTGGCACGACACGCCAATGGTCCAAGGTCCAGGTGTCGTACTTGGGCGCAAGGGCGTTGTTGGCAGCGTGCACTTCATCACTCAGGATTTTTGGCCGCATGACACGTCGTTGTGGGTTAAAGACTTTCACGGCAATGACCCTCGATTCGTCTACTACTTCTTCCGCGCGTATGCAAAAAAATTGAGCGCCTTGGATGTCGGATCGGCAAACCCCACCCTCAACCGCAATCACGTACATCCAATTGAAGTCTCCTGGCCTAAGAGCACGAAAGAGCAATGCTTGATATCTGATTTCCTTGGAGAAATCGACGACCGCATCACCCTCTTGCGCGAAACCAACGCCACCCTCGAAGCCATCGCCCAGGCCCTGTTCAAGTCCTGGTTCGTCGATTTCGACCCCGTGCGCGCCAAGATGGAAGGCCGCACGCCCGAAGGCATGGACGAGGCCACAGCAGCGCTGTTTCCCGATGGGTTTGAAACGTCGGAGTTGGGGGAGGTGCCGATGGGGTGGCGGGTTGGCGAGTTAGGCGATGTCGCGGCCCTAAAAGGGGGAAAGCAGTTGAGCAAAGAGGCTTTCTCAAACAGTGCGCCCAATCCGGTTTTTGGCGGTGCTGGCGTTATGGGTCATACAGCGCAACGAAACGCCACCGACTTCGTCATCACGGTGGGACGAGTTGGCGCCTATTGCGGGCAGTTCTTCTGGCACATAGGAAACGCGTGGGTAAACAACAATGCTTCACATGTCGTACCAAGTAGAAAAATAGGCTCAGAGTGGCTGCTTTTATGGCTCAAGTCGGTCAACATGGATGTGATCAAGAAGGGGGCCGCTCAGCCCTTCGTTTCCAACGGGGACATTGCGAAACTGTCAATGATCCATCCTCCCATTGAGTTGATTGACGCATTTGGAGCTTTAGTGGCACCAATGTTTGCAAGGTCCCAATTGCTAGTGCAGCAGAGCGTTGAGCTTGCGTCTGTGCGTGACACCTTGCTTCCCCGTCTGATCTCCGGCCAACTGCGCCTACCAGAAACTGAGAATTTGGTTAAAGCCTTGATTTTTTGACCGGAAAATATTGATGAACCCACCTGAAATACTGAAATTGGCCGAGAGCTACGGAATCGGGGCTGCGGTTATTGCTTTTCTGTTGATCGTGGTCGGGAATATCTCCGCTTCATGGCTGACCCAAGCGTTCTTTCCGATGCGTCTTAAAAAGCATGCGTGGAAATGGGAAAAGGAAAAGTGGGCAACGGAACAGTTCGTGGAATCCTTGTCTCGGGTCGAGTTCATGGGAAAGCATCTCGTCCGATCAGAAGTTGATGATCAGGTCTCGCTTTCGAGGCTAGGTTTCAATGAAACCAACGCAGAAATCGTCAAAATCATTACCGATCTGCACAGCGATGGGCATCGCATCCGTCCTTATCTGAGCCGACGCAACCGAGCACTTTTCGACGACTACCTGCAACAATCTTCCGCTGCTTTTGATGCGTCAAAAGCGAGCTATGGTGAGTGGATGCCGGACGACTATGCAGCAGAAGAGGCTCATACGCTCAGTTTCATTGACGAACAAAGCCAAATCGCCGGGAGGTTTGTAGGAAAAGTGGCGGTTGCTTGATGACCAAGTCATGCCGATCAACAAATCTTTGCGAGGTGTCATTAGCCTCACAAGTTGGGTTGGGTGTAACCCTGTGCGACTTTGCTTTTATGACCAGCGAATCCATGACCGAAGACCAACTCGAACAAGAAACCCTGGCCTGGCTGGTCGGGTTGGGCGATACAGCGCAATTCACCCTTGCACCCCCACACCATGCTTGAACAACTCACCCTTTGCGGCGTAGGCCCGGCCCGACAGTTGGGGCCGGTGGACTTCATGCCGCGCATGAACCTGATCACCGGCGACAACGGCCTGGGCAAGAGCTTCATGCTAGATGTGGCGTGGTGGGCATTGACGCGCACCTGGGCGCGCGGGGTGCCCGCCTCCCCGCAGCCCACGGCCAAGAAAGCGCAGATTGCATTTCGCTACAGCAAGGCCACCGGGGTGCATGACGAGCGCATTGTTTTCAGCCACGCCGATGGCGTCTGGCCGCTCAAGGCAGCGCGCCCGCCCATTCCGGGGGTGGTGATTTACGCCGGGGTGGATGGCAGTTTTTCTGCGTGGGATCCGGCGCGCAATTACTGGACGGACAAAGACGCCGCAGCTGTTCGCCCCCGCGCCTTTAACTTCACCCCCGATCAAGTCTGGCACGGCTTGCCAGCTGAAACCAGCCAAATCAGCAAGCCGGTGTGGCATTGCCGGGGGCTGGTGCATGACTGGGTGTTGTGGCAGCGCGGGAACGCCCCCGCGTTTGGTGATTTGGTCAAGGTGCTGGATGCGCTGTCGCCCTCCGGAGTGGAAAAACTAGCACCCGGTGCGCCGGTGCAGGTGGGCGAGGATGTGACCGAGCAGCCTTCGCTGCGTATGCCTTACGGTCAGGATGTGCCGCTACTGCACGCCTCGGCAGGCATGCGGCGCATTGCAGCCTTGGCCTATCTCCTGGTATGGACATGGCGCGAACATCTGCGCGCCAGCGAACGCACTCGGCGCAAACCGGCGCGCGAAGTCATTTTTTTGATTGACGAGATTGAATGCCACCTGCACCCCCAATGGCAAAGGCGCATCGTGCCGGCACTGTTGAATGTGATGGAAGCTTTGACGGGCCAGAAGGTACCGGTGCAACTGATCGTGGCCACGCACTCCCCCTTGGTGCTGGCTTCAGTAGAGCCCAGCTTTGATGAAGAAAAAGATGGCGTTTTCCACCTGCAACTGCGCGAAGGTCAGGCAGTGATGGAGCAGGAAGCATGGGCCAAGCAGGGCGACGTAGTGAACTGGCTGGTATCGCCCGCCTTTGGCTTGCAGCAAGCGCGTTCTGTGGAGGCCGAGGCCGCCATCGAAGCCGCCGAGGCCTGGATGCGTGGCGACAAGTCGGCCTTGCCCGAAAAGCTCAGGACTCAGGCCGCGATCCACAAGGAGTTGCAGCGCGTGCTGCCCGGGCATGATGACTTCTGGCCGCGCTGGATAGTCGAGACCCGCCCCGGTCTGGCCGGCGGCAAGACGGGGCGCACATGATCGAGATCGACCGCCAGCGCCTGGCCGAGCCGGCCGATTTCGACGCCCAATGCCGACAGAAAGGCTTGCAATGGCTGGCTGCTCATCCCAAGGCCACACGCAAGGCCAAAACGCGGCCCCGGGATTACTGGAGCCCCTTCAAGCCGCAGCTGGCGGATGCCTTTTGCGACCTGTGTGCCTATGGCGCGATGTACGAGCCTGTCGGCACCGTCGATCATTTCGAGCCGGTGGATGCGAATGAGGCGCGCGCCTACGACTGGGACAACTACCGCTTTGCCTCGGCCTGGATCAACAGCAGCAAGAACAAGCGTACCGTTGTCCTGGATCCCCTGTGGGTGCAGCAGGGCTGGTTTGAAGTGCTGCTGCCTTCGCTGCAGCTGGTGATGGTGCACAAGAAGGTGCCCGCGCATCTGCAGGCGCTCGCCGAGCAAACCCTGACTGATCTGCACCTGAGAGACGACGAGCGGGTGGTGCGGCAACGCCGTGCCTGGCTGCGCAAATATGAGGAAGGCAAGCTGACCCTCGATGGCCTTTGGGAGGTCGCGCCGCTGATCGCCGCCGCGGTGGAAAAACGTGCGGCGTCGAAAGTGTCCCCATGACCGAAGACCAACTCGAACAAGAAACCCTGGCCTGGCTGGCCGAGTTGGGCTACGCGGTCCACAGCGGCTACGACATTGCCCACGATGGCCCGAATCCCCAGCGCGCCCACTACCGTGAAGTGGTACTGGTAGGCCGCCTGCGCGAGGCTATCGGGCGCCTGAATCCCGACATTCCCCCCGCCGCCCACGAAGATGCCCTGCAACGGGTGCTGGACCTGGGCATTCCTTCGTTGTTGTCCGCCAACCGCGCCTTTCACAAGCTGCTGGTGGGTGGCGTGCCCGTGGAGTACCAGCAGGACGGCCACACCGTGGGCGATCGGGTGCGACTGCTCGATTGGGCTGATGTTTCACGCAACGAGTTCTGGGCTGTCAACCAGTTCACTATTAAAGGGCCGCACCACACCCGCCGCCCGGACATCATCCTGTTCGTCAATGGCCTGCCGCTGGTGTTGATGGAGCTGAAAAACCCCGCCGATGAGAACGCGGACCTCTGGAAGGCTTACGACCAGATTCAGACCTACAAGGAACAAATCCCCGACCTGTTCCAGTACAACGAGGTGCTGGTCATCTCGGATGGCAGCGAGGCCCGGCTGGGTAGCCTGTCGGCCAATGCCGAGCGCTTTTTGCAGTGGCGCACCATCGATGGCGTGAACTTGGACCCGCTGGGCCAGTTCCACGAGCTGCAAACCTTGGTGCGCGGTGCCCTGGCCCCGGCAGTGCTGTTGGACTACCTGCGCTATTTCGTGCTGTTTGAGGACGACGGGCAGCTGGTCAAGAAGATTGCCGGCTACCACCAGTTCCACGCCGTGCGCGCCGCCATCGCGCAGGTGGTGGCCGCCTCCCGCCCCGACAGTCCCGTACAGGCCCAAGGCAAGGGCGGCGTGGTGTGGCATACACAAGGCAGCGGCAAGAGCATCACCATGACCTGCTTTGCCGCCCGGGTGATGCAGGAGCCGGCCATGCACAACCCCACCATCGTCGTCATCACCGACCGCAACGATTTGGACGGCCAGTTGTTTGGCGTGTTCAGCCTGGCGCAAGACCTGCTGCGCGAAACCCCGGTGCAGGCGCACACCCGCCAGCAATTGCGGCAACTGCTGAGTAACCGGCCCTCGGGCGGCATCGTGTTTGCCACCATCCAGAAATTCATGCCTGGTGAGGATGAGGACCAGTTCCCGGTGCTCTCGGAGCGGCACAACATCGTCGTGATTGCCGACGAGGCCCATCGCACTCAATACGGGTTCCAGGCCAAGCTGAAGGTGCGACAGCGGGATACGGGGGCAAATTTAGGGTCAAAACAGGCTCCAGGCCAATCAATACCAGCGGTACAAGCTATTAAAGGCATAGTGACCGAGGATGCGCCCAGCACTGCGCTGCCGGCGGAATTTGCTCCGCCTGCGTATGGGGCCTCCTCGGCATCGGTCTCCACCTACCAGGCCGGCTACGCCCAGCACCTGCGCGATGCGCTGCCCCATGCCACGTTTGTAGCCTTCACCGGCACGCCGGTTTCCAGCACCGACCGCGATACCCGCGCCGTGTTTGGCGACTACATCCATGTCTATGACATGCAGCAAGCCAAGGAAGATGGAGCTACCGTGGCCATCTATTACGAAAGCCGCCTGGCCAAACTCAAGCTCAAGGAAGAAGACCTGTCGCTGCTGGACGACGAGGTGGACGAGCTGGCCGAGGACGAGGAAGAAGCCACCCAGGCGCAGCTTAAGAGCCGCTGGGCTGCGCTGGAGAAGGTGGTGGGCGCCGAGCCCCGTGTGGCCAGCGTGGCGGCCGACCTGGTGGCGCACTTTGAGGAGCGCTGCAAGGCCAACCTGTCCAGCGGTTTTGGTGGCAAGGCCATGGTGGTGGCCATGAGCCGGGAGATTTGCGTTCACCTCTACAACGAAATCATCCAGCTGCGCCCCGAGTGGCACAGCGACGACCCCGAGCAAGGCGCCGTCAAGGTCATCATGACCGGCAGTGCCAGCGACAAGGCACTGCTGCGCCCGCACATTTACCCCAGCCAAACCAAGAAACGGCTGGAAAAGCGCTTCAAGGACCCCGCCGACCCGCTGCAGCTGGTCATCGTGCGCGACATGTGGCTCACAGGCTTTGACGCACCCTGCGTGCACACCATGTATGTCGATAAGCCCATGAAGGGCCACAACCTGATGCAGGCCATCGCCCGCGTCAACCGGGTGTTCAAGGACAAGCAAGGCGGCCTGGTGGTGGACTACATCGGCATCGGCAACGAGCTCAAGGCCGCAATGAAGGAATACACCGCCAGCAAGGGCCGGGGCCGCCCGACGGTGGATGCGCACGAAGCCCTGGCCGTGCTCCTGGAAAAGCGCGATGTGCTCCACTCATTACTGCATGGCTTTGACTGGTCTGACTTCAAAACTGGCGGCCACAAGACCCTGGCTGGAGCGGCCAACCATGTGCTGGGCCTGGAATCGCAAGCCAAAGACAAAAACGGCCAGCCACTGCGCGATGGCAAAAAGCGCTTTGCCGATGCCGCCCTGGCCCTGGGCAAGGCCTTTAGCCTGTGCTGCACGCTGGACGAAGCCAAGGCCGTGCGCGACGAGGTCGCCTTCCTGCAAGCGGTCAAGGTCATCCTGACCAAGCGCGATATCAGCCAGCAAAAGAAAACTGACGAACAGCGTGATGCGGCCGTGCGCCAGCTCATCAACCAAGCAGTCGTCAGCGAATCCGTGGTGGACATCTTCGATGCCGTGGGCCTCGAAAAACCCAACATCGGCCTCTTGGACGAGGAATTCCTAGCCCAGGTGCAAAACCTGCCGGAGAAAAACCTGGCGGTGGAGCTGCTGGAGCGGCTACTCGAAGGTGAAATCAAGTCCAAGTTTGCGACCAACGTGGTGCAGCAAAAGAAGTTCAGCGACCTGCTAAACAACGTCATCACCCGTTACCAGAACCGCAGTATCGAAACCGCGCAGGTCATGGAAGAGCTGGTGGCGATGGCTAAAAAGTTCCAGCAGGCCGCCAGCCGGGGCGAGCTACTGGGCCTGTCAGACGACGAGGTGAAGTTCTACGACGCGCTGGCCAACAACGAGTCCGCCGTGCGGGAGCTCACCGACGAGACCCTCAAGAAAATCGCCCATGAGCTGACCGAGAACCTGAAGAAGAACATCGGCGTGGACTGGGCCCAGCGCGAAAGCGTGCGTGCCACGCTGCGGCTGATGGTCAAGCGGGTGCTGCGCAAGTACAAATACCCGCCCGACCAGGCCGAAGAGGCGGTGAAGCTGGTCTTGCAGCAGGTGGAGACGCTCGGCGAGAGCTGGGTTTGAGGCGATTTCCCCTCACCCCGCCACCGTCTGCCGCACCGCTTGCTCCCAGCGGGCCATGCGTTCCAGGGCCTGGTCGCGGGGCAGGGTGGGGTGGA
>CAYZPX010000107.1:0-8822 GCA_964480105.1 uncultured Burkholderiaceae bacterium | reverse complement strand
CCGTGCAGCACGTCCTCGTAGGCGCTGCGGGCGGCATGGGTCAGCACCTTGTCGCGCACAAAGCGGCCATTCACATAGCAATACTGGTGGTCGGCGCGCGAGCGGGCGGCGTCGGGCAGACCCGCGCGGCCCAGCACCACCAGCGGCCCGGCCTGGTGGAACACCGGCAGCGACTGGGCGATGAAGTCCTCGCCCAGCACATCGGCCAGGCGGCGGGCCAGCGCGTCGGCGTCGGGCAAGGCTGGGGCTTCGCCTTCTGGCGGGATGGGCGCGGGCTGCGCCGTGGTAGCGCGCCATTGCGCGACCAGCTTGCCCTCGTGCCAGACGGCAAAGCCCACATCGGGCCGGGCCAGCGCATGGCGGCGCACGGCCTCGATGCAATGGGCCAGCTCGGTGGCATCGCTTTTCAAAAACTTGCGACGCGCCGGGGTCGAGAAAAACAGCTCCTTGACCTCCACCGTCGTGCCCTGGCCCCGGGCGGCGGGGCGCAGCTCGCCACTGCGGGCATCGAGCAGGAAGCCGCTGTCCTGGCCCGCCGGCCGCGAGAGCAGGGCGGTCTCGGACACCGAGCAGATGGCGGCCAGCGCCTCGCCGCGAAACCCCATGGTGGCGACGGTTTCCAGCTCGCGCAGGTCGCGGATTTTGCTGGTGGCATGGCGGCGCAGCGCCACGGGAAGCTCGTCGCGTGGAATGCCCAGGCCATCGTCCTCCACCGCGATCAGCCGCACCCCGCCGGCCAGCAGACGCACGGTGATTTGGCGGGCGCCGGCATCCAGCGCGTTGTCCACCAGCTCCCGCACCACCGAGGCGGGGCGTTCGACCACCTCGCCAGCGGCAATCTGGCTGACCAGCTCGTCAGGCAGGTCGCGGATGGGACGGCGTTGGGGGGGGGAGTCCAGCATGTCGCTGGGAGCGGAAGTCGTAGGGGAGGGCAGGGTTTGGGCGTTCACCGGCGGGATTTTAGGGAGCCGTGTGGAGGTATCGCGTTCATTTACCAAGCCGGTCAGGACTGCACTATCCCTGTGATAGAGTGCCTCGCCGTCAGCAAGGGGCCTTTCTTTTTGTTCGCCTTTCCCCGCCCAGACCGTTGTCAGACCCATGTTCAATGCTGAGATTTCCGCGGGCTCTTTGCTCCTTCCTGAAAGCCGACGCATCGCCGCCTTGCTGCGGACCCACCCCAGCCCACAGGACTGGGAGACCGCCCTGGTGCGCGACAACCTCCTGCAAAAAAGCCCCGCCACCGCCAAGCGCCAGGCCACCCTGATCCGCAAGCGGCTCGACACCCTAAACGCCGACGGCTGGCGCCTGGTGGCCGAGGGCGAGCTGGAAGTGGCCACCCAGCTGCTGCTGGCGGCGGCCATTCGCCACAGCCTGCTGTTGGGCGAGTTCTTGCGCACCGTCTATGGCCCCGCCGTCAAGCGCTGGGAAACCCACCTGGCCGCCCACGCCTGGGAGGTCTTCCTGGCCGATTGCGCTCACCGAGACCCGGCGGTGGCGCGCTGGGCCGCTTCCACCCGGGTCAAGCTCTACCAGGTGGTCGTGCGCATCCTGGCCGAGGCCCGCTACCTGGCATCCACCCGCGACCCCCGGCTCACGCCCCCGCTGCTGCACCCCAAGGTCCAGCACTACCTGCGGCAGCTGGGCGCTCAAGACACCCTCAATGTGATGGACTTTTGACGGACTTTCCCCCATGAGCAGCCCCTTTGATGCCCGACTGAACCAGATCCTGCCCCGGCTCACCTCGGCCGATGTGCTGCGCAACCAGGGCGCCGGCGGCGAGATCGGCTTCTGGATCTTTGACTACCCCCCTGAGCATGAAATGGCCATGCGCGGCTGGCTGGACCAGGTCATCGAGCCCGCCCTGCGCAAGCAGGTGCCTGCCATCCGCCACCAGACCGTGGACCTGTTCCAGACCGTGATCGCGCTGCTGCAAGAGCGCAATCTGCTGGAAAAAGCCTATGCCATGCAAGTCGGCAAGGGGGATGCGGCCCTGCTCAATTCCCTGAGGTCCGTGCTCAAGGAAGACCGCCTGGCTGAGCGGATGGCGGCCCAGTGCGATGTGGCCCAGCTGGATTTGCTCATCGTCAAGGGCGTGGGGGCGGTGTACCCCTTGCTGCGCACCCACACCCTGCTGTCGGCCCTGCACCCACACATGCGCGACACCCCCTTGCTCATGCTCTACCCCGGGAGCTACGACGGGCAGCGGCTGCGCCTGTTCAACACCCTGGCCGACGACCACTACTACCGTGCCTTCCGGCTTGTGTCTTGAAGCCCTTCTTGACGCCCTCATTGCCTCCCGCAATTCTCGAAACCCGCCCCATGCACATCAAAGACCTGTTCGTCAAACCCATCGATCGCCCCATCAACGGCGTTGTCAAGGCCGACCAGCGCGATGCCGAGAGCGTCTGGCAAGAGCTGGACGAATACGTGGCCACCAAAGAGGTCACCGCCTACCTGCGCAAGTTCGTCGAGGCCTACCTGGCCACGGAAAGCCGGCCCAATGACCCGGCCATCGTCTCCCACATGGGCGTCTGGGTGTCGGGTTTCTTTGGCTCGGGCAAGTCGCACTTCATCAAGATCCTGTCCTACCTGCTATCGAACCAGGAGGCCGTGGAGCCGGGTACCGGGCGCCACCAGCGGGCCATTGATTTCTTTGACAGCAAGCTCAAAGACCCCATGCTCCTGGGTGACCTGCGCCGTGCCGTCGCCCGGCCCAGCGATGTGATCCTGTTCAACATCGACTCCAAGGCCGATGCCAAAACAGACCGCGACGCCATCCTGCAAGTGTTTTTGCGCGTGTTCAACGAAATGCAGGGCCTTTCGGGCGATGCCCCCCATGTCGCGGACATGGAGCGCCACCTGATTGGCAAAGGTGCGTTTGACGCCTTCAAGCAGGCCTTCAAAGCCTCCAACGGCAACGACTGGGAGGCCGAGCGAGACGCTGTGGACTTCCTGCGCGACGACGTGATTGCCGGCCTCAGCCAGGCCCTGGGCATGTCCGAAGACTCGGCGGGCAAATGGTTTGACGACGCCCGCGAGCGCCATCGCATCAACATCGAGGGCTTTGCCGCGCTGGTCAACCAGTACCTGGCGACCAAAGACCCACGGCACCGCGTGGTGTTCCTGGTGGACGAGGTGGGGCAGTTCATCGGCAACAACACCCAGCTCATGCTCAACCTGCAGACCATCACCGAGCAGCTGGGCACCCAGTGCAAGGGCCGGGCCTGGGTCATCGTTACCAGCCAGGCCGACATCGAGGCCACCCTGGGCGAAGCCAACCAGGCCAAGACCAACGACTTCTCCAAAATCCAGGGCCGGTTTCACACGCGGCTGTTGCTTTCTAGCGCCAACACCGACGAGGTCATCTCCCACCGCCTGCTGGAAAAAACCTCCGAGGCCCGCGCGGAGCTCGAAGCCCTGTGGCACGCCAAGGGCGACATCCTCAACAACCAGCTCTCCTTTGCCGACCACGCCATTGCCTTCAAGCGCATTCAAAGCGCCGAGGACTTTGCCGTGCATTACCCCTTTGCCCCCTACCAGTTCCAGCTGGTGCAAAAGGTGTTCGAGTCCATCCGCAAGGTGGGCGCCACGGGCGTGCACTTGGCTAAGGGCGAGCGCTCCATGCTCGATGCCTTCCAGACCGCCGCCAAAAACAACGGCCACCGGGGTACCGATGCCCTCATCCCCCTGTACGACTTCTACCCCTCCATCGAGTCGTTCCTGGAGCCCTCGGTCAAGCGCGCCATCGACCAAGCTGCCGACAACCCTGGTTTGCAGCCCTGGGATTTGAAGCTGCTGCGGGCGTTGTTCCTCATTCGCTATGCCGATGCCGTCAAGGGCACGGTGGACAACCTCACCACCTTGTGCCTGGACCAGATCGATGCCGATAAATTGGCCCTCAAGCGCCAGATCGCCGAGAGCCTGGAGCGGCTGGAGCGCCAAAACCTGGTCAACCGCAATGGCGACCTGTGGTTTTTCCTGACCAACGAAGAACGTGATGTTTCGCAGGAAATCAAGTCTGTCGAGGTCTCCAGCGCCGAGCTCAGCCGGCTGGTGGCCGAGCTGGTCTTTGAAGAAATCCTCAGCGGCCAGAACAAGGTCCGCCACCGCGACACCAAAAGCGATTACGAATTCAACCGCCTGCTGGACGGCGCCCCCTACCGCCAGGCCTCCCATGACCTCACGCTGGAAGTGCTCACCCCCGTGGGCAGCGACTTTGAGCTGATGGGCGACGCCAAATGCCTGGGCCGCAGCATGGAAGGCCCGGGCCGCGCCATCCTGCGCTTGGCCAACGAAGGGCGAGTGGATCTGGAGCTGCGCACCTACCTGCAGATTGAAAAGTACATCGGTCCCAAAAACGACCTGGCCACCCCTGCGCTCAAGCGCATCCTGATGGACCGCAAGGAAGAAAACCGCGAGCGCCGCGCCCGCCTGCTGGTCCAGCTGGCCAGCATGATGACCAGCGGCACCGTCTTTGCCCTGGGCCAGCAACCCCAGGTCCGGGCCGCCACGCCCAGCGCCTTGGTCGATGAGCTGCTCAACTACCTGGTCACCAACACCTACAGCAAGCTGGGCTACATCAAGGTCCGCGCACCCGACCCCCTGGCGGAGATTCGCGCCGTGCTCAGTGCCGACAGCGTGGCCCAAAGCCGCATCGCCGAAGCCACCACCGAAGAGGGCAACCCCCTGGCCCTGACAGAAATGCGCCAGTACCTGGCCATGGCCGCCAGCCAGAACCGCGTGCTGTTGTCCGACGTGGTGGACCGCTTTGCCAAAGCCCCCTGGGGCTGGCGCCCCGCCTGGGAAACCGTGCTGCTGGTCGCCCGCCTGTTCATGGCTGGGGAGGTCAAGCTCGTCATGGAAGGCAACGACCTGGACGGCCCCAGCGCCATCGAACCCTTGAGCAAGGAAGCGCGGTTTCGCACCGTCTCCGTCCTCAAGAAAAAGACCAGCGACAACGCCACCCGGCAAAAAGCCCGCGAAGTCCACCGCGACCTGTTTGCCCAGATGCCCCCCGACGAGCAGGATGCCCTGGTCACCGCCTTCCGCGAAAACCTGGGCCAGCTCAAGGCCCGGCTGGAGCACGCCCGCCTCAAATCCGAGCAAAAGCACTACCCCGGCAGCGCCGACGTGGCCCAGGCCCTGGCCCGCATCCAGCAGCAGCTGGCCATTCGCGACAGCTACGAATTCATCGAAGCCATCGCCCAGCAGCGCAACGACTGGCTGGACCTGCACGACGACACCCACGACGTGCTCAGCTTCTACCAAACCCAGGCCGGCACCTGGGAGCGCATGCTCGACACCCTGCAGCGCGTGCACGACAACCACGACGCGCTGGCCAAAGACCCCCAGGCCGCTGCCGCCCTGGCCCGGCTCGAAGCCATCCGCGCCAACCCCGCCCCCTATGGCCAGATCAACCAGATCGACGCCCTGGTGGCCGCCCTGGACAAAGCCAACGAAGCCCTGGCCGCCGAACGCCGCGAGCGCGCCCTCAAGTCCATCGACGCCAAATTGGCCGAAGCCTCCCACGCGCTGGACGTCGCCCAGGCCAGTCCCGAGCTGCGCAACCAGGTGCTCAAGCCCCTGCAAGACCTCAAGGCCCAACTCGCCAGCCTCAGCAGCATCCCCCGCATCCTGTTCCTGCAAGGGCGGGGCGGCGAGTTGCTGGACGAGGTGATGGACAAAATCGCCAAGGCCCAAGCGGCTGCCGCTGCTGCCGCAGAAGCCGCCGCCCGCGTGGCCGCCAAATCCACAGCCGCCAACGCCCCCGGCGCCACCGCCGCCCAGCCCGCTGCCACGCCCAGCGTGCCCACCAGCCGCCCCATCAAGGTCGTCGCCCTGGCCGGCCTGCAAGCCAAGACCTACCTGGAGACCGAGGCCGAGGTGCAAGCCTTCGTCAACCGCCTGCAAGACGAACTCCTGGCCGCCGTCCGCGCTGGGAACAAGGCGCGGGTGCAGTGAGCACAATGCAACAGCATCCACCCCAAGCACCTGGATGAGCGACCGATCAAGTACCGACCAACTAACCGATCAAGTTCAGCACCCAGCAACCTATCAAATTTGATAGCTACTACCGCTGGTAAATAAAGGCTTAGAGCCCTTTTTCAGGAGAAATCGTATGAATCCGTCTCGTGTCATTTACGAAGATGCACCTGCTTTTATTCCGGTGCCTGCCCACTTGCAACACAAAAGGCTCGAAGCCATTTTTTGGCCGCTTGATGAACCGGGCGTGGTGTCTCAAGCGCCATCCAACAAGGTCACCAGCACGGAGGTGAGCCCTGCTTCTCCTGTGCCCTTATCCCAGCTGATTGGCAAAGCCAAAGGATGTTTTGAGGACGCAGCCGCAGTGGATCAATTCATTCGTGCAGGACGAGACGAATGGGAGCGTTGACTCAAGCCCTGGCAGGGAACAAGGTTTATCTGGATGTCAACATCTTCATTTATGCCCTGGAGGGCGTGGAACCTTGGGCCATCCCGATCGGGCAAGCGTTTGCGGGAATGGAAGCTGGTGAATGGCATGCCGTCACCAGTGAGCTCAGTTTGGCGGAGGGCTTGGTTCGACCCTATCAACGGGGTCGCGAAGACCTGGTTCAGCTCTACAAGACCGCACTCTCGCCCCGAGGCTATTTCAGTCGCGCACCAGTCGATGCCGCCACATTGATTTCAGCGGCCCGCTTGCGGGCATTGCACGGCTTCAAATTGCCCGATGCGATACATGCCGCCACTGCCTTGGCGCAAGGTTGCACAGCCATATTGACCAACGATGCAGGCTTTCGGCGTATGCCTGGCATTCAATGCTTGCTGTTGTCGGATTTGGCACCTTAAAAAAGATAGCTAGCACCGCTGATAAATAAACGCTTACACCCCTTTTTGACCCCAAAAAACATGAACAAATCCAACCTCAAGTCCTACGCCCCACAGGCCCGCAAAGACTTCATCGCCGCCATCACCGCCCGGGCGGCGCTGTTGGGGATTACGGCGGATCGGGTGGTACCGGCCACGGTCAGCGGCGGCGTGGCGATCATTGACGGGGTGGAGTGGCCGGCCAAGGTCGCCACGCAGCGCGATGCCTTGCTGGCCCGCATCGCCCGTCATGGGGCGGATGGGTTTGCGCGGACCATGGAGGAGGTGGCCTACACCTGGTTCAACCGCTTTGCCGCGCTGCGCTACATGGAGCTGCACGAGCTGCTGGACCATGGCCACCGGGTGCTGAGCAGCCGCGATGGCGGCCTGCCCGAGCTGCTGCGCCATGCCGCCGAAGTGACCTTGCCCGGCCTGCAGCCCGCCCAGGTGCAGGCCCTGCAACTGGCGGGCAACCAGGACAACCAGCTCTACAAACTGCTGCTGGTGGCCCAGTGCAACGAGCTGTCGCGGACCATGCCGTTTTTGTTTGAGCGCATTGACGACGACACCGAGCTGCTGCTGCCCGACCACCTGCTGCGCACCGACTCCATCATCGCCAAGCTGGTGGCGGGCGTGCCCGAGGAAGACTGGCAAGAGATTGAAGTGATTGGCTGGCTCTACCAGTTCTACATCAGCGAGAAAAAAGACCAGGTCATTGGCAAGGTGGTGAAAAGCGAGGACATTCCCGCCGCCACCCAGCTGTTCACGCCCAACTGGATCGTGCAGTACCTGGTGCAAAACAGCGTGGGCCGCCTGTGGCTGATGGCCAACCCCGGCAGCACCCTGGCCAGCGAATGGCCCTACTACATCCAGCCCGCCGAACAAACGCCCGAGGTGCAAGCCCAGCTGGACGCGCTGATCCAGACCCGCATTGCCCAAGACGGCGACACCCTGAACCCCGAAACCATCACCTGTTTGGACCCCGCCTGCGGCAGTGGCCACATCCTGGTGGTGGCCTACGACGTGCTCAAGGCCATCTACCTGGAGCGCGGCTACCGGCTGCGCGACATTCCGCGCTTGATTCTGGAAAAAAACCTCTATGGCCTGGACATTGACGACCGCGCCGCCCAGCTGGCCGGTTTTGCCCTGCTGATGAAAGCCCGCGCCGACGACCGCCGCCTGCTGGCCGACCCGGACAACCCGCCGCGCCTGAACATCCTGAGCCTGCAAGAAAGCCAAGGGCTGGACGCGCAGGCGCTGCACGCGGCCCTGACCGCTGGCCACAGCCCGCAGGGCAGCCCCCGCGCCCCCGATGCCGGGTTTGCCGACACCGACCTGTTCCCCGCCACCCGGCCCCAAATGAGCTTGGGCGAAGCGGCTGCGCTGCCAGCGCCCGGGGCCAGCAGCGGGCTGACGCAGCAGGCGATTGCCGAGCTGCTTGCCACCTTTGCCCACGCCAAAACCTTTGGTTCTTTGATCCAAATTGGCCCCCAGCGCTTACCCAGCTTGCGCGAGCAGCTATTGTTTTTGAAGAACGCCGAAGCCTCGGGCGACCTCTACGCCCAGGCCGCCGCCAAAGACCTGCTGCCGCTGGTGCGCCAGGCGCTGGTGCTGGGGATGCAGTTTGATGCGGTGCTGGCCAATCCGCCGTACATGGGCGGCAAGGGCATGAACCCGGTGCTGAAGGACTACGCCCGCGCCACCTTCCCCGACAGCAAAGCCGACCTGTTTGCCATGTTCATGGAGCGCGGCTTTGGCTGGTGCAAGCCCAGCGGCTTCAACAGCATGGTGACCATGCAGAGCTGGATGTTTTTGTCGTCGTATGAGGCCATGCGGGAGAAGTTGCTGACACAGCGCACGATTCAGACGATGGCGCATTTGGGCGCACGGGCATTTGGCGAGATTTCGGGCGAAGTGGTGCAAACCCATCCCATTACCCACATCTTTCGCCCCCCCCACAGCAATGCTGAGACGATGTC
>CAYZPX010000106.1:0-8823 GCA_964480105.1 uncultured Burkholderiaceae bacterium | reverse complement strand
GGAAGTCGCTGCGGATGTGCAGTTCGCCGTTGTCTTCTTCGTAGAAGCGGGCCGATTCCTCGATGTCCTCGTCCATCGCGTCTTCGGGGATCGACAGGCCATAGTGCTGGCGGATCCAGCGCTTTTCTTCCAGCGTGGGGGCTTCCAGGTCCACCCAGATCGGCTGGAACTTGCGCAGCTCTTCCAGCGATTCGATTTCTTCTTGGACCAGCCGCCCATTGGCAAGCGTAAAGATGTTGAGCATGGGCTCACTCCCGGGGGTTCATGTGTCGGCAAAAGGGGCTTCGGTGCAGCTTTCAACCCCCTCTGAACAGGCATGTCGCTCAGGTCCGGAAGCTGAAAGCTACCAACTGGGGTAGGTTTCCAAGGATTTGTCTCCGTTGATGCAAGCGGCGGATTATGTCACCGCGGTGTGGCGGGCGAGGGGGGCCGGTTTCAGCCCTGTTGCGTCTGCCGGACCTGTGCCAGGGCCTGGCAGCAATCGGCCCAGGCGGCCGCCTTGCTGCCCTGCGAGCGCAGCAAAAACGCGGGGTCGTAGCTGACCAAGGCCGGGCTGTCGCCCAGACGGTGGGGCACGGCGCGGAGGCGGCCCAGCGGGTCGTTGCCCCCCAGCGCTCCGCGGGCCGCCACATGGCCCAAGAGCAGCACCATGGACGGGCGCAGCGTGCGCGCCAGCTGGTCGAGCTGCTGGGCCACAGCCCCGGGTTCGCCCGAACCATCGGGCACCGCCCCCCGCTCCAGTACCACCAGATCGACCTGCGGGTGCTGGTGCAGTCGCATTGCGCGCAGCAGGTTGTCCAGCAGCCGCCCGGCATCACTGGCCAGCGGGTCCTGGGCGGGTACGCTGTCGGTCACGATCAGCCAGCCCTGGCCCAGTCCAGCCGGGACGCGGCTGGGATCCACGCCAGGGTACAGCCGCTGTGGCGCATGCACGGTCAGCGCCATCGCCACACCTGCCTCCGCGCGCGGCGCTGGCGCAGGGCCGGGGCGGGCTGGCGCTGGGGGCGGGGCCTGCACGGGCGGTGCTGTCATGGCGGTGGCGCTTGGGGCCTCGGCCAGGGCGGCGGCCGCGGGGGCCTGGCTCTGCGTGGGTTCGGGCAAGGGGGACCAGACGGTGATCCCCATCTCGCGCAGCATGGCGCGTTGGCGGGCATCCAGGGACAGGGGCATGGGCAACTCCGGCAGCAGGGCGCTCACAGGCGCAGGCTCATCACGATGGCGTCTTCGCGTGCGCCGTGTGCGGCGGGGTAGTAGCGCTTGCGTTCGCCCACGCGGCGAAAGCCGTAGGCTTCATAGACCGCAATGGCGCGGTGGTTGCCCACGCGCACTTCCAGCCACAGCCATTCGGCCCCCTGGGCGCGGGACCAGTCCACCAGCCGGTCCAGCAGCCGCCTGGCCCAGCCTTGCCGCTGGTGTGCTGGGGCGACGGTGAGGTTCAGCAGATGGGTTTCGTCCACCCCGCGCATGGCGACGAAATAGCCCAGCAGTTCGTCCCCCTGCCGTAGCAGCCGGGTTTCGTAGCCTGAGGCCAGTGCGTCCAGAAAGTTGCCCCGCGTCCAGGGGTGGGCGTAGGCCTGTTGCTCGACCTGCATCAGCCAGTCCAGGGTGTTGGGGGTCAGGGTGTCCCAGCGCAGCAGGGGGGCGCTGGGGGGCAGCGGCCGGGCGCTCATGCTGTTGGGGCGCGGGTAGCCTGGGCCAGCGCGGCGCGCTCGGCCGTGGTCTGGGCGACCTTGTCGCGCACATAGCGGGGCAGGGCGTCGCGTGCGGCCACGGCCTCGCCGGCGGCGATCAGCGCCGGGGCCAGACGCAGCAGGGCGCGGGCGGTGGGCAGGGCAGGCACATGCGCCGCTTGGGATGCCAGGCGATCCCCATAGACGGCCTGGGCGTTGCCAGCCACGGTCCAGCCAGGTGGCACGTCGACGGCCTCGGGTGGCACGACCTGCCAGTCGGCCTGGGCCTGCCAACGGCCTTGGGGGTGGTCGGGCGCGGTTTGCCAGGTGAAGGCCGCGGTATAGACCTCGTTCATCCGCGCATCCAGCGTGGCCACCACCTGGGTGACGCCGTGCTGGGTGCGTGCGTCCTCGGCCATGGCCAGCAGGGTGTCCACCGGCAAGACCGGCAGACCTTGGCCCTGCCGTGCCCCTGGTGTGCCAAAGGCCAGGCCCTGGGCCACGGCGCAGGCGGTGCGCAGTCCGGTGAAGGACCCCGGGCCCCGGCCAAACACGATGGCTTCCAGGTCGCCCAGCGTCAGGCCGCCCTGGGCCAGCAGCTGCCGGATGGCCGGGATCAGCGTGGCGGACGATTGCGCGCCCCCGGCGCCTTCCCATTCCCAGACGGAGTCGTCCCGCTGCAGGGCGAGAAAAAGGCGGTCGGTGCTGGTGTCGAAGGCGAGGAGGTTCATGGGCAGGCGCGTGAAGGGTCCGATTATCGGTCGCTACCAGCCCCTAGACTGCGGGCATGCACATGTTCTCTCGATGGTTTGCCGTCCAGTCCCGCCGATGGGTGTTGGCAATGGCCTGCGTGGGCGCGCTGGCCGGGAATCTCCAGGCCCAGTCCTTGCCCGCGCCCGTAGAGGCTGCCCTTGCCCGCGCCAAGGTGCCGCCCGAGGCGCTGGCTGTCTGGGTAGCCAGCGCCGACCGTGATGCCCCGCGTCTGGCCCACCGGGCGCAAGCGGCCGTCAACCCGGCTTCGGTCATGAAACTGGTCACCACCTATGCCGCGCTGGAGCTGCTCGGGCCCGCCCATACCTGGCAGACCCCGGTGTTTGTCGAAGGTCCCTTGCAGCAGGGTGGGCGGCTGCGGGGCGATGTCTATTTGCAAGGGCAGGGCGATCCCAAGCTGGTGGTCGAGCGGCTGTGGCTGCTGCTGTCGCGCTTGCAGGCCCAGGGCGTGCGGCAAATCGATGGGGACATCGTCCTGGACCGCACGGCTTTTGCACTGCCCCCCGACGACCCGGCCCGCTTTGATGGTGAGCCCCTGCGCCCCTACAACGCTGGTCCCGATGCGCTGCTGCTGAACTACAAAACCCTGGTGCTGCGCCTGGTGCCTGATCCCGAGGCGGGACTGGCGCATGTGCAGTACGAGCCTCCGCTGGCCGGGCTGCAGCTGCCGGCCACGGTCGCGTTGGCGGCGCCCGGTGCGGCCTGTGGCGACTGGCGTGCGGGGCTGGAACTCGATTTCACCCATCCCCAGCGCCTGGTCTTTCAGGGCGTCTATCCCACCAGCTGCGGCGAGAAGACCTGGACGATTGCTCCACCCGACCCCCAGGGCTTTGCCGCGCGCGCCGTCGAAGGCCTGTGGCGCCAGATGGGCGGGCGTCTGGGCGGGGTGGTGCGCGACGGCCGGGTGCCGCCAGAGCGGTCGCCGACCTTCCATTTCGCCTCCCCGCCGCTGGCCGAGGTGGTGCGCGATGTCAACAAGTTCAGCAACAACGTGATGGCGCAGCAGCTGTTCTTGAGCCTGGCGCTGTCGCCCCAGACCCCGGCCACCCCCGAAGCCGCCCGCGAGGCCCTGCTGCGCTGGTGGCGTACCCGCCTGCCCGAGGCCGAGCCGCCGGTGGTGGACAACGGCTCGGGCCTGAGCCGCGAGGCCCGCATCTCCGCCCAGGCGCTGGGTCGGATGTTGCAGGCCGCCTGGCGCTCCCCGGTCATGCCTGAGCTGCTGGCCTCGCTCCCCTTGGCGGGCGTGGATGGCACCTTGCGCCGCAGTGCTTTGCGCCCCGGCAGCGCTCACCTCAAGACTGGCAGCCTGCGCGATGTGGCGGCGCTGGCTGGGTATGTGCACGCGGCCAATGGCCAGCGCAAGGTGCTGGTGGCCATCGTCAACCATCCGAATGCGGTGGCCGCCCGCCCCGCCCTGGATGCCCTGGTGGACTGGGCCGTCCGGACACCCTGAGGTGACGGGTGGTAGTTGCCCCAATGGCCAGCACGGTCCCTCTCGCGCAGGATTCCTTTCCTCCCCTTGTCAGAAAGAAACCATGTTGCCCATGCCCTGTTTTCGTTGGACGGTGGTGGCTGCTGCCACCGCCTTGTTGGCGGCTTGTGGCGGTGGATCGGACGATCCGGAGCGCGGCGCTCTGGTGGAGCCGCCCGCCACCGTCACCACCTTGACGGCCATCCAGATCAATGCAGCCGCTGCCGCCAGCGGCTTGCAGGCCATCACGGGCCCCGCCCGTTGTGATGTCAAGGTGGTGGCGCTCAACTACACCACGCCCGGCGTCCAGGCGGGTGAGTTCAGCAACGCCTCGGGTGTGATGCTGGTGCCCAGCGGCAGTGCCACCGCCTGCAGCAATCCTGCGCCCCTGGTGGCCTATGCCAAGGGCACCGATGTCCAAAAAACCCGCACCCTTGCCAACCCCCAGGACAGCGAAACCTTCCTGCTGGCTGCGATGTACGCTACCCAGGGTTATGCCGTGGTGGCCAGCGACTCCCTGGGGTTTGCCAAGTCCCAGTACCGCTACCACCCCTACCTGCATGCTGACTCCGAGGCCACCACCGTCATCGATGCCGTGCGGGCGGCGCGCAGGGCGGCGCCCACGGTGGGCGCCAACCTCTCTGGCAAAGTGATGTTCACGGGGTATTCGCAGGGTGGCCATGCCTCGATGGCGGCCCAGCGCGCGGCCGAGCGTGACCATGCCAGCGAGTTCAATGTGGTGGCTGGCGCCCATCTGGCCGGGCCCTACAACCTCTCGGGTTCCCTGCGCCTGACCGAGGCGATTGCGGGCTACCAGTTCTTTGTGCCCTACCTGGTCACGGCTTGGCAGAAGGTGTATGGCAATGTCTATGCGGATGTGAACCAGGCTTTCAAGGCCCCTTACGCCAGCACGATCGAAAACCTGCTGCCCCATCCCACGCTCAACTACACCACCCTGGTCAGCTCGGGCGCCTTGCCGGGCGGGCCCGGCGTGACGCCCAACCAGGCCCGGGATGCGCTGTTCCAGTCCGCTTTCCTGGAGGGGGTGCGCACCAGCCCCACCCATCCCTTGGCCCTCGCGGCCCAGAAGAACGACCTGTTTGGCTGGACCCCCAAGGCCCGCGTGCTGCTGTGTGGGGGGGCGGGCGATCCCACCGTACCGCCGGCGGTGCACCTGGCACCGATGAAGGCCGATTTTGACCGCCGTGGCGTGACCAACGTGAGCACGGTGGATGTCGATGCCTTTGTCCAGGCCGCCTTTGGCCCCGAGGGCAAGGCGCCGACCGACCCCACGTCACCCGCCTTTGCCACCTACTACGCCAACTACCACGGCAGTTACGAACCGCCCTTCTGCCACGCGCAGGCTCGGGCGCTGTTCGACCTCGTCAAGTAAAGGCCCAGGGCATTGGCCACAAAAAACCGACCTGAAAAGGTCGGTTTTTTGATCGGTCCCAGCCAGCCGCGTTGGCTGGCACAGGCACAGGTCACCAGCGCAGGCGCAGGCGGTCGTAGGCGTAGTTGCCATAGACACGGTGGGCGTTGGGCGTCAGGTAGACGCTGTCGGCAAACACATAGCTGTCGAGGTTGGTGTTGGGCAACAGCGTTTGGCTGTTGCACAGCGTGGAGCTGACCTGGTTGCTGCCAATGCCGATGCTGTTGTTGGCATCCACCGAAGTGCAGATCGGCACCGTCGCGTTCGAGAAACCCAGGTTACTTGGGGTGTCTACGTAGATGTTCACGTAGAACGCCAGGTCCACGTACAGCACGTTGGTGCCCAGGTCCACCAGGTCCACCAGCAAGCCCTCGTTGAAAGCGCTGCTGGCATCGCCCAGCAAAGCGGTCTGGCCGATGGCCTTGGCCCAGGGCGAGCGGCCCAGGTTGTAGGTGCCGCTGACCATCACGTATTTCGCGCCCGCATTGACCAGGCGGCGCACCTGGCCTGCCAGGGCCTTGCCGGCTTCGCGCGTGGCGGTCACCATTTGCGTGGCCGTTTTCTGGTTCGCGCGCACCGCAGCCATTTCGGCGACCACATCGCTGACACCTGCATTGACCACGACCACGTCGTTGGGGCCGAATTTCCCGCCCTGTGCCAGGAAGCGGTCGATTTGTGCCTGTACGGTCGGGGTGCTGGCATTGCCAGTGGCATCGGGCGTGGCCACCACGCGGGCGTTGCCCACCGCATGGCTGTTGCCGCCCGCAGAGGCAGGGGTCAGGGTCTGGCCATAACGCGAAGCCAGCTGCAGCGTCCAGTTGTTGACCGAGCCATCGTTGACCGTGTAGCGCACGCCGTTCTGTCCCACATCGGCCATCGCATCCCCGAAGGCGACAAAGCGCGCGGGGCGCAGGGCCGATTCGGTGGTGCTGGAGCCGCAGGCGGTCAGCAGGGCAAGGGATGCCGTGGCCAGGGCCAGGGCGGTGCGGCGCTTCCAAGATGCTGCCATGAAGTCTCTCCTGATAAGGGGTTTTGAGTGTAACGAGGCGGGTTGCAGTGGCGGCGCCATTCCGGCATCAGCCGGCGGCAGCGGCCCGCTGTAACCGGTCGCGTACGCCTTCCCAGTCGGGCGTGGCGGGCGGGGTTTCGATCCAGATGCGCTGCGCGCCGGCGTCGTCAAAGCTGCGCAGTGCCGCGAACAGCTCCTGGGCAGTGGCCTTGGCAGTAGTCGGCATGGGGCGCTGGTGGACGGCGACCGCCAGGGGCAGACGCAGCGGCGAACGCGCATAGACCGCCACCGGCGCGCTGTCTGGTCGCAGCTGGTCCAAGGCGGCTTGCAGCGCGGCGGCTTCCATCAGGCGGACGGATGCGTTGGGCGCGTAATGGGCCTCTAAGGTGCCTGAGGCCCTTGGCGTCTGCCCTTCTAGCGCTTCTTTCGAGAGCGGTTTGATCCCGCAGGCTGCCGCGATCTGCGCCCGGGTGATGGCGCCGGGGCGCAGCAGCACCGGCACGCCACGGGTGCAGTCCACGATGGTCGATTCGATCCCGACCGCACAGGGCCCGCCGTCGAGGATGAGCAGGCTGTCACCAAATTCGCCTTGCACATGCGCGGCGGTGGTGGGGCTGACCCGGCCAAAGCGGTTGGCGCTGGGCGCGGCCAGGCCCCAAACGGGCGGCAGATCGGTGGCTCCTTCCAGGGCCGGGTCGGCGCAGGCACGCAGCACGGCCAGGCCGACCGGGTGGCTGGGGCAACGCAGGCCCACGCTGTCTTGCCCGCCGGTGGCCGCGCTGGCCACACCCGGCTGGCGCGGAAGGATCACCGTCAGCGGGCCGGGCCAGAAGGCGTCCAGCAGGGCCTGGGCAAAGGCCGGGACCTCGCGCGCAAAGTGACCCACTGCCGAGGCGTCGGCCACATGCACGATCAGTGGGTGGTCGCTGGGCCGGCCCTTGGCCGTGAAGATCTGCGCCACCGCTGCATCGCTACTGGCGTCAGCGGCCAGGCCATAGACGGTTTCGGTGGGCAGGCCCAGCAGCCGGCCGGCGCGCAAGGCGCGGGCGGCAGCGGCCACGGCCTCGGGCTGGGTGCCGTCGAGGATCATCAGATCGCCTTCAGAACGGATCAATGCCCAAAAGGGCAGCCGCTTGCAGGGCGGTGGCCCGGGCGGCCTCGGCCGTCACGGCGGTGATGTTCAGGTGGCCCATCTTGCGGCCGCGCTTGGCATCGAGCTTGCCGTACAGGTGCAGGTGGGTGCCGGGCAGGGCCAGCACCGCGGCCCAGGGCGGGGTCTGGGCGGTGTCGCCATCCCGGAACCACAGATCGCCCAGCAGGTTGAGCATCACGGCGGGGCTGTGCTGGCGCGGCTGGGTCAGCGGCAGGCCAGCCAGGGTGCGCACCTGCAGCTCGAACTGCGAAACATCGCAAGCGTTCTGGCTGTAGTGGCCGCTGTTGTGCGGCCGGGGCGCGATTTCGTTGACCACCAAGCTGCCATCCTGCAGCACGAAGAATTCCACGCACAGCACGCCCACATATTGCAGGCCTTCTGCTACTGATTTTGTAGCTAATACCGCTTGATGAAAAAGGGCTGGAGGCAGATTTCCTTCATAAACCTCGGTCACGGCCAGGATACCGTCGCGGTGCAGGTTGCGCTGCACGGGCAGGTGCACCATGGCACCGTCACGGCCGCGCGCCACGATCACCGAGCATTCCAGGGCCAGCGGCAGCATTTGCTCCAGCACGCAGGGCACGCGGCCCATGGCGTCCCAGGCGGTGGCCAACTCGGCGGCGGTTTGTACCCTTGCCTGGCCCTTGCCGTCATAGCCCAGGCGGGCGGTTTTCAGGATGCCGGGGAGCAGGTTGCCAGGGACGGTCGCCAGTTGTTCCGCCGTCTCGATGAATGCATACGGGGCGCAGGGCACGCCGCAGCGCACAAAGTGGGCTTTTTCCTGGGCGCGGTCCTGGGCCACGGCCACCGCCTCGGCGGCGGGGGCCACCGGCCCATGCGCGGCCAGCGCGGCCAGCGCGGCGGCGGGCACGTTCTCGAACTCGGTGGTCACGGCGTCGGCCAGGCGGGCCAGTTCGGCCAGGCCCGTGGGGTCTTCATAGCCGGTCTGCACATGGTGGTGGCTGATACGGCCCGCGGGGCTGTGCGGGTCGGCGTCCAGCACGGCGGTGAAGTAGCCCATGGCCTGCGCGGCGTGCACGAACATGCGGCCCAGCTGGCCACCGCCCAGCACGCCCAGTGTGGCCCCCGGTAGTAATGGTGCCCCCACGCTCCGCCGCTGCGCTGGGTCGCTGCCCCCCGGGGGGGCCTTCGCGGCTTGGGACGGCCCGGCGCCGCTCATGTCCGGCGCGTTCATGCGGCGGGCGGCAAGGTCATGTTGCGCGCCACCTCGGTCTGCGCGGCGCGGAAGGCTTCCAGGCGCAGGCGCAGGGCGGGGTCCTCGTTGGCCAGCAGGGCCACGGCGAACAGCGCGGCGTT
>CAYZPX010000105.1:0-8866 GCA_964480105.1 uncultured Burkholderiaceae bacterium | reverse complement strand
GGAAGTTCTCGGTGGGCTCGCCATCCTTGCCGATGCCCATGTTGCCGGTGGCCACGCCGCGCACCGAGCCGTCGCTGTTGTAGAGCACCTCGGCGGCGGTGAAGCCCGGGAAAATCTCCACGCCCAGGGCTTCGGCCTGCTCGCCCAGCCATTTGGTGACCGCGCCCAGGCTGATGATGTAGTTGCCGTGGTTGTCCGCGAACGGCGGCAAGAACATGTTCGGCACGCGGAAGGCCGACTTCTCGCCCAGGAAGATGTAGGCATCGTCCGTGACGGGCTGGTTCAGTGGCGCGCCCCGCTCCTTCCAGTCGGGGAACAGCTCCGTCAGGGCCTTGGGGTCCATGATGGCGCCCGACAGGATGTGCGCGCCGGGCTCGGAGCCTTTTTCCAGTACGACCACCGAAAGGTCCTGGCCCTTTTCTGCGGCCAGTTGCTTGAGTCGGATCGCGGTGGCCAGGCCACCGGGGCCGCCGCCGACCACGACCACGTCGTATTCCATGGACTCGCGGGGGCCAAACTGGGCGAGGATTTCTTCGTTGGTCATTTCTGTCTCGTCAAAAGGGATTCGTTGGAGTGTAGGGGGGGGCGACCGAGGGCCCCGGCCCAGAAATGTCGTCTGGGCGACGGATTGTATGCAGCTCGCACAGGGGCGATCGCCTTGGTGCGTCTCCCCTGGGAATGCAGTTTTCCCAGGGGCGAGCGCTTTACAGTGGCGCGCGATCACGAATGCGGTGGATGCTGGCGATGTCCACCGTCCACACCAAGCCGTCACCGATCTTGCCCGTCCAGCAAGCGTCGATGAGGGTGTCGCGGATGGTGTCCACCATCGCCTCGTCGGCCAGCACGCAGACCATCAGCTTGCCGCTGAAGTCGGTCAGCTCTTCTTTCACGCTGCGTTTGTCCACAGCGGCTGGTGCAGTGAAGCCCTCCGCCTTGTAGATCGTCACGCCAGGAAAGTTCGGAATCGCCCGCAGGGCATCCCGCAGGCGTTCCAGCCGCTGGGGCCGGACGATGGCACGGATTTCTTTCATAGCATGTCTCCTCAGGCTTCGGTGGGTTGTTCGTCAAACCAGCGGTACAGCGTGGGCAGCACCACCAGGGTCAGCAGGGTGGACGAAATCAGCCCACCGATCACCACGATGGCCAGCGGCCGCTGGACCTCCGAGCCCGGGCCGGTGGCGAACAGGAAGGGCACCAGTCCCAGCAGGGCCACGGTGGCGGTCATCATCACGGGGCGGAAACGCTGTACGCAGCCCTCGCGCACGGCCGTGGCCACATCCATGCCATCCTCGCGCAGGCGGCGGATGCAGGTGACCAGCACCACGCCATTGAGCACCGCAATGCCCCACAGCGCGATAAAGCCCACCGAGGCCGGAACGCTCAGGTATTCGCCCGTGACAAACAGGCCGATCAGCCCGCCAATCGACGCAAACGGCAGCACCAGGATGATCAGCCCGGCCAGCTTGACCGAGTTGAACAGCAGGAACAGCAGGAAGAAGATCGCCACGATGGTCAGCGGCACGATGACCGACAAGGTTTCCATGGCGCGTTCCATGTTCTCGAACTGGCCACCGAACTTGAAGTAGTAGCCCTCAGGCAGCTTCACTTCGGCATCCAGGCGTTGCTGCACCTCGGCCACGAAGCCGCCCAGGTCACGGCCTTCGACGTTGGCGCCGACCACCACGCGGCGCTTGCCGCTTTCGCGGCTGATCTGCGCGGGGCCATCGACCAGGCTGATCTTGGCCACACTGGACAGCGGCACCAGCGCTCCGCCTGGCGTGGGCAGCAGCGTCGCGCCAATCGCCTCGGGCGAGTTGCGCACCTCGGTCGGGAAGCGCACCACGACGCTGTAGCGGCGCTCGCCTTCGTAGAGGGTGGTCACATCCTTGCCGCCGATCGCGCTTTCGATCACACCCTGCACGTCGGCCACGTTCAGGCCGTGGCGTGCAATGGCCTTGCGGTCAATGTCCACCGTCAAGGCCTGCTGGCCGGAAAGCCGCTCGATGCGGATGTCCCGGCTGCCGTCGACGCTTTTGAGGATGCGGGCCACCTGCTCGGAGACGCGTTTCAGGTCGCCCAGCTCGTCGCCGAAGACCTTGATGGCCAGCTGCGAGCGCACGCCGGTGACCATTTCGTCCACCCGCTCGGAAATCGGCTGCGAGAGCACGATTTGCACGCCCGGAATGGTGGACAGGCGCTGGCGGATGTCCTCATCGATCTCGTCCTGCGTGCGGTCGGATTCAGGGTCCAGCAGCACGATGGGGTCGGATTCATTGGGGCCCGCAGGGTCGGCGGGCGATTCGCCCCGGCCCAACTTGGAGACCACCATGCGCACGCCAGGCACCTCGGCCACGGTTTTCATGGCGGCCATTTCCATGCGGATCGACTCGTCTAGCGAAATGCTGGGCACCCGGTTGATCTGCGGTGTCAGGGCGCCTTCCTTCATGGTGGGCATGAAGGACTTGCCCAGCAGCGGGAACAGCGCCAGCGATCCCAGCAGCAATCCCACAGCGACAGCCAGGGTCAGGCGGTTTTTGACCAGTGCGCCATCCAGTAAAGCCAGATAGTGGCGCTTCAGGAAAGCGATCAGCTTCGTGTCGTGGTCGGCCCCGCCTTTGAGGAAATACGAGCACAGCACCGGCGACAGGAACAGCGAGACCACCAGTGACACGGCCAGGGCCATGGCAATGGTCAGGGCCAGGGGCGCAAACATCTTGCCCTCGATGCCTTGCAGCGTCATCAGCGGCAGGAACACCAAAATGATGATCGCAATGCCAAAGATGGTCGGTGTCGCCACTTCGGTGGTCGCGGCCAGTACCGTGCGCACCCGCGCGCCCACGCTGTCGCCGGCTTGGCCCAGCTTGTGATAGACGTTTTCCACCACCACCACGGTGGCATCGACCATCAGGCCGATGGCAATCGCCAGGCCGCCCAGCGACATCAGGTTGGCCGAGATGCCATAGCGGTTCATCAGGATGAAGGTCGTCAGCGGCGCGATGATGATGGTGCTGACCACGATCAGGCTGGAGCGCACATCGCCCAGGAAGATGAACAGGATCACCACCACCAGGAAGATGCCCTCGATCAGCACCTTGCCCACGGTCCACAGCGCGGCGTCCACCAGGTCAGTGCGGTCGTAGTAGGGGACGATCTGCAGGCCATCGGGCAACATGCCCTTGGCATTGATCTCCGCCACCCGCTCCTTGACGCGGCCCACGATCTCCTTGGCGTTGCCGCCGCGCATCATCAGTACGATGCCCGAGACGCCTTCGGTGTAGCCGCCCTTGATGATGGCGCCCTGGCGCACTTCGCTGCCCAGCTGGACTTTGGCGACGTCGCGCACATAGACCGGCACGCCCTTTTCTTCCTTGACGACGATGTTGCCAATGTCTTCCAGTGTGCGGATCAGGCCCACGCCACGGATCAGGTACTGCTCCGTCACCTGCGGCAGGATGCCGCCGCTGGCGTTGGAATTGTTCGCAGCAATCGCCTGGACCACCTGCTGCACCGACAGGCCGTAGTGGCGCAGGCGCCCAGGGTCCACCAGCGCCTGGTATTGCTTGACATAGCCGCCTTGCGAGTTGATTTCGGCCACGCCGGGAATCGAGCGCAACAGCGGTCGAACGACCCAGTCTTGCACGGTGCGGCGCTCGGCCAGCTCGGCGGGCGTGAGGGCGCGCTGGCCATCGTCGGGCTTCTCCAGCGTGTACTGGTACACCTCGCCCAGGCCGGTGGAGACCGGCCCCAGCACGGGAACAATGCCCGCCGGCATGCGCGGCGTCACCTCGATCAGCCGTTCGGTGACCAGCTGCCGGGCAAAGTACACATCGGTCTTGTCGGTGAAGACCAGGGTGATGATGGACAGCCCGCTTTTGTTGAGCGAGCGCATCTCGGTGATGCCCGGCAGGCCGGTCATCGCGATTTCCAGCGGCACGGTCACAAAACGCTCGATTTCCTCGGGCGAGCGACCAGGGGCTTCGGTCGCGATCTGTACCTGCACATTGGTCACGTCAGGGAAGGCATCGACCGACAGGCGCAGTGCAGCACGCAGGCCAAAACCGCAGACCACCAGCGCCAGGACGATCACCACCAGCCGCTGGCCGAGCGCTGCACGTATGAGGGAAGTCAACATGGCGGCTTACTCCAACTCGGCGCGCTTGCGCTCGTTGTTCAGGTGAAACGCGCCTTCGACGACGACGGGTGCCCCTTCGCTCAGACCCTTGAGCACGGGCCGGAATCCTTCGCTGGCCGGGCCCAGTTCTACGGGGGTCAGTCGGTATTGCTGTGGCCCGGTCTGCACGTACACATGGTCCAGGTCGTTTTCGCGCACCACGGCCACCGTGGGCAAGGCCAGGGCTCGCTGGCTTTGTCCCGCCAGGCGCATCGTGGCCAGCATCTGGGGTTTCAGCGCGCGCAGGGGGTTGTCCACCTGGGTGCGCACGGGCACCGTGCGGGTTTCGGGCGAGACGGTGTCGCCCACAAACACAATCTTGCCCGAGAGCTTCTGCCCCAAAGCGGGCACATCGATGTCCACCTTCTGGCCGGTTTGCACTGTGCGGGCAGCCTGTTCGGGCAGTTCACCCACCACCCACACCGTGCCCAGGTCGGCCACGGTGAACAAAGGGTCGCCGGGCTGCGCCACCTGGCCCTGGCTGACTTTGCGCTCAATCACCACACCCGCCTGGGTGGCCAGCACGTTGGCATGGGGGTGCAGGCTGCCGGTCTCGCGCAGGCGCTGGATGGCGTCGGTGGGCAGGCCCATCAGGCGCAGCTGGTCGGCGGCAGCGCGGTGCTCGGCCCGGGCAATCGCGAGTTCCGATTCCCGGCGCTGCAGTTCGGCCGAGCCGATCACATCGGCCTGGATCAACTGGCGGGCGCGCTCGACCGCGCGTTCGGCCAGCTCGGCGCTGGAGCGGGCCCGCAGGTAGGCCAGCTGGGCTTGGGTCAGTTCGGGGCTGGCCACCTGGGCCAGGGCCTGGCCCAGCGTCACGCGGTCCCCGACTTCAGCGAGCACCGAAGTCACGCGCCCGGTGACGGCGGCGCCAATCCGGGTCACGTTGCGTTCGTTGGCCTCGATGCGGCCAGCCACTTCCTGAAAGGTGACCAGGTCCGCCTGTTCGAGCTTGGAAACCGCAAAGTTGGTGTTCATCGCCTCGGGCACCGTGACGAGCATGTCGTCCTGCGGTGCATTGGCGGCCGCGACCGCCTTGGGGTCTTTGGGCGCTGCAGCGTCTGTATTGGAGTCGCTGCAGGCCTGCAGTCCCAGCGACAGTGCCAGGACCAGGACCAGGCCAAGGTGCAGTCGGCGAAGTGCGAAGGGGGCAAAAGTGCGCATGGAAAGGTCTTTCATGGGGTGGCGGTAGGGGCGGTGTGGGGTGTCGGCTGCGGGGCGCTGCCCAAAATGCCCGCGAGCAGGGACAGCTCGATGCGGGCGGCCTGGACCTGGTAGCGCGCCTGCAGCAGGTCTGCGCGTACGGTGCGCAGCACCCGTTGGGCGTCCAGCACGTCCAGGATGCCGCGCTCTCCAAAACGGTAGGCGGCCTGGGCCACCTTGAGGGCGGACTCCGCTTCCTTGAGCACGCCTTCGCTCAGTGCTTCGGCTTGCAGTCGGGCCATTTCCAGGGATTTCCATGCCTGGCGCAATTGCTGCTGCAGTTCGGCCTTGCGGCCTTCCAGCCGCGTTTCGGCCCTGGCCAGTTCAGAGTTGGCTTCTGCGATCGGTCCACTGCGGTCGTCCAGCAGCGGGATCTGGAGGTTCATCCCCACCATGTTCTGGCGGATTTCGGGCTCACGGCTGTGCGCAACGCGCAATTCCACGCCGGGATAGCGGCTAGCGCGGGCTGCGTTTTGCTGCGCGCGCGCGCGTTCAACCTCGGTTTGCAGCTGGCGCAGTTCGGGGTTGGTGTCCAGGGCGCGTTGCTGCAGGGCCTCCAGGGTGGGCAATGGGCGTTCGTCTTCCAGCGAGCCCGCGAGGCCCCAACGGGCGGGCAGGCGGCCTGCCGCCAGACGGTTCAGGGCGAGCAAAGCCTGTTCGGCCTGCAGTGCCGCCGTCTGCTGTTTTTGGCGCGCATTGATGATTTCTGCGTCCGCCTTGATGATTTCATAGCGGGCGGCTTCTCCGCTTTCCACCCGCAGCCGCACCCGTTCGCGCACAGCTTCAAGCAGCTTGACGGCATCGGCCCCTGCGGCCGCCTCGGCTTTGCGCAGCAGGTGTTCGTACGCATGCAGCAAGGTCTGCGCCACCACCGCGTTGCGGGTCTGGTCGATCTGGTGGGCCGAGCCCAAGGCCACGGCCTGCGCAGCCGCTTGCCGTGCGCTGCGTGCCTGCGGGTTTTCAATCAGTTGGGAGACCCCCCAGTTCTGGACGGTGCCCACGTTGACCCCAGGGAGCCTGGCCTGGTTGCGCCCCTGGTTCCATTCGATCTTGGGGTTGGCATAGGCTCCGGCGGAGCGCACGGCGGCGTCTGCCGTGGTTTTGCCCTGGATGGCGTTGCGCAATTCGGTGTTGTTCGCCAGGACCACGTCCACCAGCGCGTCGAGCGCCAGCGTGGGTGCAGCGGTTGAAGTGGCGACGTCGTAGGGGGCTGGTGCCACTGGCGGGGAGATAGGCGCCCCGGTCTGGGCCCAAGAAGAGGGAAGGCTGGCGGCCGCCAGGCCTGCAAGGCTCAGGCGCAGGGCGCACCGGACCCAAGGAAAAGCGAGGTGTTGCATATGACAAATCCCAGCGCGTGGCGCTGTGTGAAAGGGTCTGGAAAAGTGCAAGAAAATCTGCTGAATCCAGAAATTTCAGCGGTTCCCAGCCCGGCAGGCGGGCTTTACAAGCTGACGGCAGCTCAGTGCGCCAATCCGATGGGCGGACGCAGCCGCATCGGCAATGCGGGATCGGGAAGCAAGGCTGCCAGCCAAGGCGAAGGTGACAGGGCCGATGGTGGGGGGGAGGGCAGTGCGATGCAAGGGGCCTGCATTTCGGCCCGCTCTTCGTCACCAAGCAGGCCTTGCAGTGTGTTGCTGGCGGTCTGGACTTCGGTTTCCTCCCAGCTGGTCAGCAGGGCGTAGCGCGCCATGCACCGTTCGGGGGATGCCGTGTCGGTTTTGAGCAGGCGCACCACCGGGCCTTTGCTGGAAGGGGCTTCCTTGGCCTGTGCCCAGGCTGGCGCCACCTGCAGCAGCAGGGCGGCCAGGGTCAGCAGCAACAGGCGAAGAATGGGGCGCATGGGCAGGAAGAAACGAAGCCGCTATTGTCACCAAAAAACAGAGGGTTTACCCCTGGTGTCGCAAAAGCCCATGCGCAGAGGGGCCTGGCGCGCGTGCGCCAGCAGGTCATTTTTGCCGTGGGATGCGGCCCATCAGGTGGAATTCTGGGTTCGGCTGCATGCCTGCAAAACTGGCCATGCGGTTGCTCAGCCCAAAGAAGGCCGTGATGGCGGCAATGTCCCAAATGTCCTCGTCGTTGAAGCCGTGGGCATGGAGGGTTGCAAAGTCGCTGTCCTCGACTTCATGGGAGCGCTGGCAGACCTTCATGGCAAAGTCCAGCATCGCTCGCTGGCGCGGCGTGATGTCGGCCTTGCGGTAGTTCACGGCGATTTGGTCGGCCAGCAGTGGGGCCTTTTCGTAGATGCGCAGGATTGCGCCATGGGCCACCACGCAATACAGGCACTGGTTGGCTGCGCTGGTGGCGGTCACGATCATCTCGCGCTCGCCTTTGCTCAGGCCACTCTCGCGCCCTGCGGTTTCGGGGGCCATCAGGGCGTCGTGGTAGGCAAAGAAGGCCCGCCATTCCGCCGGCCGGCGGGCAAACGCTAAAAACACGTTGGGAATGAAGCCCGATTTTTCCTGCACCTGCAGGATGCGCTCGCGGATGTCATCGGGCAGGTCGTTCAGTTCGGGGTGGGGGTAGCGGGGGCTCATCAGCGTGTCTCCTGGTGGTTGTTGGAATGGAAGGGAGGTGCATTGTGTCGGCTGCGTCGGCTGTTCATCCGCCCGTGACCAGTTTGTGCACCAGGTCTGCAGCGGTCGAGGCCCCGTATTTGCGCATCAGGCGTGCCCGGTAGATTTCTACCGTGCGGTGGCTGATGTTCAGCGTCTTGCCGATTTCCTTGGAGGTCATGCCCTCCAGCAGGCGGGCGGCCACCTCCCGCTCCCGTCCGGTCAGCTCCGACTTGACAGGCCGCCGGGCGCTGAGGTCTTCAAAGCTCCAAATGCCGGCCGCATGGGGCGCGTCCCGGTCAAAGGCCCGGCCGGAGACATGGCACCAGAACAGCTCACCGCTGGCGCGTTTCATGATCCGTTCGTCGGCATAGAAGCCCTTGGCATTGAGGATCGGCGCCATGCGTGCGCCCAGGCGCTCGTATTCGTCCACTGAGGGGTAGAGGATCTGGAACGACTGTCCCAGCAGCACTTCCCGCGAGGCGCCAAACATCTCGCAAACCTGGCGGTTGCAATCGACCATCGTGCGGTTGCGGGAAATGACCAAGCCCACCGGGGCCATTTCAAAAGCGAGGGGGTAATCAATGTCCATCGGGGTGTTCTTTACGAAATACTACGTAGCGTCTTACGTAGTATCGTTGCACTTTCATTCCAAAGGAGAGCGTGGTGAACAAGATATTTCCTTCCGCCGCCGAAGCCCTCAAAGGCGTGGTGGCCGATGGCCAGCTGATCGCCGTGGGCGGTTTTGGCCTGTGCGGCATTCCGGAGGCGCTGATCGACGCGCTGCGCGACAGCGGCGTCAAGAACCTGACCGCCATCTCCAACAACGCGGGTGTGGACGGTTTTGGCCTGGGCAAGCTGCTCGAGACGCGCCAGATCAAGAAAATGATCTCGTCCTACGTGGGCGAGAACAAGGAGTTCGAGCGCCAGTACCTGGCCG
>CAYZPX010000104.1:0-8923 GCA_964480105.1 uncultured Burkholderiaceae bacterium | reverse complement strand
GCATGTTCGGCATCCGCAGCATCCCCACCTGCATCCTGATGATCGGCGGGCAGCCGGTTGATGGCTTTGCCGGCGCCCTGCCCGAGGGCAAGCTGCGCGAGTTCCTCGATAAGCACCTCCCCAGCGAGGACGCCCTGAATGCCGAGGCCGACGCCAAAGAGGCGCAGGACGCGCTTGCGTCGGGCGATGTGCAAGGCGCCCGCGCCCGCCTGGCCGAGGCCTTGGCCGCCGACCCCGCCAACAACGACATTCGCTTTGACTATGCCAAGCTCCTGATCACCGAGGGCCACCTTGACGAAGCCGCTGGCGTGCTGGCCCCGGCCATGGCGCAAATCCCGGTCGAACTGCGTTTCGAGGCTCTGACCCAGTGGCTCAACGCCCTGGAGTTCGTCGTGACCGATCCGCGCGGCCAATGGGCGCTGGCGCAGTTCGACGAAAAGATTGCCGAGAACAAGCGCGACTTTGAAACCCGCTTTGCCAAGAGCCGCCGGCTCATCGCCCAAGGCGACTGGACGGCCGCGATGGAGGAGCTGCTGGAAATCATCCTGCGCGACAAGCAGTGGAACGAGGAGGCCCCGCGCAAGACCTACGTGGCCCTGCTGGAGCTGCTGACCCCGCCCCGTCCCAAGGCGGGCGCCGATCAGGCGGGCAAGGCCGGCGGCATCGAGCTGGCCGGCAAGGCAGCGTTGCAGGAAGACCCGCAAGCGGCGTTGGTCTCGGCCTACCGCCGCAAGCTGAGCATGGCTTTGAACTGATTCCCTGGCTTCAGCCAAAAACAAAAAAGGGCGTGTGATGCACACGCCCTTTTTTGTTGCGGGAACCTTGGTTAGGCCGTCAGCCGCTCCAGCGCTTCGCGGTATTTGGCGGCGGTCTTTTGGATCACGTCCTGCGGCAGCGTCGGTGCGGGCGGGGTCTTGCCCCAGGGCTGGCCATCGACCTGCGCGGTTTCCAGCCAGTCGCGCAGGAACTGCTTGTCGTAGCTGGGCGGGTTGCTGCCCTCGGCGTAGCTGTCGGCAGGCCAGTAGCGCGACGAATCGGGGGTCAGCACCTCGTCCATCAGCACCAGGCTGCCGTTCTGGTCCAGACCGAACTCGAACTTGGTGTCGGCAATGATGATGCCCTTGGTTGCGGCGATGGCGCTGGCGGCCTCGTAGAGCGCGATGCTGATGTCGCGGATGCGGCTGGCCAGCTCAAGGCCGATCATTTCCACGGTCTTCTCGAAAGTGATGTTCTCGTCGTGCTCGCCCACCTCGGCCTTGGCAGCGGGGGTGTAGATGGGGGCGGGCAGCTTGCTGGCGTTCTTCAGGCCCTCGGGCAGGGGCACGCCGCAGACGCTGCGGCTTTCCTGGTATTCCTTCCAGCCGCTGCCGGCCAGGTAGCCGCGCACCACGGCTTCGACGGGGATGGGCTTGAGGCGCTTGACCAGCATGGCGCGGCCCTGCACCTGGGCCACTTCGTCGGGTGCCACCACGCTCTCGGGCGCCTCGCCGGTCAGGTGGTTGGGGCAGATGTGGCCTAGCTTGTCGAACCAGAACAGCGCCATTTGGGTCAGCAGTGCGCCCTTGCCGGGGATGGGTTCGCCCATGATCACGTCAAAGGCGCTGATGCGGTCGCTGGCGACCATCAGGATGCGGTCATCGCCGACGGCGTAGTTGTCACGCACCTTGCCGCGTGCCAGCAAAGGCAGGGAATGCAGGGCCGAGGTGTGCAGGGCAGGGGTGGCGGCGGTCTGGGTCATGGGGGTCCAATCGGCAAGGCGGGTGGCTTGGGACGCACGCAAGCGCGCGCTCCAAACCGATCAAGGGCGCGGATTTTAATCCTGGCGCCCGCGCCGGTTGGCCCCCGGGGCAACCCGTAAAAGCCGGTGCCGTCTGCAACAACTTGCAAAACTTGCGGCCAGCAAGGTATAGGATTGCATCCATGGCGGGCCAAAACCTGACCCCGCGGCAATTGGTCGATTGGCCAGCCGCATCCCGCCATCGAGGTCCCTTGAAGGAGATTTATTCATGAACTTGACGATCAGCGGCCATCACCTTGAAGTTACCCCCGCATTGCATGGCTATGTCACCAGCAAGTTGGAACGCATCCTGCGCCACTTCGACCAAGTGGTGGATGTCAAGGTCCTGTTGACGGTGGACAACCAGAAGGAAAAGGACAAGCGCCAACACGCCGAGTGCAACATCCATGTCAAGGGCAATGACCTGTTTGCCGAGAGCGCCCATGCCGACATGTACGCTGCCATTGACGAGCTGATGGACAAGCTGGACCGCCAGGTGGTACGCCACAAGGACCGCCTACAAAACCACCATCACGATTCCGTGAAGCGGGAAATCCAGGCCTGAGCTTGGGTTCGATCGACCTTGTTACCGCCCTTCGGGGCGGTTTTGCGTTTTCGGCCCAGGGGCCAGCGCTTGGGTCGATGGATGCATAATTGTTCGCCACGCACCGCCTATGAATCGCCTCGCCTCCATCCTCCCCGCCGCCCAAGTGCTCGTCAGCGTTGACGCCACCAGCAAGAAGCGCGCCTTCGAAGAAGCGGGCCTGCTGTTTGAAAGCCTGCACGGCCTCTCCCGCGCCCTGATCACCGACAGCCTGTTCGCCCGCGAGCGCCTGGGTTCCACGGGCCTTGGCCACGGCGTGGCCATTCCCCATGGCCGCATCAAGGGCTTGAAAGCCCCGATGGCTGCCGTGTTCCAGCTGGAGCACCCGATCGGTTTCGATGCGCCCGACGAGCTGCCCGTGGGCTTGCTGATCTTCCTGCTGGTGCCAGAAGCCGCCACGCAAAAGCACCTTGAAATCCTGTCCGAGATTGCGGAGCTGCTCAGCGATACCGCCTTGCGGGAGCAGCTCAAGGCCTCGACCGACGCTGCCGCCCTGCACACCATGATTGCCCGCTGGCAATCCAGCCAGCCCGCCTGATGTGCCACCGCCCTTGACAGGCTGCCCATGAAACCGAATGTCATCAGCGCGGATGCCCTGTTCGATGCCCTGCGCGGCCGCTTGAGGTGGGAGTGGCTGGCTGGTCTGGGAGCCTCCGAACGCCGCTTCGACGAAGTGGCCGTGCGCTCTGCCCGGTCGGGTGCGGACCTGGTGGGGCACCTCAACTACATCCATCCCTACCGCGTGCAAATCCTGGGTGAGCGCGAGGTGAGCTACATCAGCAACGCCTCCTCCCTCGACTGCCAGCGCCGCGTGGCGCGCATCGTCACCCTCAAGCCACCGGTCCTGGTGCTGGCGGATGGGCAGACGGCACCGGATGCCCTGCTGTCCATGTGCGAGGACGCGCAGATTCCGCTGTTCGTGACGCAGGAATCGTCTGCCTCGGTGATCGATGTGCTGCGGGCCTACCTGTCCAAGCATTTCGCCGACCGCACGACCATGCATGGCGTGTTCATGGACATCCTGGGCCTGGGCGTGATGATCACGGGCGAATCGGGCCTGGGTAAAAGTGAGCTGGGGCTGGAGTTGATCTCGCGCGGCAACGGCCTGGTGGCTGACGACGCGGTGGACCTGTTCCGCATCAACCAGAACACCATCGAAGGCAAATGCCCCGAGCTGCTGCAGAACCTGCTGGAGGTGCGTGGCATTGGCCTGTTGGACATCCGCGCCATCTTTGGCGAGACGGCCGTGCGCCGCAAGATGCGCCTGCGCCTGATCGTGCACTTGGTGCGCAAGGAAACCCTGGAGCGTGACTACGAGCGCATGCCCAGCGAGCCCTTGACGCAGGACGTGCTCGGGGTACCGGTGCGCAAGGTGGTCATCCAGGTGGTGGCCGGACGCAACATTGCCGTGCTGGTGGAAGCCGCCGTGCGCAACACCATCCTGCAGCTGCGCGGCATTGACACCTACCAGGAATTTGTCGAGCGCCACCGCCGGGCGATGGAGCGCGACGCAGGCGTGTAGTAGTCGGGGCTGTCTTTATCAGCCCAGGCGTACTGAAGGTGGTTTCTGGGCGCAGCTGGCGCAGCGGCCATACAGCGCCATGGCATGGTCTTCCACCTCCCAGCCTTTGTTCTGTGCGATCAGCTGTTGGCGTTTTTCGATCTCCGGGTCGTAGAACTCTTCGACCTTGCCGCAGCGGGTGCAGACAAAGTGGTCGTGGTGCTGGCCTTCGTTCAGTTCATAAACGGCCTTGCCGCTCTCAAAGTTGCTGCGGGTCAGCAAGCTGGCCTGTTCGAACTGGGTCAGCACCCGATAGACCGTGGCCAGGCCGATGTCCGTGCGCTCTTCCAGCAGCACCCGGTACACGTCTTCGGCGGTCATGTGGCGCTGGGCGCCTTTTTGGAAGATTTCCAGGATTTTGAGCCGGGGCAGTGTGGCTTTCAGGCCCGTGCTTTTGAGTTCGTCAATGTTGTTCATGGCCATGCAAAGATGCTCGGGCAGCCTGGCCAGGCCGTGGAAAGCCTGCCGCTACAATGGCTTGATCATATCCTTACGCCCTGTTTTCCATGCCCATTGAAGTCTGTCGCCGCCCCCGTGCGGGCTTGGTTTTCTGGACCGCTGCCGCGCTCTGGGCCCTGGCCGGTTGCAGCAGCTTCAACAGCGCCAGCCAGCGGCTGGCCAATGTGGTCACCCCTTACCGCGCCGATGTGGTGCAGGGCAATTTTGTCTCCCGTGAACAGGTCGAGGCCTTGCAGGCGGGCATGAGCCGGCAGCAGGTCCGCGAGATCCTTGGCACCCCCCTGGTCACCAGCCTGTTCCACGCCGACCGCTGGGAGTACGTGTTCACCGTACAGCGCTTGGGCCAGCCCTTGCAGACCCGCAAGCTCACCGTGTACTTTGAGCGCGACCTGCTGGCACGCCACGAGGGCGATCCGATGCCCACCGAAGCCGAGTTCGTCTCCTCGCTGGGCGGCAAACGCAAGGAAGGTGCGCCGGTGCCAGTGCTGGAGGCGACCGACGCCCAGTTGGCACGCTATCCAGCAGCCCCCCCTGCTGCGGCGCCTGCGGCTGCTTCTGCGCTGCCCGCCGATCCGGCCAAGCGCTACCCGCCGCTGGAGCCCGTGGCCCGTTGAATGCCGCCGCGCTGCGGTGGCCCCACTTTTTGATTTCATCCACAGGAAGCACATGACAGGGAATTCTTCGGCCGTCGCCCGGCCCCACCGCGTTGCCGTGGCCGGCGCTTCCGGCCGCATGGGTCGCATGCTGATCGAGGCCCTCCGCGCCAGCGACGATTGCGTGCTCGCCGGCGCCCTGGACATGGAAGGCAGCGCCGCACTTGGGCTCGATGCGACCGCGTACCTGGGCCATGCCAGCGGTGTGACCATCACCGCCGACCTGCGGGAAGGCCTGAAGAATGCCGACGTGCTGATCGACTTCACCCGTCCCGAAGGTACCCTGGCCCATCTGGCCGTGTGCGCCGAGCTGGGCGTGAAGGCGGTGATCGGCACCACGGGGTTTAGCGAGGAACAAAAAGCTGAAATCGCCGCCTATGCCCAACGTACCGGCGTGGTGCTTGCCCCGAACATGAGCGTGGGCGTGAACGTGACCCTCAAGCTGCTGGAAATGGCCGCCAAGGCCCTGGCCACCGGCTACGACATCGAGGTCATCGAGGCCCACCACCGCCACAAAGTGGATGCGCCTTCCGGGACTGCGCTGAAGATGGGCGAAGTGATTGCCCAAGCGATTGGCCGTGACCTCAAGGACTGCGCGGTCTATGAGCGCTACGGCCACACCGGTGAGCGCGACCCTTCCACCATCGGCTTTTCGACCATCCGTGGCGGCGACATCGTCGGCGACCACACGGTGCTGTTTGCGGGCATTGGCGAGCGCATTGAGATCACGCACAAATCGTCCAGCCGCGCCACCTACGCCCAGGGCAGCCTGCGCGCCGTGCGCTTCCTGGCGGGCCAGACCACGGGCCTGTTCGACATGTTCGACGTGCTTGGGCTGAACGGCTGATCTGCTGAAAAAAGAGAACCATGGGCAGCTTCCAGTGGTGGCATCAGGGCGATGCGGTCACGCAGGGCACCGCTTTGCTGCTGCTGGCCATGTCGGTCGCCAGCTGGATGGCGGTGGTCTGGAAGTTCCGCCTGTGGTGGCGCGTGCGTGCCGACCTGCCCCGTGCCCTGGCCGTGCTGTGGCAGGCGCCCAGTCTGGCGCTTGCGGCCCAGCGCCTGCCGGCGTTCGACCGGGAAGGGCTGCTGCAGCCGCTGCTGCTGGCCGCCCAGTCCGCCACGGCATCTGCTTCTGAAACTGCCCTTGCCGCCCAGGCCCACCGCAGCGCCCAGCTGACCCGCAGCCTGCGCGCCGCCCTGCAGTCCGCCGTGGATCGCCTGCAGGCCGGCCAGATCCTGCTGGCCACGGTGGGCTCTACGGCCCCCTTCGTCGGCTTGCTGGGTACGGTCTGGGGCATCCACCATGCGCTGACGGCGCTCACCGCCGGCGGCCCGGTCACCATCGATCGCCTGTCCGGACCAGTGGGCGAGGCCCTGGTGATGACCGCCGCTGGCCTGGCCGTGGCCATCCCGGCTGTGCTGGCCTACAACCTGTTTGGCCGCTTCATCGCCCGCACCGAGGCCGAACTCGAAGGCCTGGCGCACGACCTGCACGAACTCCTGGCCCCGGCGGAGGCCGCCTGATGGCCTTTGGCCGCATGGCGCGCCGGCCCGATCCGGCGCCCATCGCCGAGATCAACATCACCCCGCTGGTGGACGTGATGCTGGTGCTGGTGGTCATCTTTATCCTGGCAGCCCCCTTGCTGGCCACCGCCATCCGGCTCGACTTGCCTCGCACCGAGGGCGCAGCGCCCTTGGCCCCCAGCCCGGCCATCACCCTGGTGATCGACGCCACTGGACAGGTCTTCTGGGACGACCAGCCCCTGTCCCTCTTGGCCCTGGAAGCACGCCTGCAGGACGTCGGTCAGGATGCCCCTGACACCGAGGTGCAACTGCGCGCCGACGCCCAAGTGCCCTATGGCAAGGTGGTCGAGGTGATGGGCGCCGCTCACCATGCTGGCCTGCACCGCATCGGCTTTGTGGCACAGCCTGTGACTGCAGGCATGCCAGAGGATCAGCGATAAGCCCCTGCAGTGGCCTCTTGCGGTGTTTCCCGGCGCAGGCCGCTTTGAATGTCGTAGCCCGTCGGGCTTTGGTAGATCCGCAATTGGAACTCGGGCAGGATGGCGATCAGGTGGTCAAAGATGTCCGCCTGAATGCCCTCGTAAGGCACCCAGGCAGTGGTGGCGGTAAAGCAGTACAGCTCCATCGGAACCCCCTCCGCCGTGGGCTCTAGCGTGCGCACCATCAGCGTCATCCCCTGGTGGATGCCAGGGTGGGCTCGCAGGTAGGCCTCGACATAGGCCCGAAACGTGCCGATGTTGGTGAGCCGACGCAGGTTGGCGGGTGCGCTGGCGCGCTCTCCCAAGGCCGCGTTGGTTGCACGCACTGCGGTGCGCTTGTCTTGCAAATATGTACTCAGCAGGGCAATCCGTGACAGGCGCTCGATGTCTTCATCGTTGAGAAACTGCACGCTGGCGGCGTCCAGTCGCAGCATGCGCTTGATCCGTCGTCCGCCCGATTCATTCATTCCACGCCAGTTACGGTAGCTTTCGCTCATCAAGCGCCAGGTGGGAATGGTGGTGATGGTTTTGTCCCAGTTCTGGACCTTGACCGTGTGCAGTGCGATGTCCACCACATCACCGTCTGCGCCGACCTGGGGCATCTGAATCCAGTCGCCCACGCGCAGCATGTCGTTGGACGACAGTTGCAGGCCGGCGGTGAACGACAAAATCGTGTCTTTGAACACCAGCATCAAGACCGCCGACATCGCGCCCAGGCCCGAGAGCAGGATCAGTGGCGAGCGGTCGATGAGTGCTGCCACGATCACGATGGCGCCGACCAGCGTCAGTACCAGCTTGCCCAACTGCACATAGCTTTTGATGGAGCGAGTGGCTGTGGGAGCGCTGCCGGGTACCTGCTGTTGCTCCTGCAGGAGCGCATCCAACAGCGCGATGAGGGTGCGCACCATCTGCAGCACCGTCAGTGCAACCGCCACGTTACGGATCACGGTGACCGCAGACACTGGCAGGTGGGGGACCGCCGCAATCCCCCCTTGGATGACCAAAGAGGGCACCACCTGGGCCAGGCAGCGCAGCACCCGGTCATGCCAGACCACGCGTGCCCAGCGCATGTCCACGTGGTCTCGCATCCGTGATACGGCGTGCAGGAGCAGGAACTGCACCAGTGCTTGTGCGGCAAACGCCAGCAGCAACAGCGCTGTTAGGCCAAGCGTGCCTTGCATCCAAGGGTCCAGCGAATCAAGCAAGGCAAAGTCGGAGAGGGGCAATGCGGAACTCCTTGAGGGGCAGGGGCCATGCAGTCACCGCAGGGGCGCATGGTGCAAGGGCCAGGGGATGAACGCCTAGAATTGGGCGCTGAAAAATCCACTATGACTGCTGCCTTTGTGCACGGTTCCCTTTTCCCAGGCTCCATGCAAGACAAATACACCCCGCAAGAGGTTGAGCGCGCCGCGCACGACCATTGGACCGCCCGCGACGCCTACCGCGTGACCGAGGACGCGAACAAGAAGAAGTTCTACGCCTGCTCGATGCTGCCTTATCCCAGCGGCAAGCTGCACATGGGCCATGTGCGCAACTACACGATCAACGACATGCTCACGCGCTACCTGCGCATGAATGGCTACAACGTGCTGATGCCCATGGGCTGGGACGCCTTTGGCCTGCCGGCCGAGAACGCCGCGCTGAAAAACGGCGTGCCCCCCGCCCAGTGGACCTACGACAACATCGCCTACATGAAGAAGCAGATGAAGGCGATGGGCCTGGCGATCGACTGGAGCCGCGAGATCGCCACCTGCGACCCCGACTACTACCGCTGGAACCAGTGGTTGTTCCTGAAGATGCTGGAAAAAGGCGTGGCCTACCGCAAGACCCAGGTCGTGAACTGGGACCCGGTGGACCAGACCG
>CAYZPX010000103.1:0-8954 GCA_964480105.1 uncultured Burkholderiaceae bacterium | reverse complement strand
GTGAGCTCGGGCAGCAGCTGGCCCTGCTTGTCCAGCACGCCGGGAATGTTGGTCAACATCAGCAGTTTCTCGGCCTGCAGGGTCGTCGCCAGGCGGGCGGCCACCACGTCGGCATTGATGTTGTAGCTCTCGTTGTGCGCACCAAAGCCGATGGGGCTGACCACGGGAATGAACTGGTCGTCCTGCAACGCCTTGACCACGGCGGGGTCGATGACCTCGATGTCACCGACCTGGCCGACGTCGTGCTCCTTGGTGGGATCCTGGTGGTCCACCAGGCGCAGCTTTTTGGCGCGGATCATGCCGCCGTCACGGCCCGTCAGGCCCACAGCCTTGCCACCGGCCTGGTTGATCAGGCCCACGATGTCCTGCTGCACTTCGCCGGCCAGCACCCACTCGACCACTTCCATGGTCTCGGCATCGGTCACGCGCATGCCCTGGATGAAGGCGCCCTGCTTGCCCAGGCGCTTGAGTGCCGTCTCGATCTGCGGGCCGCCGCCGTGCACCACCACGGGGTTGATGCCCACCAGCTTGAGCAGCACCACGTCCTCGGCAAAGGCCTTTTGCAGGGCGGGGTCGGTCATCGCATTGCCGCCGTACTTGATCACCATGGTCTTGCCATGGAACTTGCGGATGTAGGGCAAGGCCTGGGCCAGGATTTCCGCCTTGTCGCGGGGGGCCATCGAAAGAAGGTCGCTCATGGTCGTGGGATCGAGAAGTAGGCCTTGGTAGGCGGTGGAACAAAGGCACAAATTGTGCCCCAGGCCTGTGACACTCACCGCCGCAACCAGGACGGCACCTTGAAGCGGACGATGGCGAGGTAGGCAAGCACATAGCTCACCACAAACAGCCCGGTAAAGGCCATCAGCACCGCCGTGTTGCGCCAGAACAGCAGCGCGGGCACCACCGTCAGCAGCGTGAAACCCCACAGGTAAGGCGAGGTGCGGTTGTTGCGCATCAGCATGCGGCGGGAGACATCGTCGTGGAACACCCGGCGCACGATGCGGCGGTAGATCAGCTGGTGGAAATGCAGCGCATCCGCCACGCCAGGCGACACGCCCCGGGCCAGCTTGCGGTAGATGGAGAACACCGTCTCCCACACCGGATAGATCAAGAGCAGCATCGGGAACCAGGGTGAGACCAGGGCATTGCGCTGGACCAGCGCCAGGCTGGCCATGGCGATCACCAGGCCCCAGACATAAGCACCGCCATCCCCCGCAAACAGCATGCCCCGGGGGAAATTCCACACCAGAAACCCCCCCGTGGCCGCCGCCGTGGACACCAGCAGCGCCGCCAGCGCCCGGTCGCCCACCTGCAGGGCCACATGGGCCAGCGCCAGGCACACCACCAGGGCGACCATGCCCGCCAGGCCGTTGTAGCCATCGATGATGTTGAACGCATGGGGCAGCCCAGTCAGCGCCAGCATGGCCAGCAAGATGCCCAGCCAGGGCGCGGTGGGCAGCCAGGCGTCCACCCAGTCCAGCCCCATGCGTGGCACCGACAAATCGAGCAAGCCCACTGCCAGCGCGGCCGAGGCCCCCGTCAGCAACAGGCGGTAGCGCACGGACAGGCGCTGCGTCACATCCTCGGCAATGCCACCGAGGGCCGCTGGCAGCATCACCAGGAACCACAGGGCGGTCCAGCTGCCCATGCGCAGCGAGCTGGGATCGCCCCACCAGGACTGGGCCATGCCAAACAGCCAGCTGGCCGCCACCCCCAGGAGCATGGCCGCACCGCCCAGCCGGGGGACATCCCCGAAATGAAAGCGCTGGGGCATGCCCTGGCCATAGGCTGCAGCATGGCCCCGCGCCCAACGCACGATGCCCCCAGCAGCCAAGGCCGCCACCAGAAATCCCAACAACGATAGACCGATCATGGAGCTGCGATGGTACCGTCTGGCCCTCGGCCCGCGCCCCGCAAACGCCGTGCCTGGGCAAACACGGGCGAGCGCCACAGGCGCCACAGGCTGCGCACATGCCATTGCAGATGGCGCCAACGGCGATGGCTGTCCCGCTGGCCCGCGTGCACCACCCGTGCCGGCGCGCGCGCCAGCGCCAGGCCCGCCAGGCGCAGGCGCAGGCACAGGTCCACGTCCTCGCAGTACAGGAAATAGCCCTCGTCAAAGCCGCCCACCTGCTGCCAGACCGCCGTGGGCAGCACCAGGCAGGCCGCGTTCACCCAGTCCACCCGGTGCTCGGCGGCACCGCAGACCCGGCGGCGCCACAGGGCCCAGGGGGTGGGCCACTCGCGCTCGCTGTCCTGGCAGCGGCCCTGGGCATCCACCTGCTCCGGGTAGGCCGCCCCCACGCCCGCGCCCAGGGCCGCCTGGGCCAGTGCGGCAAAGGGGTCGGCGCCGTCCAGGCGCACATCCGGGTTCAACAGACAGACCAGGGACTCGCTCGCGCCCGAGAGCGCGCGGTTGTGGTTGGCGCCAAAACCGGCAGGCACCGCATTGGTGCGGCATTCCAGCACAAAGGGCCAGCCCCCCTCGGGCGGCAAGGGCGGCAGCTCGGGCAGGTTGTGGGTCAAGACCACCCGCTGCACCGTGCCCGCGTTCCAGCGGGCCAGGTCCTGCAACAAGGCCTGCACCTCGGCCCCATGCCCATGGCTGACCACCGACACCACCATGGATGCCGGGCAATCCGCCGAAGAAAGGGAGGGGGAATTCATCAGGCCGCCATTGTCACCCCAGGGCGTGGGGGAATTACAACAAAGCGACGCTCTCAAAACAAGAGCTACTACCGCTGGAATCTATTGGCCTTAAACCTGTTTTTATGCTCAAAACCCCGGGCAAATCCCAAGGAGCCACCCCGGCCTGCAGGCGGGCCGCGGCCCGCACAAAACCCCCGGGCCCGCTGACGATAATCGGGCGATGACCCTCTCCCGCCCCGCCGACCTGCACGTTTACCAGCGCCACATCGACCAGCAAGAACGCACCTCCCTCTCGGTGCTGGCCGACCGGATTCCCGAAGGCGCCACCGTGCTCGACCTGGGCTGCGGCAGCGGTGCGCTGGGGCAGCACCTGGTCCAACACCGCCGCTGCACGGTCGATGGCCTGACCCTGAGCGAGGCCGAAGCCGCCCTGGCCCGCCCCCACTACCGCCGGGTGGAAGTCGCCAACCTCGAAGACGCCCCGCTCGCCCAGCTGTTTGCCGCTGGCAGCTACGACGCCATCGTCTGCGCCGACGTGCTCGAACACCTGCGCCAGCCCGAACAGGTGCTGACCGCCTGCCGCAGCCTGCTGGCCCCGGGTGGACAGCTGCTGGTCTCGGTGCCCAACGCCGGTTACTGCGGCCTGCTGGCCGAACTGCTAGACGGCGAACTCCGCTACCGCGACGAAGGCCTGCTCGACCGCACCCACCTGCGCTTTTTCACGCGGCGCTCGCTGCAGCGCTTCCTGGCCGAGCAGCGCTGGGCCCTGGCCCCGCTGGAGACCATCCGCCGCGAGCTGCCCGAATCCGAGTTCAACACCGCGTTCGACCGCCTCCCCCCCGCCGTGGCCCGCTACCTGCTGGCCGTGCCCGACGCCCTGAGCTACCAGTTCATCGGCAGCGCCACCCCCCTGCCGCTGGAGGGCCCCGCGCCCATCCCCGACGACCCCGCCCCCGCCGACGGCCCCGCCGCGCAGGCGCTGTTCACCGCCCAGCTCTACTGGGGCGCGGACGGTGCCTTGGCCGAAGACCGCAAGCTCACCCAGACCGGCCAGATCGGCGCCGAACGCCAGACCCTGCGCTTTGCCCTGCCCCAGGCGCCCGAGGCCAGTACCCCCCGCCTACGGCTTGACCCGGCGGACCGCCCCGGCTTTTTGCACCTGTACGCCCTGCGCCTGCGCGACGCCCAGGGCCAGACCCATTGGGAATGGCGCGCGCAGCACGACGGCGCCGGCGCCCTGGAGGCCACGCCCCACCAGCAACTGGTGCTGCGCCCGCCGCTGCCCACCGCGCCCGACCGCCTGCTGCTGCTGCTGGCGGGTGAAGACCCCTGGCTGGAGCTGCCCATCCCCACCGACCCCCTGGCCAGCGCGCTGCGCACTGGCGGCGCCACGCTCGAAGTGGAGCTGGGCTGGCCCATGTCCGCCGACTACCTGGCGATGGTGCAAAGCCTGACATCACTCCAAACACAGATCACCACGCTGCAAAGTGCAGGGCAAGACCGCCAGCCACAGGACCAGGACCGCGCCAGTGCACTCGCCAGCGCCCAGGCCCAGGTAGCCCGCCAGGTCGCCCTGGCCGAGCAGACCCAGGCCAAAACCCAGGCGCAAAACCAGCAACTGCGGCGGCAGCAGCAAGCGCTGGAAAGCCAACTGCAAGCCGCGCTGTGCGAGCGCGAGCGCCTGATCGAGCACCTGCGGAGCATCGAACACTCCACCATCATCCGGGCCACCCGCCCGCTGGTGCGCACCAAGATGTGGCTGGACCGGCAACTCGGCCGGGGCCCGCAGGCACAGACCGCATCCGCTGCAGGAGCCGCGGTCAGCGGTGTCCTCACGCCGCCTGCGCAGCCAGTGGACATCGTGGTTCCCGTCTACCGCGGGCTGGACGACACCCAGCGGTGCCTTCGATCCGTGCTGGCCAGCGCCATCCACTGCCAGACCGACTGGCAGCTCGTGGTGATCAACGATGCCAGCCCCGAGCCCGAAGTCACCGCCTGGCTGCGCGAGCTGGCAGCACGGGAACCCCGCATCACCCTGCTGGAAAACCACGAAAACCTGGGCTTTGTCGGCACCGTCAACCGGGGGATGGCGCTGAACCCCACGCACGACGTGCTGCTGCTCAACAGCGACACCGAAGTCGCCAACGACTGGCTCGACCGCCTGCGCCGCACCGCCTACAGCGACCGGCGCATCGCCTCGGTCACGCCGTTTTCCAACAACGCCACCATCTGCAGCTACCCCCGGTTTTGCGAGGCCAACGCCCTGCCCCCGGGCATGGACACCGCGAGCCTCGACGCCCTGTGCGCCCGCACCAACGCCGGTGCCGCCATCGACGTGCCCACCGGCGTCGGCTTTTGCATGTACCTCCGGCGCGACAGCCTGGACGCCGTGGGTCTGTTCGACACCGTCCACTTCGGCAAGGGCTACGGCGAAGAAAACGACTTCTGCCAGCGCGCAGCCCAGGCCGGCTGGCGCAACCTGCACGCGCTCGACACCTTCGTGCTGCACACCGGCGGCGTCAGCTTTGGCGACAGCAAGGGCCCGCGCGAGCTGGCCGCCATGGAAACCCTGCGCCGCCTGCACCCCCAGTACGAAGGCGCCGTCCACCAGTTCGTCCAGGCCGACCCCGCCCGCCCCTGGCGTGTGGCGCTGGACCTGGCCCGGCTCGTGCAGGAGGGCGATCAGCCCGTGGTCCTCGCGGTGCTGCACGACCGCGCCGGCGGCACCCTGCGCCATGTCCACGAACTGGCCCGGCACCTGCAGGGCCAGGCCCGCTTCCTGCAACTCACCCCGGCGGGCGACGGTGCTGTGCACCTGGGCCTGGTGGGCGCACCCGAGCAGCACCTGCTGCGCTTTGACCTGCCCGCGCAGGAAAACACCCTGCTCGCCCTGCTGCGCCAATTGGGCGTGCAGCACCTGCACTACCACCACCTGCTGGGCCACGGCGAGGCGGTGCGCCAGCTGCCTGAGCGCCTGGGTGTGCCCTACGACTTCACCGCGCACGACTACTACAGCTACTGCCCGCAGATCTCCCTGACCGACCACACCCAAACCTACTGCGGCGAAGAAGGCCTGGACCAGTGCCGCCAATGCCTGCAACGCACCCCGCCCCCCGGCGGGCTCAGCATCGACGCCTGGCACCACACCCACCGGCCCTTCCTGGAAGGCGCCCGCCACGTCCTCGCTCCCAGCCGCGACGCCGCCCGCCGCATGGCGCGTTTTGCGCCCCAGGCCGACATCCGCCTGGCCCCGCACACGGACCTGCCCGACCCCGGCGCCCTGCCCCTGCCCGCCCCCCGGGCCCTGCCAGCCCATGCCCCGCTCAAGGTGGCCGTGATCGGCGCAGTGAGCGCCATCAAGGGCGCCGACCTGCTCGAAGCCACCGCCCGGGAAGCCGCCCGGCGGGGCGCGCGTATCGACTTTCACCTGCTCGGCTACAGCTACCGCCACCTGCAGGGCCCGCCCCAGGCCCGCCTCACCGTGCACGGCCCCTACGCCGAAGACGACCTGCCCAGCCTGCTGGAGTGGCTGCAACCCGACCTGGTCTGGTTCCCCGCGCAGTGGCCCGAAACCTACAGCTACACCCTCAGCGCCTGCCTGAAGGCGGGACTGCCCGTGGTTGCCCCCGACCTCGGCGCCTTTGCCGAACGCCTGGCCGGCCGCCCCTGGAGCTGGGTGCGCCCCTGGAACACCCCGGCCGCGGGCTGGGTGGACTGGTTCACCGCGCTGCGAGCGCAGCACTTCGCTGTGGCCGACCCTGCCGCCACGCCCCCGGCCCTGCCCGCCCCGCCGATCGGCCAGAGCGAAGACGCCCTGGTCGGCCCCTGGTCCTACGCCAGCGACTACCTGCGCGGCACCCAGGCCCTGCCCGCCAGCACCAGCCCCCAGGCCCGCGAACTGCAGGCCTGGCTGCCCACGGCCACCACCGCCATCGCGGCCACCGCCGCCCCGGCCCCACCTGCCGCCGATCCACGGCGCACCCAGGCCGTCAGCGCATTGGTGCGCCTGCGCAACCGCCCCGGCCTGCGCACCCTGGCCCGCGCCATTCCTGCGCACTGGCAGCGCCGCCTCAAGCACTGGATCCTGGGGCAGCCGGGCTGAACCCAGCGCCCGCTCGGGGCCAGTGGCGGCTTCCTACAATGCCCTGCATGACCGCCCTGCCCCGCAAAAAGCTCCCCATCGGCCTCCAGACCTTGCGCGAAATCCGCGAGGACGGCGCGCCCTACTACTACGTGGACAAGACCCCCCTGGCGCTGCAGCTGGTCAGTCAGGGCAAGTACTACTTCCTGTCCCGCCCGCGCCGCTTTGGCAAAAGCCTGTTCCTGGACACGCTCAAGGAGCTGTTCGAGGGCAACGCCGCCCTGTTCAAGGGCCTGTACGCCGAGCACCACTGGGACTGGTCGGTCCAGTTTCCCGTGCTGCGGTTCAGCTTTGGTGGCGGCGTGCTGGGCTCGGTCGCGGATTTGCAGGCCAGCCTCAACGAGCAACTGGGCACGCTGGAGGCCCGGTTTGGGCTCCCTGCCGAATACCCCGACGCCCGCAGCCGCTTCAAACGCCTGATCCTGCGACTGGCAGAGCACACCGGCCAGCGCGTCGTCGTGCTGGTGGACGAGTACGACAAACCCATCCTGGACCGCATCGAGGACCCAGGCAAAGCCCTGGCCCTTCGCGAAGTGCTCAAGGACTTCTACGCCGTCATCAAGGACAGCGATGCCCACATCCGCTTTGCGTTTCTGACGGGCGTCTCCAAATTCAGCAAGGTGAGTTTGTTCTCGGGCCTCAACAACTTGGAAGACATCACCCTCGCGCCGGAGTACAGCGCCCTGTGTGGCTACACCGATGAGGACGTGAACACGGTGTTTGCCCCCGAGCTGCCTGGCCTGGACCGGGAGGAGATTCGCCGCTGGTACAACGGCTACCACTGGACCGGCCAGAGCGTTTACAACCCGTTTGATGTGCTGCTGCTGTTTCGCACCCGCCGGTTTCGGCCGTACTGGTTCGAGACCGGCACGCCCACCTTCCTGATCAAGCTCTTGGTGCAGCGCCAGCAGTTCACGCCCGATCTGGAGAGGTTGGTCGCCCCCGAAAGGCTGGTCTCCACCTTTGACGTGGACGACATTCCCACCGAAGCCCTGATGTTCCAGGCCGGTTACCTGACCATCGACCACATCGAGGACATTCCCGGGCTGGAAGAAATCACGCTGCGCTACCCCAATCTGGAAGTGCGCACGGCTCTGAATGGTGCGCTGCTGCCCGCCCTGACCGCCCACGGCAGCCACTACGCGGCGCAGATGTCCCGGCTCTACCGCCTGCTCAAGGCCAAGGACCTGGGTGGGATGCAGGCGCTGTTCCATGCTTTTTTTGCCAGCATTCCCAACGATTGGTACCGCAACAGCCCCATTGCCCAGTACGAAGGCTACTGGGCCAGCGTGTTCTACAGCCACTTTGCCGCCCTTGGCCTGGACATCGTCTTGGAGGACGTCACCAACAAAGGCCGCATCGACATGGCCGTGCGCTTTGAGGGGCACACCTACCTCTTTGAGTTCAAGGTGGTGGAACTCGTCCCCGAAGGCCGGGCCCTGCAGCAGCTCAAGGACCGGGGCTATGCCGACAAGCACCGGGCCAGCGGCCCCGTGCACCTGATCGGCGTGGAGTTCAGCAAGGACCAGCGCAACGTGGTGGCGTTCGACACAGAAACCTTGGCATCAAAACCAGCCCCAGACCCATCAGGAATCCACCATGCGACTGTCTGATGCCGTGTTGACGTTGATCCGCCAAGCCGTGTCCGATCTGGCCGGCCCCGATTGCAAGGTACGCCTGTTCGGCTCGCGCCTGAACGACGCAGCCAAGGGCGGGGATATGAACTACTCCACCCTATGCGCTGCAAAGGATGGAGTTTCACGGGGAGAATGAACCCCCGTCTCGGCCAGTTCCTGACCGGATATTGATTCCAAGGCCCAGCAGAACACCACACGCGCTGAAGCCGTATCCCTGTTTTCCTCATGCCCGCATTGCTCGCAGCAGTGCATTCGTTGCGACAACTGTTTTTTAGCCACATGCCAGCATTGGGGGCAGCGCTGGCTGGGTTTGAGTTTGCGGGTCGGAGCGTCCACCCATTCGCCACCAGTTTCCAGCACTTTGTAGCGAAATAGCGAAGTGAACAGCCCAGGGGCGGTGTCCAGTATTTCCCGGTTCAGGCCCGCCTTTTGGGCCACCTGTTTTCCCGGTTCTTCCACAGTGCCTGCGGCACTGCGGGTCATGTTCTTGAACGTGAGTTCTTCCGTCGCCACCAGGGCATAACGGC
>CAYZPX010000102.1:0-9323 GCA_964480105.1 uncultured Burkholderiaceae bacterium | reverse complement strand
GCCCCGATGGACCGCGAGAACGTCGATACCGACGCGATCATCCCCAAGCAGTTCCTGAAATCGATCAAGAAGACCGGCTTTGGCCCCAACCTGTTCGACGAGTGGCGCTACCTGGACCAGCCCGGCCAGCCTGGCGTGCCCGAATCGGCGCGCAAGCCCAACCCGGACTTCGTGCTGAACCAGCCGCGCTATGCCGGCGCTTCGATCCTGCTGGCGCGCAAGAACTTTGGCTGCGGCTCCAGCCGTGAACACGCCCCCTGGGCGCTGGACCAGTACGGCTTTCGCGCGGTGATTGCGCCCAGCTTTGCCGACATCTTCTTCAACAACTGCTTTAAGAATGGTCTGCTGCCCATCGTGCTGCCCGAGGCCACTGTCTCCCAGCTGTTCGACGAAGTGGCGGCCTTCCCCGGATACCAGCTGACCATCGATCTGGATCGCCAGGTCATCGTCCGTCCGCAGGGCGAGGAAATTCCGTTTGAGGTGCAGGCTTTCCGCAAGTACTGCCTGCTCAACGGCTTTGACGACATCGGCTTGACCCTGCGCCAGAAAGACAAGATCGCGGCCTTTGAAAAAGAGCGCCTGGCCACCAAACCCTGGCTGGCCAAGACCATGGTGGCCTGAGCCATCGCTCGCACAGGTTTACAAGCCAAATCACCCTCCAGCGCCCTGAAATCGGGCGCTACTAGCTATCATTTTTGAGTCATTTATGAAAATTGCAGTCCTCCCCGGCGATGGCATCGGCACCGAAATCGTCGCTGAAGCGGTCAAGGTCCTCAACGCGCTCGACCTGAAATTCGAGATGGAAACCGCCCCGGTCGGCGGCGCCGCCTACGACGTGGCCGGCCACCCCCTGCCCGAGTCCACGCTGAAGCTGGCCCAAAGCGCCGACGCCATCCTGTTCGGCGCCGTGGGCGACTGGAAGTACGACACCCTGGACCGCCCCCTGCGCCCCGAGCAAGCCATCCTGGGTCTGCGCAAGGCCATGGGCCTGTTCGCCAACTTCCGCCCCGCAATTTGCTACGAAGAGCTGACCCACGCATCAAGCCTCAAGCCCGAGCTGGTGTCGGGCCTGGACATCCTCATCATCCGCGAGCTGACGGGCGACATCTACTTTGGCCAGCCCCGTGGCCGCCGCGTGGCCACCGACGGCCATTTCCCCGGCGCCGAGGAAGCCTTCGACACCATGCGCTACAGCCGCCCCGAGGTCGAGCGCATCGCCCATGTGGCCTTCCAGGCCGCCCGCAAGCGCAACAAGCGCGTGACCAGCGTGGACAAGTCCAACGTGCTGGAAACCTTCCAGCTCTGGAAGGACGTGATGGTCGAGATCGGCCAGCAATACCCCGACGTGGCGCTGGACCACATGTACGTCGACAACGCCGCGATGCAGCTGGTCAAGGAGCCCAAGCGCTTTGACGTGGTGGTCACCGGCAACATGTTCGGCGACATCCTGTCCGACGAGGCCTCGATGCTGACCGGCTCGATTGGCATGCTGCCCTCGGCCAGTCTGAACAGCCAGAACCAGGGCCTGTACGAGCCCAGCCACGGCTCGGCGCCGGACATCGCTGGCAAAGGCATCGCCAACCCGCTGGCCACCATCCTGTCCGCCGCGATGATGCTGCGCTTCTCGCTGCAACAGCCCGAAGCCGCCGACCGCATCGAAGCCGCCGTCAAGAAGGTGCTGGCCCAGGGCCTGCGCACCAGCGACATCTACAGCGAAGGCACCACCAAGGTCGGCACCCGTGAAATGGGCGATGCGGTGGTGAAGGCGCTGGGCTGATTGCGCTGCCTTCCCTGCCGACCAGGGCTGCTTCCGCAAGGAAGCGGCCTTTTTTCTTTTGCGAACACAAAATGACCGGTCAGATTTTTTTCGTAATCTAAGGTCACTCCCTGAATCCATTGATTCAGATTCTGCGTAGGATGTGCAGGCAATTTCGCCACGCCCTCTTTCTCATCCTGAATCAAGGAGCGCACGCCATGAAGAAACTTTCTCCAATGGACAAGCACACACCGTCAGCCGGCAGGAATGCACGCAAGCCCCGCAGCCGGACCCTGATCCACAGCACACTGCTTGGTTTGGGAACGGCGGTCCTACTGGCCGCCTGTGGCGGCGATGACAACGCCTCAGAACATCCCAACCCCGTCGCGCAAGGACGTGAAGTCTTCCGCTACGAAACTTTCGGCAACCAGGGCTTCTGGACCGATGCCATGCAGCTGCCGCAAGGCCTGGCAGAGGCCAAGGTCACCCCGCTGACGGCCTTGTCACTAGGCCTGAACGTGAACGTCGAAGCACTGAGCGCCGGCACCGCCAAGGCACTGACCGATGCACTCGCCGAGATCAAGGCAGGCAAGCCCGCCACCGAGACGGTGCTGAACAACCCTGCCGTCACCTTGGCGCTGATCAACGAAGGCGCTGTGATCGGCGTCGTGCCGTTTGACAGCAAAGGCCAACGCAAGCCCCTGGGCAGCGACCCCAAGTTTTCCGCCACGGACAGCCTGGACCTCGCCCGTGGCGACAAGGTCGGCGTGAGCTGCGTGCTCTGCCACGGCCGCACCGACAACTCGGTGGTTCCTGCAGGCTTCGCCGGCCTGGCAGGCTCGGTGGGCAAACCGGTGGATGGACCCAACGCCCTGAACCTGGACGTGGGCAACATCCTGGCAGCATCGAAGAACCCGCTGGCCTACCTTCCCTTGTTGCAAATGGCCTTCAACACGCTGGACGGCGCAAGCATCGGCAAGGGCGGGTTCACAGGATTGAAGGACACCGCCACCAACGCCGATGTGCGCGCCTACCTGACCGGCAGCAACGCCCAGGGCGAGCGTTATTACGGCGTCGGTACCTTTGACGCCCTTCCCGACGGGATCAACAATGCGGCCTATACACCCCCCTTCTTCCGCACGGACCTGGCAGGCCCCTGGGGCCACAGCGGCATCTTTGACAAGCTCGACGACTTCAACAACTTTGTCTACACCGTGCCGCTGGACCCCACCATCCTGGCCACCAATGACGGCAAGGCCCTGCTGACCGCCCTGGCGGGTCCAGTGGGCAATGAAATCGCCACCCGTTACCAGAAGGTGCTCAAGGACAGCGGCCTGGAAGGCAAATACCCCTACGTGAAGGCCAACGCCAGTGGCAAGCCCATCGGCGACCTGGCAGGCCCGGCCGGCAAGCGCGTGGACGATGCCAAGCTGGCAGCCCTGCGCGCCTACACCGACCAGCTCAAGGCCCCCGCAGCCCCGATGAACCTGGACCTGGCGAAGGTCGCCCGCGGCCAACAGGTCTTCACAGAAGCAAGTTGCACGGCCTGCCACACCGCCGATCCGAACAAGCCGGTGTCCACCGCCATCACGCCGGTCCAAACGCTGTACAAGCCCTTCGCGCCCACCACGCTGCTGGCCCGCTCGGCACCGCTGACCGACGTGCGCAAGAGCTTTGACATGGGCCCGAACCCGGCCTATGACAACGAACTGGTGGTGTTGAATGCCAGCCTGCGTGGTCAGCCAGCCGGTTATGCAGCCCCGCTGCTGCTGGGCCTGGATGGCAAGAAGGACTTCCTGCACGATGGCTCAGTGGACCGCGACAGCACCACGGCCTCGCTGGACTGGCTGTTTAACCCCGCCCGCACCGGCGATGCCCCCCACCCGTTCTTCGTGAGCAACACGAACGACCGCGCATCCCTGGTGGAATACCTGCGCAGCCGCACCACGAACTGAGCGTTCCAACCGTCCCACCACAGTGGTGGGACCCCCATCACGGGTAGCGGGTACGCTGCCCGTTTTTCGTGGGGCCAAGCATCGCCCTGCCGGCGTCGGGGAAAAAACTTTCCCATTACAATCGCGCCCCATGTTTGACGCCCGCCCGTTCGCCCCGAACACCGCACCCGCCCCCCTGGCCGGTGCAGCTGCGCGTTCAACCATCACCAAAACCACGACCATTAAGGGCTGATCCAGCTCTGGCATCGTCGTGCGCCCTCCCCGGCCAGACGAGCCGGGGCAAAACAGCCGGGTCTGGACTGTTTTTATCTTTGAAAGGGCGTTGAAATGAGCAAGTTGGTAGGTTTGGTCGGCTGGCGCGGCATGGTCGGCTCGGTCCTGATGGACCGCATGGTGCAAGAGAAGGATTTCGACCTGATCGAGCCCATTTTCTTCTCCACCTCGAACGCCGGCGGCAAGGCCCCGGCCATGGCCAGGGCCCACACCCAGCTGCAGGATGCCAACGACATCGCCGCGCTGGCGAAGTGCGACATCATCATTACCGCCCAGGGTGGCGACTACACCAAGGCCGTGTTCCCGGCGCTGCGTGCCAGCGGCTGGAACGGCCACTGGATTGACGCCGCCTCCTCGCTGCGCATGGAGCAAGATGCGGTCATCGTGCTCGACCCGGTCAACGACAACGTGATCCAGAAGGCCCTGGCTGCCGGCGGCAAGAACTGGATTGGCGGCAACTGCACCAACTCCATCCTGCTGATGGGCCTGGGCGGCCTGTTCAAGGCCGGGCTGGTCGAGTGGGTCAGCTCCATGACCTACCAGGCCGCTTCGGGCGGTGGCGCCAACCACATGCGCGAACTGCTCAAGGGCATGGGCGTAGTGCACGCTGCCGTCGCCGACGAGCTGGCCACCCCCGCCTCGGCCATCCTGGACATCGACCGCAAAGTGGCCCAAACCATCCGCGAGGACGTTCCCACCGAATTCTTTGGTGCTCCGCTGGCCGGCGGGTTGATTCCCTGGATCGACGTGCAGCTGCCCAACGGACAGTCCAAGGAAGAGTGGAAGGGCCAGGCCGAGGTCAACAAGATCCTGGGCACGGAATCCACCATCCCCGTGGACGGCCTGTGCGTGCGCATCGGCGCCATGCGCTGCCACAGCCTGGCGCTGACGCTCAAGCTCAAGAAAGACCTGCCGCTCGAAGAACTCGAAGCCATCATCAAGGGCGGCAACCCCTGGGTGAAGTGGGTTCCGAACGACCGCACCATCACCGTCAAGGAGCTGACCCCCGCCGCCATCACCGGTGGCCTGGAGGTGGGTGTGGGCCGCGTGCGCAAGCTGAACATGGGCCCCGAGTACCTGTCCGCCTTCGTGATCGGTGACCAGCTGCTGTGGGGTGCCGCCGAGCCGCTGCGCCGCATGCTGCGCATTCTGCTGGCTGCCTGACCGGGCCGCCCCCACCAGCCCACCGGCAAGAAGACCCGCAGTTCTGCGGACTTGCACTGCGCAAGTGCGCAGCAAACGCGTATGCTCGCGGTTCTGCCCGTTCGTGGGCTGGCTGTTTTCTGATCCCCATGGCACCTTTGCACCGTTGGAAGTTATCCGCCCTGGCCGCTGCAACAGCAGCCTGTCTGGGCTTGCAGCCCCTCAGCGCCTCGGCACTGACCCTGGGCCGGCTGACGGTGCAATCTGCCCTCGGTGAGCCCTTGCGCGCGGAAATCGAGGTGCTGCAGATCAGCGCTGCAGAGACTGAAACGCTGCGCACCCAACTGGGCTCGGCAGAGCAATTCAAAGTCCAGGGCTTGGAGCTGCCTTCAGGCCTCAATGGCTTGCAAATCCAGCTGCAGCGCCGTGTGGGGGGCCAGGCGGTCTTGCAATTGAGCACCGACCGCGCAGTGACTGACCCGTTTCTGGACCTGGTGCTGGACGCCCAGTGGCAAAACGGGCGACTGGTCCGCAGCTACACCTTGTTGCTGGACCCGCCTGCCCTCAAGCGCAGCCCCAACACCGTGCGGCTGGCACCACAGGCCAGTGCCGCTGCCGCTGCCGCGCCTCAGGCGCCAGCACGGCCAGCACCGGCACCCAGTGCAGCGCCTACAGTCGCGCTGCCCACGGCCTCCGCACCTGGCACCCGCCGGGCGGTCGATGGCGTGGTGACGGTCCAACCCGGACAAACCGCCACCCAGATCGCCAACCGCCACCGCCCTGCAGGCGTCTCGCTGGACCAGATGCTTCTCGCCCTGCTCCAAGGCAACCCGCAAGCCTTCATTGCCGGCGACGTGAACCGCATCAAGGCAGGCTCCCCGCTGAAACTGCCCGATCCCGCCACGGCCCAGGCCACACCCTCTGAACAGGCACGCCAGGCGCTGACGGCGCGCAGCAGCGACTTCCATGCCTACCGGCGCGAGCTGGCCGCGATGGCACCGCCCGCTGCGGTCGCGCCCCCGGGCCGCTCGGCCACCGGAGCCATTCAGGCCAAGGTGGAAGAAAAGAAAGCCGCGCCAACCAGTGCAGACAAGCTGATGTTGTCGCGCAGCGGAATTGGTGACCCCGGCACACCAGAGGCCCAGCTGGCCCGGGACAAACAGGCGCGGGACAGCCAGGCACGGGTTGAGACGCTCAGCCAGAACATTGCCGTGCTGCACCAGGCCCAGGGCGGGGCCACCCCTTCACCCTCTGCCGCGCCGGCCGAAGCCCCCCCAGCCACCGCAGGCAACGCCCCCCAGCCAGCGCCCACCACAGCCACGACCGTGGGCGACAGCAGTGCAGCGACCCGCACCGAGCCGAAGGCAGCAGCCCCAGCGCCCACCGACGCGCCTGTGGCCGAAACACCAACGCAAGCCCCTGCCGCTGCAGCAGCACCGCCCAAGATGGCCGCCCCGGCGGGCGTTCCGGCTTCCCCTCCTGCCAGCGCCAGTGACCCCTGGTCCAATAACCCCCTGGTGCCGTTTGCCGCCGGCAGCCTGAGCGCCCTGCTACTGGGCTACGGGATGTTCCGCTATTTCCAGGCCCGTCAGGCCCGCGCCTTGGCCGCAGGCAGCTTCCTGCAGACCAGCGGGGTGTTGGAGCAAGCGACTGGGCCCGCGCCAGGCACCGACGTCCCGCCGCAAAGCGCCGCCGCAGCGGCGGTGGCAGCGACCCCGCCCCCGCCCAGTACGGATACCGCCCTGGAGCCAACCCCCACGCCCCCGGAGCACACCACCGCCGCCAACGACAGCGTGGACCCGGTGGCCGAAGCGGACGTGTACCTGGCCTATGGCCGGGAACAGCAGGCCGAGGACATCCTCTCCGATGCGCTGCGGCGCACCCCGCAGCGCACGGCCATCCACGCCAAACTGGCAGAAATCTACGCGATGCGGCGGGACCGCAAAGCCCTGCAACGCCTGCAAGACGAAGTCTTCTCGCTGAGCCAGGGCGTCGGCCCGGACTGGGAGCGGATCGTCGCCCTGGCCCAATCGCTGGAGCCCCAGGCCAGCTTGCACACGGACCGCACCCCTGCGGCCCCCACGGCGGCCATGGTGCCATCCGAAGCCCTGCGCCCGGCAGAAGCAGCCACGGTCAACGCCACGGCCGCCACAGACACAGCCCCTGCCGACGCCGCAGCAGACAAGCAGCTGCCGCCCATGGAATTCGACTTCGACCTGGCTCCGGCGCCCCTGCCTTCGCACGCCGCCCCTGCGGCCCAGGATGCGGCACCACCGCCTTCGGCAGCGGCAACGGCAGAAGCCCCCGCCACGGCCAGCAACAGCCCGCCATCCCTGCTGGCGCGGATGGAGCTGCCCTCTTTGGACTTGGTACCGCAGGCTGCGCCCGCCGCACCGGCCGCAGAGCCCGCTGCAGCCACCGCCACCACGCCCGCGAGCCCGCAAACCGAAGCGGCACCGGCGGCGGCTTTGGAGCTGCCCGCAGCAGCCCTCGACACCAGTTTGCCCGCGCAAACCCCCTCGCCGCTGCGGGAGCCTGAAACGGTGGAATCCGCCCCTGAAGGAATGGCCCTGGATTTCATGCCCCTGGATGCGGCGCCATCGCCCCAAGTCCTCGCTGCCCCCTCCCAAGGGCCTTCCGGCAACGAACTGGCGCCGCCACGGGAAACCCGGGCACCGCTGGAGCTGGACCTGCAGGGCCTGGCCCTGGAGCTGGACAGCCTGGGCACCGCCACCACGACGGCCGAAACGGATACCGATGCCGAAACGGCGGATGCCATCTCGCCCCCCCCTCCCGTGCCAGAACCCCGGCTGCAAACCACCCCACCCACCCACCGCCTGGCCACCAAGCTGGCCTTGGCGGCAGAGTTCAAGGCGATTGGCGACCTCGAAGGCACGCGCAGCCTGCTGCAGGAAGTGGCCAGCGAAGCCACAGGGGAGCTGCAGGCCCGCGCGCGGCAAATGCTCGCCGAACTGGGCTGACGCGGATTCCGCTTCCCATCGGGGCCTGGCGCCCCCCTTTTCTTTTGTCCTGTGTCTGAAACTCCCTACGTGCGCATTGCCCTCGGCGTCAGTTACAACGGCCAGGCCTACCAAGGCTGGCAAAGCCAGCCCTCGGGCCACACCGTCCAGGACCGGCTCGAAGCCGCGCTGGCGCAGTTCACCACCCACCCCGTCTCCACGCTGTGCGCGGGCCGCACCGATGCCGGCGTGCACGGGCTGATGCAGGTCGTGCATTTCGACACGCCGCTGGACCGCGTGCCGTCCTCCTGGGTGCGCGGCACCAACCGCTATTTGCCACCCGACATCGCCGTGCAATGGGCCCAGGTGGTGCCGGACCGCTTCCACGCCCGGGCCAGCGCCGTCGCCCGGCGCTACGCCTATGTGCTGCTGCAGTCGCCCGTGCGCCCCAGCGTGGAGGCAGGCCGGGTGGGCTGGGTGTTCCGCCCACTGGATGAAGCCGCCATGCGCGCCGCCGCCGAACTGCTGCTGGGTGAGCACGATTTCACGTCGTTCCGCGCCGCTGCCTGCCAGGCGCTGAGCCCCGTCAAGACGATGCGCCGCATCAGCGTGCAGCGCCGACCGCTGCGCGCAGATACCGCTGACAGCCCGGACGCGCCCTGCTACTGGCGCTTTGAGTTCGAAGCCAATGCCTTCCTGCACCACATGATCCGCAACCTCATGGGCTGCCTGGTCGCGGTGGGCCAGGGCCATCGCCCGGTGGACTGGATGCGGCAGGTGCGCGATGCCCGCTCGCGCGAAGTTGCCGCCCCCACCTTTGCGCCCGATGGCTTGTATTTCCTGGGCCCGGTGTACGGGCCCGAATGGGGCCTGCCCGAGCGCACCCCCGCCTTTGACTGGTTGCCATGAACCTGCCCGCGAACCTGCCTGTAAACCCCCTACCCCCCATTGCCCATCGCACCCGCGTCAAGGTCTGCGGCCTGACCTGTGAAGAGGATGTGGACGCCGCCGTCGCCGCCGGGGTCGATGCGATCGGCTTTGTGCTCTATGCCCCCAGTCCCCGGGCCGTCACGCCCGAGCGCGCGGCCGAGCTGGCCCGGCGCCTGCCACCCTTTGTCACCCCGGTGCTGCTGTTCGTGAACGAAGACGCTACAAAAATAAGAGCTATCACCGCCCGTATTCAGGGCGCTTGCGTGCAATTTCATGGGGATGAGTCGCCCGAGGACTGCCTGGCCG
>CAYZPX010000101.1:0-9349 GCA_964480105.1 uncultured Burkholderiaceae bacterium | reverse complement strand
CCAAGCGCTCGCTGCTGGCGCATGTGGAGCGCATCGAGAGCCTGGGCGAGTTCAACCACTGAGGCGCTCGGCTTTCGCGCATACTGGCGCCCCTTTTTTCCACCGCCCTACCGCCATGTCCCCACCGCGCCCACCCCGTTTTGCCACCGAACCCGACGAGGTGGGCGAGCGCCTGTCCAAGCGGGTGGCTGCGGAGTGTGGGCTGTCGCGCAGCCAGGCCGAGCTGGCCATCGAGACCGGGCGGGTGCGGGTCGATGGCCAGGTCGTCGAGGTTCCGGGCGCGCGCGTGCGAATCGAACAGCGCTTGACGGTGGAGCCCGGCGCCAGCCCCATGGACCTGGCCCCGGTGACGCTGCTGCTGCACAAGCCCGCTGGCTTTGAAGCGGGGCTGGGCCTGCCGGGCCAAGACAACGGCCACCGCAGCCACGGCAGCCGCAGCCAAGGTTGGCCTTCGGCGCTGGAATTGCTGCGCGCCGACTCGCATTGGGCGGAAGACCTGCCCCAAACCCGGGTGCTGCAGCGGCATTTCCGGCAGCTCGAATGCTTCACGCCCCTGCCCACGCCCGCCAGCGGCCTGGTGGTCTACACGCAGGACCGGCGCATCGCCCGCAAGCTGGCCGAGGACATCGAGCGACTGGAGCAGGAATGCGTGGTGGAAGTGGCCGGCCAGATCGCCGAGGGCGGCTTGCAAAAACTCTGCCACGGCCTGGAATTCAACGGCCGGCCGCTGCCGCCCATCAAGGTCAGCTGGCAGAGCGAAACGCGGCTGCGCTTCGCGCTCAAGGGCATCCGCCCGGGCCAGATTCCCACGATGTGCGAGGCCGTGGGCCTGCAGGTGCAAGGCATCAAGCGCCTGCGCATCGGCCGCGTGTCGCTGTCCAGGCTGCCCGAGGGGCAGTGGCGCTACCTGCAGGGGTTTGAGCGGTTTTGAAAAAAGTGTGAAGCGCGCCGATAAGCCGGATTCTGTGCATGCGGTTACCCGCACGTGACCGCCATTACTCTGGGCCGGGGGTCGCCCACCCGGCTCGATGCCACCTACCCGCCAGCTCCGCGGAACCACGTCAACGCTGGCCTACTTGGTGTTGCTGCGCGTAGAGATTGCCCGTTTCACCCAGGCCGCGTTCCGCGCCCTGGGTGGCTACGGGGCTTCAGGCTTGCGCCTGAGCGTCTGGCTTGCGCCAGCCGGCGCCAGCTTGCGCCAGCCGGCGCCAGCTTGCGCTGGCACCCCATAGAACACCCCTGGTGGCAGAAAACGACCTGACTCGTCTCTGTTGCTCTGATCCTCACCTCACGGTGGGCAGCCGTTAGCTGCTACGCTGTCCTGTGCAGTCCGGACGTTCCTCCAGTGCCTGGTTTCCCAGATTGCACCAGCGGCGGTCTGGCGCGCTTCACGGGCAGGATTATCGCTGCTGGGCATATCGATATGGCCGAGGACGGCGATGGGCTGCGCCAGAATGCGTGGCAAACCATTCCCCACTTTTTCGCCAAGGAGCCCCCATGAAAGCTGACAACATCCTGCAAACGATTGGCAACACCCCCCATGTGCGCATCCACCGCCTGTTTGGCGCAGATGCGAACGTGTGGATCAAGTCCGAGCGCGGCAACCCCGGTGGCTCGGTCAAGGACCGCATTGCGCTGGCGATGATCGAGGACGCCGAGAAGTCCGGTGCGCTGAAACCCGGTGGCACGATCATCGAGCCCACCTCGGGCAACACCGGCGTGGGCCTGGCGATGGTGGCCGCTGTCAAGGGCTACAAGCTGGTTTTGGTGATGCCCGACAGCATGAGCATCGAGCGCCGCCGCCTGATGCTGGCCTACGGCGCCAGCTTCGACCTGACCCCGCGCGAAAAAGGCATGAAAGGCGCGATTGCCCGCGCCGAGGAACTGGTGGCCAGCACCCCTGGCGCCTGGATGCCGCAGCAGTTTGAGAACCCCGCCAACATCGACGTGCATGTGCGCACCACCGCCCAGGAAATCCTGGCCGACTTCCCCGAGGGCTTGGACGCGCTGATCACCGGCGTGGGCACGGGCGGCCACCTGACCGGCGTGGCCCGCGTGCTGAAGGCGAAATTCCCCCAACTCAAGGTGTTTGCCGTGGAGCCCGCCGCGTCGCCGGTGATTTCCGGCGGCCAGCCCGCGCCCCACCCCATCCAGGGCATTGGCGCCGGCTTCGTTCCCAAGAACCTGGACACCAGCCTGCTGGACGGCGTGATCCAGGTCGATGCCGAAGTGGCCCGCGAATACGCCCGCCGCAGCGCCCGCGAGGAAGGCATGCTGGTCGGCATCTCCAGCGGCGCCACCCTGGCCGCCATCGCGCAAAAGCTGCCCGAGCTGCCCGCGGGCAGCAAGGTGCTGGGCTTCAACTACGACACCGGCGAGCGCTACCTGTCGGTGGAAGGCTTCTTGCCCGTTTAAGTGTCAAATTGGCCTCTAGGCCAATAGATACCAGCGGTATTAGCTATTAAATATATAGCATCAAGGGTTCACGCCAGCGCAGCGGCAGGGCCGAAGAACTCGAAATGGGTCTGCGCTTCCGGCACGCCCATGTCCCGCAAGCTGCGGCGCACCTGGGCCATGAAGGGCGTGGGGCCCAGGAAATAGGCCTGCACATCGCGCTGGGCGGGGAACCACTCGGCCAGGCGCTCGGACGTCAGGCGGCCCACGGCGTCGGCCGCGTCGGTGGGGCTGGCTTGCTCATAGCAATAAAAGCGCTGCAGCTGCGGATGGGCCTGCGCCAGCGCGTCCACCTGCGCGCGGAAAGCATGCACCCCGCGGTTGCGGGCGCAGTGGATGAAGTGAACGGGCCGCCCACTGGGCAAGGCCGCCTGCAACATGGCCAGGGTGGGCGTGATGCCCACGCCGCCGCTGATCAGCACCAGGGGTTTGGTGTCGGTCGCCAACGTGAAATGCCCTGCTGGGGGAAACAGTTCCAGCACCGACCCCACCGCCACCTGGTCGTGCAGGTGCTGCGACACCCGCCCCCCGGGTTCGCGCTTGACGCTGATGCGCAGGCTGCGCCCATCGGCCGGCGCCGACAGGGAATAGTTGCGCCGCACCTCTTCGCCGTCCAACACCAGGCGCAGACCAATGTACTGGCCGGGTTGGTGCGCGAGCACCGCGCCACCGTCCACGGGCTCCAGGTAGAAGGAAGTGATCTCGCTGCTCTCAGCGTCCTTGCGCACCACGCGGAACGGGCGCGCACCCCGCCAGCCACCGGGTGCGCTGGCGGCGGTGTCATACACCTGGGTCTCGGCAGAAATCAGGAGGTCGGCCAGCTGCTGGTAGGCCGCCGCCCAGGCCTCAATCACGGCGTCGGTGGCGATGTCCGCGCCCAGGACCTCGCGGATGGCCTGCAGCAAACAGCGGCCCACGATCGGGTAATGCTCCGGCTGGACCTGCAGGGAGACATGCTTGTGCACGATCTGCGCTGGCAGATCGCCCAGGCGCTCCAGGCGGTCGATGTGCTTGGCGTAGTTCAATACCGCCTGGGCCAACGCCCGGGGCTGGGCACCGCTGGCCTGGTGGGCCTGGTTGAACAGGGGACGGACTTCGGGATGCTCGCGCAGCATCAGGGCATAGAAATGCTGGGTCAGCGCCTCGCCCCCCGTTTCCAGCAGGGGCACGGTGGCTTTGACAATGGTGCGTTGGGCTTCGGTCAACATGGACAAGGTTCTCCTTCGGGGTCAATCGGAATCAGTGGGGTCAGTGGGTCAACCACACCCAAAACAACAGCAAGACCTGTGCCAGGATTTCTGGCGTTCAAAATCAAGAAGATAGGAGTGAGCTGGGAATTGACCATGTCAAAATGACTGTGATCAATCCCGTCAAATCCACCCATCTACAGGTCAAAATGACACCCTCCACCTGGCTCCAGGCCCTGGTCCCGCTGGTCGCCAACCTGCCCCAGCGCATGCCCGAGCGCGAGCGCTACCGCCGCTTGCTGGACGCCCTGCAGAGCTTGTTTCCCTGCGATGCCGTGGCGCTGCTGCGCCTGGATGGCGACACCCTGGTGCCGCTGGCCACCGCCGGCCTGAGTCCGGACACCCTGGGGCGGCGCTTTCGGGTGGCAGACCATCCCCGGCTGGCCACGCTGCTGGCCCAAGAGGGGCCACTGCACTTCGCGCTGGACTGCGGCTTGCCAGACCCCTACGACGGCCTGGTCGAAGGGGCCGAGGGGGCCTTGCCGGTGCACGACTGCATGGGCGTGGCCCTGCAAGTCGAAGGGCGGGCCTGGGGCTTATTGACGCTGGACGCCCTGACGCCTGGGCGTTTCACCCCGGCACACGGGGCCATGCTGCAGGCGTTTGGCACCATGGCGGCCGCCACCGTGGCCGCCGCCATGCGCATACGGCAGCTGGAGCAATTGGCCGCCCGCGAACACCTGCAGGCCGAGCGCTACCGCCGCGCTGCCGGTGTTCGCGGGCAGGAACTGCTGGGCCACAGCCCAGCCTTTCGGCAACTGCAGAAAGAGATCGAGCTGGTGGGGCCCAGCAACCTCACGGTGCTGGTCACCGGGGAAACCGGCGTGGGCAAGGAGCTGGTCGCCCAGGCCCTGCATGCCCGTTCAGAGCGGGCGGACCGGTCCCTGGTCAGCCTCAACTGCGCCGCCTTGCCCGACACCCTGGTCGAAAGCGAGCTGTTTGGCCATGTGCGGGGGGCCTTCACGGGGGCCGTGTCGGACCGCCAGGGCAAGTTCGAGCTGGCGGACGGGGGCACCCTGTTCCTCGACGAAGTTGGTGAGCTGCCCCTGGCGGTGCAGGCCAAGCTGCTGCGGGTGCTGCAAAGCGGACAGCTGCAACGCCTGGGCTCGGACCGGGAACACCGGGTGGATGTGCGCCTGATCGTGGCTACCAACCGAGATCTGGCGGCGGAAGTGCGGGCGGGCCGGCTGCGGGCCGACATCTACCACCGCCTGAGCGTGTACCCGCTGGCCGTGCCGCCCCTGCGCGAGCGGGGCCGGGATGTGCTGCTGCTCAGCGGGCATTTTCTGGAGGACCACCGCACCCGCCTGGGCCTGGGCGGGCTGCGGCTGGACGCCGAAGCCCAGGCGGCCTTGCTGGCCTACGACTGGCCTGGCAATGTGCGGGAGCTGGAACACCTGATCGGGCGCAGCGTCCTCAAGGCCGTGGGGCGCCAGCATCCCCGACCTCGCATCGTGACGCTGACCGTGGCCGACCTGGGCTTGCAGGCTTGCACCGCCCCTGGCTCCGCGCCGATGCCAGCGCCCTTTGGGTCAGCCATGTCCCCCGTACCCGCTGCCGTCGCACGGACACCGACACCGACACCGACACCGACACCGACACCGACACCAGAGGGTGGCAGCCTGCGAGAGCAACTGGAAGCCCACGAGCGGCTCCTAATCGCCCGTGCGCTGGACGCGCAGGCCCACAACTGGGCGGCAGCCGCACGCACGCTGCAGATGGACCGGGCCAACCTGGTGCGGCGGGCACGGCGCCTGGGATTGGCGGGTGCTCAGCCCCCAGGCTCGTAGGCCGCCATGAACGCAGCAACCGCCCGCTGCACGGTCGCGTTGATCTCGGCCTCCGAGACCGGCTCCAGCGTCTGAAACAGGAAGCGGTCCAGCCATTCGGCTTCCAGCAGGGCACGCAGGTGCAGCGTGGCAATGCGGGCGTCGGCCTGACGCAGCTGGCCGGCGTCCATGGCCTGCTGCAAAAAGGCAGCGGCCACCGCCTCGCTACGCTGCGGGCCCAGCGCGTAGCACTGGCGCCCCAGGTCCGAGCGCCCCGCCTCGGCCACGATCAGGCGACGCACCGCCAGCACCTGCGGGGCGTACAGCAGCGTGAGCAGCCCCCGTCCGAACGTCTCCAGCGCCTCGGTCATGTCCTGCAGGCTCGGGTCCAGTGCCGCCAGCGTGGCCTCGAATTCGGCCTCGGTGGCCTCGAACACCACAGCCGAGAACAGCGCCTCTTTCGACGCGAAGTAGTTGTACAGCGTGGCCTTGGAGTAACCCAGGCGCTCGCAGATGGCGGACATGGTGGTCCGCTCAAACCCTGTTTCCTGGAACACCTCGGCGGCTGCGTCCAGGATGGCCTGCCGTCTTGTTTCGGTTTTGGCGCGCATGTCCGTGTCTTCATTTATGAACTAATAAGTTCAGTTTAGCGGGATTCAGCCGCCCACCAAGGCCGACCCGCGCTGCCACAATCCGCGCTTTTCACGCACAAGGAGAACCGACATGCAGATCGCTGAGCAATGGATCCTGGTCACGGGCGGCGCCCGGGGCCTGGGGCAGGCCATCACCCGTGCCCTGGCACGCGAAGGCGCGGGCGTGGTCATCAACTACCACCGCAGCGACCGCGCTGCGGCGGCACTGGCCGAAGAACTCGGCCCCCGCGCCATCGCCCTGCAAGCCGATGTGACCGACGCCGACGCCGTACGCCGCCTGTTTGCCAAGGCGCAAGAGCGCAGCGGCCAGGCCATCACCAGCGCGGTGAACAACGCGCTGGTGGACTTCCAGTTCAACGGCGATGCGCGCCCCCACCTGGCCGATATTTCCTGGGAGCACTTTCACCGGCAGATGGAAGGCGCGGTGCGCGGCGCGCTGAACACGCTGCAGGCCGCCCTGCCCGGCATGCAGGCCCAGGGCTTTGGCCGCATCGTCAACGTCGGCACCAACCTGTTCCAGCACCCAGTGGTGCCCTACCACGACTACACCGCCGCCAAGGCCGCGCTGCTGTCGTTCACCCGCACAGCGGCGGCCGACCTGGGGCCGCACGGCATCACCGTGAACATGGTCTCCGGCGGCCTGTTGCGCAGCACCGACGCCAGCAGCGCCACCCCGGAAGCGGTGTTCGACCTCATCGCCCAGCAAACCCCGCTGCGCCGCGTGACCACGCCGGCCGAATTTGCCGATGCGGTGCTGTTCTTCCTCTCGCCCTGGGCGCGCGCCGTGACCGGACAGAACCTGATCGTCGATGGCGGGCTGGTGAAGGGGTAAGCGGCACGGAGTGCGCCGTTGGCACAGGCGAGCGGCCGGGCCTGCTCGCTAAAATCCGCCTCCCCTCCGACCTTGCCCTTTGCCCGATCACCACGGGCCACAAGACCATGATCCGCGTCTCTGAACTCAAGCTCCCGCTGACCGCGCTGCCGGTCGAAACCCGCCGTGCCGTCGATGCCGCGCCGGAAACCGAGGCCGACCGCCTGCCCCCGCCCCACCCCGAGGCCGCGCTGCGTACGCTGGCCGCCCAGGCCCTGGGCATTGCCGAGGCAGACATCGACCAGCTGCAGGTGTTCAAGCGCAGCTTTGACGCGCGCAAGGCCGAATTGCTGGCGGTGTTCATCGTCGATCTGACGCTGACCGACCCCGCACAGGAAGCTGCGCTGCTGGCGCGCCACGCCGGTCACCCGCACATCCTGGCCACGCCGGACATGGCCTGGCACCCGGTGGGGCACGCGGCCCAAGCGCCAAACGCGCCGTCGTCACGGCCCGTGGTGGTGGGCTTTGGGCCCTGCGGCATTTTTGCGGCGCTGGTGCTGGCGCAAATGGGTCTGCGCCCCATCGTGCTGGAACGCGGCACCACGGTGCGCCAACGTACCAAGGACACCTGGGGCCTGTGGCGCAAGCGCCAGTTGAACCCCGAGAGCAATGTGCAGTTTGGCGAAGGCGGCGCTGGCACTTTCTCGGACGGGAAGCTCTACAGCCAGATCAAGGACCCGCGCCACCTGGGCCGCAAAGTGATGCAGGAGTTTGTCGATGCCGGTGCGCCGCCGGAAATCCTGTACGCCGCCCACCCGCACATCGGCACCTTCAAGCTCGTCAAAGTGGTCGAGGGCCTGCGCGAGCAAATCATCGCGCTGGGCGGCGAAGTGCGCTTTCAGCAGCGCGTTGGCGACCTGCTGCTGGACGAACGTCGCCAGGTGCGCGGCCTGCGCGTGGACGACCTGGCCACCGGCCAGACCCATGAGATTGAAGCCACCCAAGTGGTGATGGCCCTGGGCCACAGCGCCCGCGACACCTTTGCCATGCTGTACGAGCGCGGCGTGGCAATGCAGGCCAAGCCCTTCTCGGTGGGTTTTCGCATCGAGCACCCGCAAAGCGTCATCGACCGCGCCCGCTGGGGCAAGCATGCCGGCCACCCGCTGCTGGGCGCGGCCGACTACAAACTGGTGCACCACGCCAGCAACGGCCGGACGGCCTACAGCTTCTGCATGTGCCCGGGCGGCACCGTGGTCGCGGCCACCAGCGAGCCGAACCGCGTGGTGACCAACGGCATGAGCCAGTATTCGCGCGCCGAGCGCAATGCCAACGCCGGCATGGTGGTCGGCATAGCCCCCAGCGACTACCCCACGGATCCCGCCGCCTTCGAGGCCACGCTGGGCAAGACCCACGGCATCGAAGCCCAGCCCACTGGCACGCACCACCCCCTGGCCGGCATCGTGCTGCAACGCCAGCTGGAATCGAACGCCTATGTGCTGGGCGGCAGCAACTACAACGCCCCCGGCCAGCTGGTGGGCGACTTCATCGCCGGCCGGCCCTCCAAGGATTTGGGCACGGTGCAGCCGTCCTACCAACCTGGGGTGACGCTGGGCGACCTGCACCCTGCCCTTCCGCCCTACGCCATCCAGGCGCTGCGCGAGGCCCTGCCCGTCTTCGGCCGCAAGATCAAGGGCTTTGACATGCACGACGCCGTGCTGACTGGCGTGGAAACCCGCACCTCGTCCCCACTGCGGATCGACCGTGAGGAGCATTTTCAAAGCCCCAACACCCCCGGTCTTTATCCCGCTGGCGAAGGCGCGGGCTACGCGGGCGGCATCCTGTCCGCTGGGGTGGACGGCATCAAGGTCGGCGAAGCCGTGGCGCGGGTGCTGCTGGGGCAAGCGGCCTGAACGCTTTTTGAAAGCAAAAAAGGGCCTCAGCCCTTTAGATACGGGCGGTACCAGCTATCATTTTGATACCAGCACCGCCCTCACCCAGCCCAGGCTTACAGCGCCTTGACCAGCTCCGGCACGGCGGCGAACAGGTCCGCCTCCAGGCCATAGTCGGCCACGCTGAAGATCGGCGCTTCGCCATCCTTGTTGATCGCCACGATCACCTTGCTGTCCTTCATCCCGGCCAAGTGCTGGATGGCACCCGAGATGCCCGCGGCCACGTACAGCTGGGGCGCGACGATCTTGCCGGTCTGGCCGACTTGCAGATCGTTCGGGGCGTAGCCAGCATCCACCGCCGCGCGGCTGGCGCCAATCGCCGCGCCCAGCTTGTCGGCCAGCGGGGTCATGACTTCGTTGAACTTTTCGCTGGAGCCCAGCGCGCGGCCACCGGAGACGATGATCTTGGCGGCGGTCAGTTCGGGGCGGTCGCTCTTGGCGATTTCGCTGCCGACGTAGCTGGCCT
>CAYZPX010000100.1:0-9482 GCA_964480105.1 uncultured Burkholderiaceae bacterium | reverse complement strand
AGCCGCCTGCGTGCAGGGCATGCGCTTCAAGCAAAGATGTGGGTAATGGGATGGGACCACCCATGCCGGAATAGGTGCTGGCCATGTCGGTGAGCACACCGATCTTGACCACGCCATCGGACATCTGGGCGTGCGCACCCGCGCACAGTGCCATGGCGGCCAGCGCCAGGGCGTGCTTCATTGCTTTCATGCTTGTCTCCTTGTGTTGTCGTGCCGCCTGTGTCGGCGGTCAGGCCACTCTATCATTGGACGCGCGCCAGCCAACCGCGGGTTTTCGAACACCCGATTTGCAAAATTGCACAACCACGGAGCCACGCCATGCCCTTTCCAGACGCCATCGCCCGTCCCCTGCTGGGGGCTGCCGTCGTGGCCTGCGCCGCAGCTTTGCCAACGGCCCACGCCCAAAAAATCGGTGATGTCAGCACCGCCTTCCAATGGCTGGGGCCCAACCACAAGGTGGTGATCGAGGCCTATGACGACCCCCGCGTGGCCGGGGTGACCTGCTACATCTCCCGCGCCAAAACGGGGGGAATTTCCGGTGCGTTGGGCCTGGCCGAGGACCGGGCGGAAGCCTCCATCGCCTGCAGGCAGGTCGGCCCGCTGGAATTCAAACAGCCCCTGCCCAAGCAGGAAGAGGTGTTCCACGAGCGCATGTCCCTCCTGTTCAAGCGTTTGCGCGTGGTGCGCATGGTGGACACCGAACGCAACACCCTGGTGTACCTGACGTATTCGGACAGGCTGATCGATGGCTCGCCCCAGAACAGCGTGACCGCCGTGCCGGTGGACCGGGCCCAGCCGATTCCGGTCAAACGCTGAAGGTTCGGGCCCCAACGCCCGCTGGCCCACGCACCCCATCCCAGCACGACAGCCATGACCCTCACCACGCACCCGGGGCCCGATGCCCCTCGCCCGATGGCGCCCCCTGCGCGCTCCCTCGATGCCCTGCCAGAGGCTGAGCGTGTCTCCCTGTACCGCGCAGCCCTGGGACCCTGGGGCGCCGCGCACTACCTGCCCCGTTTTGCTGCGATGGACGCGTCTGGACGCCGGGCACTGGGGTGGAACTGGGCAGCGAGTCTGTGTACCCTGAACTGGCTGGTATTGCGCAAACTCTGGGGCGTGGCCCTGGTCTACGTGGCCTTGCTGGAAGGTGCGCTGCTCTTGCTTTGGGGCTTGGGCTGGGTCTGGTGGCAGTGGCCAGCCCCGGTGCTCTGGGGTGTGGCGGGCGCCTTGGTCTTGGCGGCGGTGGTGCTGCCCGGCCTGTTGGGCACGGGCTGGTTGCACCGTGCCCTGCACCAGCAGATCCAGCAGGCCCTGGCACACACCCACAGCCTGCGGGACGCCCAGGACTGGCTGCAGCGGCAAGCAGGCACCGCGCACCGGCTGCATGCCTTGCTGGGACTCAACCTGCTGGTCCTGACAGGGGTCGCTGGCGGCGCCTGGCTGGCCTTGTCACCGGCGGGCACCAGCACCACACCCGCACCAGCGGCGGCCATTCACCCGGCCTCAACGGGCCGCATCGTGAGCGGGAAAATCGCCGAAACCGCTCCCCTGGCGACCAATGCACCACCGAGCGCTCTGATGCCCCTGCCCACCCCGCAGGATCCAAGGCCCGCGCTGCCGATCAACCCACCCACATCCCCGACACAGACGCCGTCGCCCCCTCCGACACCCGCACTGGCACCCCAGCCAGCCACGGCTCCCAAACCCGCCCCAGAGCCTGTGCCCCCCCAAACAGCCCCAGCGCCGTCCAAGCCTGGCCGCGAAGCCACCCCAGCTGCCAAACCCGGCAACCCTGCGAAGGAAACCCACTCGGCAGAACGGCACGGGCGCCCAAGCACCGCCACGGCACTGCCCACCAGAAACAGCAACAGCAGCAGCACCGGCCCCAACACGGGTGCGCCCGGGACAGTGCCAGGCTTCTACCTGAATGTGGGACTGTTCGCAGAGGAGGCGAATGCACTGCGGGCGGTGGAGCGCCTGCGGAAAGCCAAGTTGCCGGCTTTCCGCCAGACCCTGGTCAACCGCCATGGAGAGCGGTACCGCGTGCGCGTAGGACCCTACGCCAGCCGGACGGAATCCGAGAAGGCCGCAGCCAAGGTACAGCGCCTGGGTTTAGACGCACAGATATTCCGCAAAGGCGACTGATCGACCCCACCCCGCCTGGCTGCCCATGACCACGCCCACACCGTTTCCCCTGCGCACCGAATGCCCCCCCGGCAGCTGTGTGTGCGAGCGCGACGCACTCTTGCAAGACCCCCAGGGCGACCTGCGCATCTTGCGGCTGACCCGGTCGGAAGAACAGCGCCTGCTGCAACGGCTGGAAAACCTGCAGGGCCTGGGAGACCTGCGGCAGATGCAAGCGCGCATGGAGGCCCAGCTGGGCATTCGCGTGACCATCGCCCCCAGCCCGAACGAAGTGCGCACGCTCAGGGGCATCGTCATCCTGGTGCACGACCAACGCGGCCTGTGCCGCAAGACCCGCCAAGCCCTGCCCGCCGCCATCAAGCGCAGCATGGAAAAGCGCCCGGAAATCGCTTTTGCGCTGCTGGACGAGGGCGGGCTGTTCGAAGGCCTGTAAGCACGCCCGCGCGGCTTCAGGCGAAGGTGTCGCCCATCAGCGTCTTGAACCACTTCTGCATGTCGGAATAGTTGCCGGTGGTCGCCGCAGCGGCGGCCTGGGGCTGGGGGACGCCGTTTTGCGTGGACGACACCATCGCACCATTGGAGTACTGGTACACCGCCGACAGCCAGGTCGCCCGGGTGCTGGTGAGCGGGGTGTAACAGGCCGAATTGAGGACCGGCGCCGTTTCCGCCAGCGCATACGCATTGCCCTTGAGGGCATTGACGATGGCGTTGGCGCAGGTCTTGCCCTCCTGGTTGCCAATGTGGCCTGCCTTGGGCATGCCAGAGATGCACGCATCGCCGATCACATGGATGCCGGGCTTCAGGGTGGATTCGTAGGACAGCAGGTTGACCGGTGCGAACTTGCCGTTGAGCAGACCAGCATTGGCCAACAGCGCCGGCGCGCGCTGCGGCGGAATCGGATTGAGCACCGCCGCCGTCACCGATTGCGCAGCGCCGTTCTGGGTGTAGGCCACCGTGTGGGCGCCGGGCGCAACCTGCACCTTGGTGACCTTGCTGCCTGGGCGGTAGTCCACCCGGTAGCCATAGGCGCCGTTGAAGGCATTCTGGAAGTTGGTCGCCTGGGCCTGGATGGTGGCGTTCTCGTCGAGCACGATCATCCGGCTGTTGGGCTTGTTCGCCCTGAGCCAGTCCGCGATCACGCAAGCGCGCTCGTAGGGCCCGGGGGGGCAACGGTAGGGCGCCAGGGGAATCGTCATCACCACGTTCTGGCCATCGGCCAGGTTCACCAGCTGCGAGCGCAGCAGCGTGGTCTGGGGGCCCGCCTTCCAGGCATGGGGTACCACGGTGTCGTACTGCTCCAGGCTGGTCATGCCGGGCAGCAGGTCAAAGTCCAGGCCGGGGGCCAGCACCAGCCGGTCGTAGGTCAGCACGGCATTGCCCGCCGCGGTGGCGTAGCTCACGGTCTTGTTCACGGCATCGACGCCCGTGACCGTGCCCTGCAGGCGGTTCACGCCGTATTTGCTTTGCAACGTGTCGTAGCCATAGGCCAGGGTGCTGACCGAGGCGCGCTTGCCCGTGACCACCTCGTTGCTGAGGATGTTCGAGACATAGGTGGCGTCTTTTTCGATCAGGGCCACGCTGAGCTCGCCCTTGCTCCACAGGCGCAGGTATTTGGCCACGGCGGCACCCGCCATGCCACCGCCCACGACGATGACGTTGTAACTGGCGGCCCGGGCCAGCGAGGGAAAGAACGAGGCCCCCAGCACCAGACCGGCACCGGCCACGGATTGCATCCATTCACGACGTTGCATGTGGTTTCTCCCTGTCAGCGCACGCTGGAAAAATACTCGGCGATGGCCCGCAGCTGGGCATCGGAAAAGCCCATGGCATGGGCGGCCATGATCCCGCCTGCATCCTCTTCACCGCTGGTGAATTCCTTGAGCTCTTTGTAGATCTTGCTGGCGCTCTTGCCCGCCAGGCGGTCAAAGCCACCGGTGCCGTTGGTGCCGTGGCACTGGAAGCAATTGCTGGCCAGCAGGCGGCCATTGAGGGAACCGGTCACCGAGGCCGGCGCGGTGCTGCTGCCTCCCACCGTCACGGTGACCTTGGCCGTGGTCTTGCGGTCCTTGAACTCCAGCACGGTAGAGCCCGCACTCACGCCTTCGATGCGGTATTTGTCATCGTCCAGGCGAACCAGGTTGACCACGCCCGAAGGCGAGGCGTAGACCGACAGGGCGCCCGAAACCTTGGACAGTTTCACTGTCTGCGCAGCGCCTGGGGACAGGGACAGGGTGGCTGGAGCGACCTGCACGGCGCCCGCAGAATATGAGAGCGCCGCAGCGCTCAAGGCGACCCCGATCCGGGCCAGTGTGTGGAACATGCACCTCTCCTTTGGTCCAAGCATGGTGGGTGCCCCGGCAATGCATGCCCTGGGCTTTGGATACCAAGAGTGTGCGCAGCCAAGATAAGCCGGACCTGAAGGCGCAAGGGCCTGTGTCCTATTTCTTCTCGTCCCCGTCCGGAATGACCGCATCCGCCACGGCCCCCACGGCCTTGGCCGTGATCTTGACGCCGGTGGCGACCACGGTCACGGCCGCATCAGCGACCGCGACCACGGCGCAGCCGGAGAGGCTGGCCAGGGACAAGGCCGCCAGCACCCTGGCGCCCACACGCAGACTGCCCTTGGTTTTGATTGTCTGCACCGCGCTCACTCCACCGTGACCGACTTGGCCAGGTTGCGCGGTTTGTCCACATCGGTGCCCAGGGCGCAGGCGGTGTGGTAGGCCAGCAGTTGCAGCGGCACGACGTGCAGCAGGGGCGAGAGCGGACCGTAGTGCTCGGGCATGCGAATGACGTGCAGGCCCTCTTCGCTGGCGATGCGGGTGTCGGCGTCGGCCAGCACGTACAGCACACCGCCGCGGGCGCGCACTTCCTGCATGTTGCTCTTGAGCTTTTCCAGCAGCGCATCGTTGGGGGCCACGGTGACCACCGGCATCTCGCTGGTCACCAGTGCCAGCGGGCCGTGCTTGAGTTCGCCGGCGGGGTAGGCCTCGGCGTGGATGTAGCTGATTTCCTTGAGCTTGAGCGCCCCCTCCAGCGCAATGGGGTAGTGCGGGCCCCGGCCCAGGAACAGGGCGTTGGCCTTGCGGGCAAAGTCCTCGGCCCACTGGATGAGCTGGGGCTCCAGCGCCAGCACCGCCTGCAAGGCCACAGGCAGATGGCGCATGGCCTGCAAATGCGCGGCCTCTTGCGCAGCGCTGAGGCGGCCTTTGGATTGGGCCAACGCCAGCGTCAGCAAGAACAGCCCGGCCAGCTGGGTGGTGAAGGCCTTGGTGCTGGCCACGCCGACTTCAACGCCCGCGCGGGTCAGGTAGGTCAAGGCACATTCGCGGACCATGGCGCTGGTGGCCACATTGCACAGTGCCAAGGTGTGGTGCATGCCCAGGCCCTGGGCATGGCGCAGCGCGGCCAGGGTGTCCGCCGTTTCACCGGACTGGCTGATCGCCACGACCAGGGTGCGCGGGTCGGGCACGCTGGTGCGGTAACGGTATTCGCTGGCCACCTCGACCTGTGTGGGAATGCCGGCGATGTCCTCCAGCCAGTACCGCGCCACGCAGCCGCTGTAGTAGCTGGTGCCGCAGGCCAGGATGAGCACGCGGTCAATGTCCTGGAACACCTGCCTGGCGGCGGTACCAGGCTGGCCATCTGCACCCAGGCCGTCGAACAGCTCGGGCACGATGGCCTCGATGCCTTCGAGCGTGTCGGCAATCGCGCGGGGCTGCTCGAAGATTTCCTTTTGCATGTAGTGCCGGTACGGGCCCAGCTCGGCGGCGCCGCTGTGGGCCTGCACAGTGCGCACGGGGCGCTCGGCGGGGTCCAGCGGGCGGCCCTTGGCGTCCACGATGCCGTAGCGGCCCGGCTGCAGATCGACCAGGTCGCCTTCCTGCAGGTAGACGATCTGGTCGGTCACCCCCGCCAGGGCCATGGCATCGCTGGCCAGGAAATGTTCACTGCCGCCCGCCCCTACGCCCAAGATCAACGGCGATCCGGCCCGGGCGCCCACCACGCGGTGGGGCTCGTCCTTGTGGATGACGGCAATGGCAAAGGCACCGTGCAGCTCTGCCACGGTGGCGCGCACCGCCTCGAACAAATCGCCTTGGTAATGGCTGTCCACCAGATGGACGATGACCTCGGTGTCGGTCTGGCTGGCAAAGTGGTAGCCATGGGCCTGCAAGCGCTCGCGCAGGGCCTCGTGGTTTTCGATGATGCCGTTGTGCACCAGGGCCACGCGGGGCTCGCGCTCGGCAGGGGCCACGGCTTCGCTGACGGGCCCCAGGCTCATGTGCGGATGGGCGTTGTGCACGAGCGGAGCGCCGTGCGTGGCCCAGCGGGTGTGGGCGATGCCGGTGGCGCCGTCCAGATGGTCGTGTGCCACCTGTTCGAGCAACTCCGCCACGCGGGCGGTGCTGCGGGCACGGCGCAGGCCCACCTGCGGATCACCGCCCAGGCTGGCGCCATGGATGGCCACGCCGCAGGAGTCATAACCCCGGTACTCCAGCCGCTGCAAGCCCTGCACCAGCAAGGGAACGATGTTGCGCGATGACACTGCGCCGACGATGCCGCACATGGGAAAACTCCTGAAAGAACGCCTGTGATGAGGTTGAAGGCCAAATTGCCATCCAAGCCAATGAATACCAGCGGTAGTAGCTCCTGATTCAGGAGCAAATTGTCACACTTGGGCTCCGTCTGGGCTGGGGGGATGGGGTGGCTCGGGCCAGGCCACGCGCACGGTGCAGCCCTCGCCAGGGCGGGCGGTGAGGTCCAGCCGGGCGCCATGCCGCGCGGCGATCCGCCGGGCCAGGGCCAGGCCAGCGCCAACGCCAGGAAAATCCGCCTCGCGGTGCAGGCGCTGGAAGACTTCGCCCAGCTGCGCAGCGCGGGCAGGATCGAAACCCACGCCGTTGTCGCGCACGGCAAAGGCCACCCAGCCCGTGTCGGCCGGCTCGGGCTGCACCTGGATGTGCGGCGCGGCCTGGGTGCGACTGAACTTAAGGGCATTGGCCAGCAGGGCTTGCAGGAGCAGGTCCAGCTGATCGGCATCGGCCCACACGGCGGGCAACTGGGGGGCAATGTCCCAGACAAGCGGGGCGCCGCCCGCCGGGGCCGCGCCTTCGACAGCGGCGCGGGCGCGGTCCACGGCCTGGCCCAGCGGCTGCCAAGCCGGGCGCAGCGGTACGCGGGCAGCGCGGTCCAGCGCCAGCAGGCCGTCGAGCATCTGGCCCATGCGGCGGGCCGATTGGTCCATGGTGGCCAGAAAATCCAGGGCCTCGCGCAGATCGGCCTGGGTATCGGCCAGCGGCAGAGCGCCGGGAGAGGCCAACGCATCCTGCAGCAGCTCGCGCACCAGCGCGCCGTAGGCCGTGACATGCCGAAGCGGCGCACGCAGGTCGTGCGAGACCGCGCCCAAAAACGCCTCGTGCGCAGCGGCCTGCTCGGCCAGGGTGCGGTCGCGCGCGTGCAAGAGCGTGCGCAGCTGGTCGGAGGTCAAGCCCTCATCAGCCTGCGGGCTGGGCGTGGGCGTGGGCGCGGGGTGGTCCATGGTCGGCGGGAAGGAGGGCTCAGGCCTTGGGAGCCTTGGCGGGCCGCTGCCAGTTGGCAATGCTGACCTGCTTGCCCCGGGACACGCTCAAGGCGCCGGGGGGGGTGCTCTTGGTGATGGTGGAGCCGCCGCCCACGGTGCCACCGGCGCCGATCGTCACCGGAGCCACCAGCACGCAGTTGCTGCCCACATGCACGTCGGCCTCGATCACCGTGCGGTGCTTGTTCGCACCGTCGTAGTTGGCAGTGATGCTGCCCGCGCCGTAATTGACGCGCTCGCCCACGGTGGCGTCGCCCAGATAGGCCAGGTGGTTGGCCTTGGCGCCGTCGGCCAGGGTGGAGTTTTTGACTTCGACAAAGTTGCCGATATGCACTTCGCGGCCCAGCTGGGCGCCGGGGCGCAGGCGGGCAAAGGGGCCGACCAGGGCGCCCTTGCCCACGGTGGCGCCGGCCTTTTCGCCGTCGATGTGGGTGTAGGGGTGAATCACCGCCCCATCGGCGATGCGGGCGTTGGCAATGCAGCAGTTCGCGCCAATCTGCACGCCCTCGCCCAGCTCGACGTGGCCGGTGAAGACGCAGTTGACGTCGATCTCGACATCATGGCCGCAGTGCAGTACGGCGCGGGTGCCGGTGCGGGGGTCGTCGCGCAGGTCAAAGCGGGCGGGGTCGGCCAGGCGCACGCCATGGGCCATCAGGGCCTCGGCCTGGCGCAGCTGGTGGGCGCGTTCCAGGCGGGCCAGCTGCACGGGGCTGTTCACGCCCTCGACCTGCAGCGCATCGGCAATGCAGTGGGCCACCACCGGCAGGCCTTCGGCCACGGCCATCGCGACGATGTCGGTCAGGTAGTACTCGCCCTGGGCGTTGTCGTTGCGCAGCGCGGCCAGCCAGGGGGCCAGGCGCGCGGCGGGCACGGCGAGGATGCCGCTGTAGACCTCGGTGATGGCGCGCTGGGCCTCGCTGGCGTCCTTGTGCTCGACGATGCCCTGCACCGCACCCGCCCCGTTGCGCAGGATGCGGCCATAGCCCGTGGGGTCGGGCAGCTTGACGGTCAGCAGCGCCAGCGCGCCGCTGGCCACGCCTTCGGAGGCGGCCACCAAGGCGCGCAGTGTGTCAGCCTGCGTCAGCGGCACGTCGCCCGAGAGCACGACCACCGTGCCATCGCCCGCCAGCGCCGGCAGCGCCTGCTGCACGGCATGGCCGGTGCCCAGCTGGGGCTCCTGGCGCACGCAGCGCAGCTCGGTGGCGGATCCAGCCATCCAGCCCGGGACCACGGCCTCGACTGCGTCGGCGCCATGGCCGGTGATGACCACGGCGCGGCGCGCATGCAGCGCCCGGGCCTGGTCCAGCACATGGGCCAGCAGCGGCCGTCCCGCCAGACGCTGCAGCACCTTGGGAATGCGGCTTTGCATGCGCGTGCCCTTACCAGCGGCCATGATGACGATGTCGAGGGGGGTCATACGAACCTCAAGTTGCTATCAAAAGTAGAGCTAATAGCGCTTATATCCATTGGCTTAGAGGCCGATTTTACCCAAAATCAGGCCAAGGTCACCCGCGCGAACTTGCGCTTGCCCACCTGCACCACGTAGGTGCCGGCCGCCAGCTTCAGGCCCTTGTCGCTGACCACGCTGCCATCGACCCGCACGCCGCCGCCGTCGATCAGGCGGTTCGCTTCGCTGCCGGAGGGGGCCAGGTTGGCCTGCTTGAGCAGCGCGCCAATGCCCAGCGGCGCGCCGGAAAGCTGCACTTCGGGAATCTCGTCGGGCACGCCGCCCTTGCTGCGGTTGATGAAATCCTGCTCC
>CAYZPX010000099.1:0-9570 GCA_964480105.1 uncultured Burkholderiaceae bacterium | reverse complement strand
TGTTGACGATGGCGACCTGGCCATTCTTGTGCACCGACAGGAAATGGTGGCCGCGACTGGCGGACTGGATGGCGTCGGTGGCGATCTTGATGTTGCCGTCGGTGCCGTTCTTGAAGCCAATCGGCGCAGACAGGCCCGAAGCCAGCTCGCGGTGCACCTGGCTCTCGGTGGTGCGGGCACCGATGGCGCCCCAGGAGATCAAGTCGCCGATGTACTGGGGCGAGATCACGTCCAGGAACTCGCTGCCGGCAGGCATGCCCAGGCGGTTGATCTCAATCAGCAGTTGGCGGGCCATGCGCAGGCCCTCATCGATGCGGTAGCTCTCGTCCAGGTAGGGGTCGTTGATCAGGCCCTTCCAGCCCACGGTGGTGCGGGGCTTTTCGAAATAGACGCGCATCACGATTTCCAGCGTGTCGGCGTACTGCTTGCGCACGTCCACCAGGCGGCGGGCGTAGTCCAGCGCGGCGGCGGGGTCGTGGATGGAGCAGGGGCCAATCACCACCAGCAGGCGGTCGTCCTTGCCGCCCATGATGTCGTGGATGGTGTGGCGGGTGGTCGCAATCAGCTTTTCAGCGGCCGTGCCACGGATGGGGAAGAAACGGATGAGGTGTTCGGGAGGCGGAAGCACGGTGATGTCTTGAATGCGCTGGTCGTCGGTCTGGCTGGTGCGGTCGGCGGGGTGGCTGTTCCAGACGTCGGTCGCTTGGGTGTGAGGTTTGCTCATCGAATCCATCCTGAAAGGTGCGAAAAATTCAAAAAAAAACCGCCGGGCTCCTGGAGCTTCGGCGGTGTGTAGGGGAGGTTTTTGCCTGCGTGCGCTTCAGCCTCTCATCCGCCGGGGGACCGAGAACCAAAAGCCAAAATAAAACGCGCTGTGCAAGGGCATGGGGGTCAATGTAGCACAGCAGTTTTGGACTTTTGGGGCGAAAGCGTCGCGGTGGCGCAACAAATGTGCGCCACCTTCAAGACTCAGGCGGTACCGCCCACGGTCAGCCCCTCGAGGCGCAGCGTGGGCTGGCCCACGCCCACGGGCACGCTCTGGCCTTCCTTGCCGCAGGTGCCCACGCCACTGTCCAGGCGCAGGTCGTTGCCGATCATGGTGATGTGCTTGAGCGACTCGGGGCCGCTGCCGACGATGGTCGCACCCTTGACCGGGTACTGGATCTTTCCGTTCTCCACCCAATAAGCTTCGCTGGCGCTGAACACGAACTTGCCCGAGGTGATGTCCACCTGCCCGCCGCCAAAGTTGGTGGCGTACAGGCCCTTCTTGATGCTGGCCACGATCTCGGCGGGATCCTTGTCGCCGCCCAGCATGTAGGTGTTGGTCATGCGCGGCATGGGGATGTGCGCGTAGCTCTCGCGGCGGCCGTTGCCGGTGGGGGCCACGCCCATCAGGCGGGCGTTCAGGCTGTCCTGGATGTAGCCCTTGAGGATGCCGTCCTCGATCAGCACATTGCGCTGGCTGGGGCAGCCCTCGTCATCGACGTTGAGCGAGCCACGGCGGTCGGCGATGGTGCCGTCGTCCAGCACCGTCACGCCCTTGGCGGCCACGCGCTGGCCGATGCGGCCGCTGAACGCGCTGGAACCCTTGCGGTTGAAGTCGCCCTCCAGCCCATGGCCCACGGCTTCGTGCAGCAGCACGCCAGGCCAGCCGGGGCCCAGCACCACGGTCATTTGGCCGGCCGGGGCGGGGCGGGACTCCAGGTTGGTCAGCGCCGCCTGCACGGCCTCATCGACGTACTGGGCGATCAGCGCGTCGTCGAAATAGTCCAGGCCAAAGCGCCCACCGCCGCCGGACGAGCCCATCTCGCGGCGGCCGTTCTGCTCGGCGATCACCGTCAGCGACAGGCGCACCAGCGGGCGCACGTCGGCAGCCAGCGTGCCATCGGCGCGGGCAACCAGCACCACGTCGTATTCGCTGGCCAGCCCGGCCATCACCTGCACCACGCGGGGGTCCTTGGCGCGGGCGCGCTGCTCGACCTGGCCCAGCAAGGCGACCTTGGCGGTGCTGTCCAGCGTGGAAATCGGGTCCAGATCGGGGTAGAGGCTGCGGCTGGGCGCTATCTTTTTACGAGCTACTTGCGCTCGTGTTTGTTGGGCTGCAGCCGAAATTGACCGCACGGTCCGCGCCGCGTCGAGCAGCGAGGCTTCGGAGATGTCGTCGGAATAGGCAAAGGCCGTCTTCTCGCCGCTGACGGCGCGCACGCCGACGCCCTGGTCAATGGAGAACGAGCCGGTCTTGACGATGCCCTCTTCGAGGCTCCAGCCCTCGCTGCGGGTGTACTGGAAGTACAGGTCGGCGTCATCGACCCGGTGGGCGCGGATTTCGGCCAGGGCCTTGGCCAGGTGGCGTTCGTCAAGGCCAAAGGGGGTGAGCAGCAGGTCGCGGGCGACATCGAGCCGCGTGGCGGTGGCCGTGCGCTGCGGCGCGGCGGTAGAGGAGCGGAAAGTCATGCAGCGATTTTAGGGCGCTGCTTTCAGGCGGCGGTGGCCGCCGGACGGCTTCCCCCTGTCGCTGTCAGGGTGGGGCCGGGGGCATCCTTGGGCGTGAGTGCCGGCGCACGGGCCACGGCCATCAGGATGCCCAGCGCCAGCCCCAGGGTCACCATGGCCGTGCCGCCATAGCTGATGAACGGCAGCGGAACCCCCACCACCGGCAGGATGCCACTGACCATGCCCATGTTCACAAAGGCATAGGTGAAGAAAATCACCGACACCGCCCCGGCCATCAGGCGGCCAAACAAGGTGGTCGAGCGGGCCGCAATCGCCAGGCCCCGCCAGACCAGAAGCACAAACAGGGTGATCAGCAGCAGGTTGCCGGCCAGACCAAACTCCTCGGAATAGGCCGCAAAGATGAAGTCCGTGGTGCGCTCCGGGATGAACTCCAGGTGCGTCTGCGTGCCCGCCATGAAACCCTTGCCCCACACCCCGCCCGAGCCAATCGCGATCATTCCCTGGATGATGTGAAACCCCTTGCCCAGCGGGTCCCGTGTGGGGTCTAGCAAAGTGCAGATGCGCTGCTGCTGGTAGTCGTGCAGCACCGGCCAGCGCACGCCCTGGGCGCACAGCTCGGGCTCGAAGGTGACGATCAGCACCATCCCGACGGCACCGAGCACGACGGGCGGCACGATGAGCTTCCAGGGCAGACCGGCAAAAAAGATCACCGACAGCCCCGCCGCCAGCACCAGCAGCGAAGTTCCCAGGTCCGGCTGCTTCATGATCAGCCCCACCGGTACAGCCAGCAGCAGACCGGCGGCGATGAAGTCCAGCGGCCGCAAGGCGCCCTCGCGTTTCTGGAACCACCAGGCCAGCATCAGCGGCATGGCAATCTTGAGCAACTCGCTGGGCTGGATCACCACGCCCACATTGATCCAGCGGGTGGCGCCTTTCTTGGTGATGCCAAACAGCGCCACGGCCACCAGCAAGGCCACCCCCAGGGCGTACAAGGGCACCGCCATGGCCATGATCTTTTGCGGCGGTACCTGGGCGAGGGCAAAAAAGAGGGCACCCGCAATCAGCATGTTGCGGCCATGGTCCATGAAGCGCAGGCCATGGTCGTAGCCCGCGGAATACATCGCCAACAGCCCCAGGCAGGCCAGCGCCAGCACCAGCCCGACCAAGGGCAAGTCAAACCCCTGCACCAATGGCCTCACGCGTTGCAGCAGAGAGGGCTTTTGAAAAATGGCGGGCAAATGTGCGGGCATGGGGCGCGATTATGCTGTTCCACCATGCCCCTCACCCACCTCCTGTACCTGCACGGATTCCGTTCGTCGCCCCTGTCCACAAAGGCGCAGCAAATGGCTGCCTATGTGGCAAAACACCTTCCACAAGTGCATTTCTGGTGCCCGCAGCTGCCGCCCTCCCCGCGCGAAGCCATGGCCCGGGTCGAAGCCGGCATTGCCGACTGGCCCCGGGCCACCATGGGCGTCATTGGCTCCAGCCTGGGCGGCTTTTACGCGACCTGGGTGGCGCACCACACCGGCTGCCCCAGCGTGCTGGTCAACCCCGCCGTCCACCCCGATCGCGACCTGGCCAGCTACCTGGGCGAGCAGACCACCTGGCAAGACCCCAGCGCCCGCTTCTTTTTTCGCGCCGAATTCCTGGACGAGCTGCGCGCCCTGGGCCTGCACAGCCAGCCCTCGGCAGGATCCGAACTGTTGTTGGTGGCCAAAGGCGATGAAGTGCTGGACTGGCGCGAGATGGTGGCCCGCTACCCCCAGGCCACGCAGATCGTGCGGGAGGGCAGCGACCATGCCTTCCGCGAATTCGAGGATTACCTGGACCAGATCGCCGCCTTCCTGGGCACCGCGCGGGGGCCAATCGGGGGCTGAACGCCCGTGGGAGAATCCCGCCCCTATGTACGCACTGTTTGAAGAAGCCGGCAAATTCCTGGCCGGGCGGATCTTGTCGGAGGCCGAGACCTCGGCGCAGGTGGAGCTGGAATCGGGCAAGCGGGTGAAGGCCAAGGCGGCCAACATCCTGCTCAAGTTTGAGAAACCCAGCCCCAGCGAACTGCTGGCCCAGGCGCAGGCCGTGGCCGAGACCATCGAGCTGGAGATGGCCTGGGAATTCGCGCCCGAGGACGAGTTCGGCTTTGCCGACTTGGCGCGGGATTACTTCTCGGCCAACGCGCCACTGCTGGAACAAGCGGGCATGCTGCTGCGCCTGCACGAGTCGCCGCACTACTTCCGCCGCGCCGGCAAGGGCCGCTTCAAGAAGGCACCGGCCGAAATCCTCCAGCAGGCCCTGGCGGCCCTGGAAAAGAAAAAACAGCTGCAACTGCAGATCGACGCCTGGGCCGAGGCCCTGGTGCGCGGCGAATGCCCGCAGCCGGTACGTGACCAGCTCTACAAAATCCTGTTCAAACCCGACAAGAACGCGCCGGAATACAAGGCCGTGGTCGAGGCCAGCCGCCATGCGCAGCTCGCGCCGCTAGCCCTCTTGCAAAAAGCGAAGGCCATCGATTCGGCCTACCAGTTCCACTGGAAGCGCTTTTTGTTCGAGAACTTCCCCAAGGGCACCGGCTTTCCGGCCATCACCGCACCGCAGCCGCCGGCCGATTTGCCACTGTCGCCGGTCAAGGCGTATTCGATCGACGACTCGCACACCACCGAGATCGATGATGCGCTGTCCGTCCAGGGCCTGGGCACCGGCCAGGTGACGGTGGGCATCCACATCGCCGCGCCCGGCCTGGGCATCACGCCCGACAGCGCGCTGGACCAGCTGGGCCGCAACCGCCTGTCCACCGTCTACATGCCTGGCTACAAGATCACCATGCTGCCCGACGAGGTGGTGCGGGTCTATACCTTGGACGAAGGCCGGGACAACCCTGCCGTGTCGCTGTATGTGACGGTGGACGAGGCCACACTGGAAATCACCGGCACCGAAACCAAGCTGGAGCGCGTGCATGTCGTGGCCAACCTGCGCCACGACCAGCTGGACCACATCGTCACCGAAGCCTGGCTGGCCGACCCCGCCGTTCAGCATGAAAACACGCCCCAGGCCTTGCTGGACGTGCGGGAGCAGCTCTCCTTTTTGCACCGCCTGGCCAAGGTCTGGAAGGCCAAACGCGAAGTGGTGCGCGGCAAGCCCGAGAACTTCAACCGCCCCGACTACAACTTTCGCCTGATCGGCAACGACGGCGCCGAGCCTACCGGGACCGAGCAGGTGCAGATCAGCACCCGCCAGCGCGGCGCGCCGCTGGATTTGATCGTGGCCGAGGCCGCCATCGTCGCCAACAGCACCTGGGGCGCCTGGCTGGCCGAATTGGGCGTGCCCGGCATCTACCGCAGCCAGCTGAGCATGGCGCCGGGCATGAAGGTGCGCATGGGCACCAAGGCCCTGCCCCACGCCGGCATTGGCGTGCCCTGCTACGCCTGGAGCACCTCGCCACTGCGCCGCTACACCGACCTGGTCAACCAGTGGCAAATCATTGCCTGCGCCCGCCACGGCAAGACCGCCGCGCTGGCCGCGCCCTTCAAGCCCAAGAGCGCCGACCTGTTCGCGATCATCGGCAGCTTCGACACCGCCTACAGCGCCTACAACGGCTACCAGGCTGGCATGGAGCGCTTCTGGACGCTTCAATACCTCAAGCAAAACGGCATCACCGAGCTGACGGCCACCGTCTTCAAGGAAGGCCTGCACGGCAGCTTCATGGTGCGCGCCGACACCCTGCCCCTGGTCTTTCCGGTGTTGGGTGCGCAAAACCTGCCCCGGGGCGCGCGCCTGCGGGTGCAGCTGGGCGCGATTGACGAGATCAGCCTGGACCTGCACGGCACCGTGCTGGAACGCCTGGACAGCGTCGAAACCGCCGCCATCGAAGACAACGGCGACGACGAGGAAGAAGCAGCAGCCGGCCCGATCGCGATTGCGGTCGATGTGAACGAGGCCGAGGCGGGCAACGGCAACGGCAACGGCGAAGTCCCGGCTGCCGGCTGACCTCCACGCCACTGCCGTGAAGCTGCCCGCCCTCCCGCGCCCCTTGCGCGAGCTGCGCCCGCTGCACTGGACCCTGGCCTTCTCGGTCGGGGTCCATGCGGCGCTGCTGACGGTGCACTTTGTCGCGCCCGAGCGGCTGGAGCAGCTGTTCCGCGACACGCCGCTGGAGGTGATCCTGGTCAACGCCCGAGGCGACGAGGCCCCGGAAAAAGCCCAGGCCCTGGCCCAAACGGCACTCGCCGGCGGCGGCGACGCCCCCCAGGGGCGGGCCAGCACCCCCCTGCCCGCCACCGGCCTGAACGCCGAGGGCGACGCCTACGAAGACACCGAGCGCCAGATCGACCAGCTGCGCCAGCAGCAGGACCAGCTGCTGACCCAGCTGCGCGAGCAGATCGCCGCGCTCCCCCCGCCCGACCCGCAGCAGCCCCTTGGCCAGCCGGGCGAGCGCGTGCAGGAAGAAAAACGCCGCCAGCTGAGCAAGCTGCTGGCCGAGATTGAAAAGCGCATCAACGAGGACAACGCCGTCCCGCGCAAGCGCTACATCAGCCCCGCCACCCGCGAGGCGGCCTATGCCCAGTACTACGCCGCGCTGCGCCAGAAGGTCGAGGACAAGGGCACGCGCCACTTTCCAACGCACAAGGGCCAGAAGCTGTATGGCGAGCTGATCATGATCGTCACCGTCAACCACGATGGCCAGGTGCTGGCGACCGAGGTGGTCCAAGGCTCGGGCAACCCGCTGCTGGACCGCCGGGCCGAGGCGATTGCCCGCAGCGCCGGACCGTTCGGCCGCTTCAGCACCGAGATGCGCCGCCAGGCCGACCAGCTGGCCATGGTGGCGCGCTTCAAATTCACCCGTGAACAAGTGCTGGAGACCGGCGGGCAATAGCCCGGCCAGCGCGCCCAGCCTGTTTTCTTCTGCCTTCCAACGAATCCCTATGCCGTCTTCCCCTGATCGCTACTGCGTGGTCGGCCATCCCGTGGCCCACAGCCGCTCGCCCGCCATCCACGCCCGCTTTGCCGCGCTGACCGGCGAGGCCATGGTCTATGAGCGCCTGCTGGCCCCGCTGGACGGCTTTGCCCCGGCCGTGCGCGACTTCGCGGCCGCTGGCGGGCGTGGCTGCAACGTCACCGTGCCGTTCAAGCACGAGGCCGCCGCGCTGGCCAGCACCTGCAGCGAACGGGTGCAGCTGGCCGGCGCCGCCAACACCCTGGTATTCGGTACTGACGGCCCCGAAGGCCCCAGCGATATCCACGCCGACAACACCGACGGCCTGGGCCTGGTGGCCGACATCACCCGCAACGCCGGCGTGCCGATTGCCGGGCGCGACCTGCTGCTGATCGGCGCTGGCGGTGCAGCGGCTGGCGTCTTGGGCCCGCTGATCGAGGCCGGCGCGCGCCAGATCACCGTGGCCAACCGCACCGTGGCGAAGGCCGAGGACCTGGTGCAGCGCCACGCCGCGCTGGCGGCACGGCATGGCGCCACGCTGCGCGCTGCGCCACTGGACGGCATTGCGGGCGACTTCGACATCGTCATCAATGCCACCGCCAGCAGCCTGGCGGGTGATGCGGTGCCGGTGCCGGCCACCGTGCTGCGCCCCGGCTGCCTGGCCTACGACATGATGTATGGCCCCGCCGCCCAGGGCTTTCTGGACTGGGCCCGCCAGCATGGCGCCATCCCGCGCGACGGCCTGGGCATGCTGGTCGAGCAGGCCGCCGAAGCCTTTGCGCTCTGGCGCGGGGTGCGCCCGCCCTCGGCCCAGGTGCTGGCCGAACTGCAGGCAGAACTGCAGCAGGCCGCCGGCTGAGCCGGCCCCAACCACCCTCCAACCCTGGCTGCTTTGCCCATGACGTTGCCGGTGAACCTCGTCAAGGCCCTCTTGCGCTGGCTGCTGCTGGTCGGCGCGGCGCTGGTCGGGCTGCAGCTGTTCTTTCTGGCGCGCATCGCCACCATGGCGGTGTGGGACCCAGCCTCCACGACCTTCGAGCGCTCCGAAGCCTGGGTGCTGCTGCAGCGCGATGGCCGCATCCGCTGGCGCCAGGAATGGAAGCCCTACGCACAAATCTCCGACCACCTCAAGCGCGCCGTGATCGCGGCCGAGGACGGCAGCTTCAACCAGCACGACGGAGTGGACTGGAACGCCCTGGAAAAAGCCTGGGAGCGCAACCAGCAGGCGCAGGCCAAGGCCGACAAAGCCAATGCCCGCCCGGGCACCACCGCCGCGCGCCCGCCCAAGGTGGTGGGCGGCTCGACCATCACCCAGCAGCTGGCCAAGAACCTGCTGCTGTCAGGGGAGCGCAACTTCTGGCGCAAGGGCCAGGAGTTCGTGCTGACGCTGATGCTCGAAGCGCTGCTGGACAAGCGCCGCATCCTGGAGATCTACCTCAACCATGTGGAATGGGGCGAGGGCGTGTTCGGCGCCGAGGCCGCCGCGCAGCATTACTTTCGCAAAAGCGCTGCCCGGCTCACCCCCGCCGAAGCGGCCCGGCTGGCGGTGATGCTGCCCGCGCCCAAGCGCTATGAAAAAATGCCCAACTCCCCCTACCTGGCCAACCGCAGCCGCACCATCGCGGCCCGCATGGGCAGCGCACAGCTTCCATGAATCTTTTTCGCCTCTAGACCAATGGATACCAGCGGTGCTAGCTATCTTTTTTGAACTGATTTAAACCCATTTGACCGCATGCGCATCCTTGGCATCGACCCCGGCCTGCAGACCACCGGCTTTGGCGTGCTGGACGTGGACGGCCAGCGGCTGCGCTACGTGGCCAGCGGCACCATCCGCACCACCGCACTGGCCCTGGGCGACCTGCCAGGGCGGCTGAAGGTGCTGTTCGACGGCATCCGTGAGGTCCATGCCCGCTACCAGCCCGATGTGGCGGCGGTGGAAATCGTATTCGTCAACGTCAACCCCCAGTCCACCCTGCTGCTGGGCCAGGCGCGCGGGGCCTGCATCACCGCGCTGGTGGCGGGCGATCTGCCGGTGGCCGAATACACCGCGCTGCAGATGAAGAAAGCGGTGGTCGGCCATGGCCGCGCCGCCAAGAGCCAGGTGCAGGAGATGGTGCGCCGCCTGCTGGAGCTGCCCGGCCTGCCCGGCACCGACGCCGCCGACGCGCTGGGCCTGGCCATCACCC
>CAYZPX010000098.1:0-9613 GCA_964480105.1 uncultured Burkholderiaceae bacterium | reverse complement strand
ATCAGGCCAAAGTTCAGCAGCGCCAGCAGCACATAGGGCAGCTGCTTGCCCAGCAAAAATTCGGTGCGGGTGGTGGGCGTGACGTAGAGGTTGACGATGGAGCCCAGCTCTTTTTCGCGCACCACCGCCAGCGCGGTGAGCATGGCCGGCAGCATCAAGAGCAGCAGCGGGATCACCGCCGGCACCATCGCGGGCAGGCTCTGGATGTCGGGGTTGTAGCGAAAGCGCGTTTCCACGCTGGCCAGCGCGACCGCGGCCAGGCCATGCGCCTGGGCCTGCTGCAGCAGCCAGTGCTGGTGCAGGCCTTGCACAAAGCCGCCCACCGTTTCGGCGCGCTGGGGCATGGCGCCATCGACCCAGGCGCCGATCTGCACCGGCTGGCCGCGCAGCACATCGCGCGCAAAGCCGGGCGGAATCTCCAACGCCAGCGACAGCTCGCCGCTGCGCATGCGCCGGTCGATCTCGGCATGGTCGGTCAGCGGCGCCCGCTCCTTGAAGTAGCGCGAGCCCGCGATGTTCAGCGCGTAGTTCTGGCTCAGCGTCGTCTGGTCGCGGTCCAGCACGGCAAAGCGCAGGTTTTCCACGTCCATGCTGATGCCGTAGCCCATCACGAACATCAGCAAGAGCGAGCCGACCAGCGCCAACGTGGCCCGCACCGGGTCGCGCCGCAGCTCCAGGCCCTCGCGCCACTGGGTGCAGTGCAGGCGGGCCAGGCTGCGGCGCAGGCGCAGGGCCCAGGACGGGCGCGGACCCTCCCCCACACCCTGTTCTGACGGATGGGAGGAAGGCAGCGCCGCGTGGACCTCGCTCTGGCCGGCTTCCGCCTCGCCGCCCCCCGCCTCCTTCAAATAGGCAATGAACGCTTCTTCCAGCGTCTCCACCCCGCGCCCCGCCACCAGCGCGGCAGGGCTGTCACTGGCCAGCACGCGGCCGGCGTGCATCAGCGAGATGCGGTCACAGCGCTCGGCCTCGTTCATGAAGTGGGTGGAGATGAACAAGGTCACCTTGTCGCGGCGGGCCAGGTCCACCATCAATTGCCAGAACTGGTCGCGCGCCACCGGATCGACGCCGGAGGTGGGCTCGTCCAAGATCAGCAGCTCGGGCTGGTGCACCATGGCCACGGCCAACGACAGGCGCTGGCGCAGGCCCAGCGGCAGGGTGTCGGGCAGGCTGTCCAGCACCTCGCGCAGGCCAAAGCGCTCGGCCATGGCCTGCACGCGGGCGGGCACCTGGGCTTCGGGCACATGGAACAGGCGGGCGTGCAGCACCAGGTTCTGCGCCACCGTCAGCTCGCTGTACAGCGAGAAAGACTGCGACATGTAGCCCACCCGCCGCCGCGTGGCCAGGTCGTGCGGATCGACCGGGTGGCCGAACAGCCGGGCCTGGCCTTCGGAGGCGGGCAACAGGCCCGTCAGCATCTTCATCGTCGTGGTCTTGCCGCAGCCGTTCGAGCCCAGGAAGCCAAAAATTTCGCCCCGGCGGATGCGGAAGCTCACGCCGTCCACGGCGACAAAGTCGCCAAAACGCATGGTGAGGCCCTCGGCCTCGATGGCGATGTCGGCCTCGGGGCCCGTGGCCAGCGGCGGCACGACCACCAGCGCATGGCCGGCGCGGCGGGCCTCGGGCAGCAGGGCGATAAAGGCGGCTTCGAGGGTGTGCAGGCCGGTGCGCGCCAGCAACTCGGCCGGGGTGCCGGTGGCCAGCACGCGGCCGGCATCCATCGCGACCAGCCAGTCAAAGCGCCGGGCCTCGTCCATGGTGGCGGTGGCCACCACCACGCTCATGCCCGGGCGGCTGGCGCGGATGCCGTCGATCAGCGCCCAGAACTGCGCGCGGGCCAGCGGGTCCACGCCGGTGGTGGGCTCGTCGAGGATGAGCAAATCCGGGTCGTGGATCAGCGCGCAGCACAGGCCGAGCTTTTGCTTCATCCCGCCCGAGAGCTTGCCGGCGGGCCGGTCCAGGAAGGGGTGCAGGCCGGTGGAATGGGTCAGCGCGTCGATGCGGCGGCGGCGCTCAGCGGCGTCATGCCCAAACAGGCGGGCGAAGTACTGCAGGTTTTCCTCGACCGACAGCGTGGGGTAGAGGTTCTTGCCCAGGCCCTGCGGCATGTAGGCAATGCGCGGGCACACCGCGCGCCGATGGTGGGCACGGGCCATGTCGCCGCCCAGCACCTCCAATTGCCCCTGTTGCAATTGGCGCGCACCCGAGAGCAGCGCCAGCACACTGGACTTGCCCACGCCATCGGGGCCGATCAGCCCCACCATGCGGCCGGCGGGCAGGTCCAGCGTGATGCCGTCGAGCGCCGTCACCGCGCCATAGCGCAGCGCAATGTCCTGCAGGCGGGCGATGGGGGGCAGACACTCGGCTGGCCGGGGCTCAATCGCAATCATTTTGATAGCTAGTACCGCTGGTATTCATTGGGCTGGAGGCCAAAAACACCTAAAAACTCAGGGGGCGACAGTCTGGGCCAGCTGCGGCGGCCAAGTGGCCTGGGCATCCAGCTTGAGCCAAGCCACCCCTGGCAAGCCGGTCTTGACCTGGGCCTGGTACTTTTGCAGCAGCGCGGGCGGAATCTGCGCCTTGACGCGGAACATCAACTTTTGCCGCTCGCTGGCAGTCTCCACGGTCTTGGGGGTGAACTGCGCGGTGCTGGCGACAAACGACACGGTGGCCGGAATCACATGGTCCGGCGCGGCGTCCAGCACGATGCGCACTTCGCTGCCCAGCGCCACGCGGCCGGCCACGGTCTCGGGCAGGAAGAAGGTCATGGAAACATCGTTCAGGTCCACCAGGTTCAGCACCTTGCCGCCGGCACCCAGCACTTCGCCAGGCTGGGCCACGCGGAACTGCACGCGGGCATCGCGCGGGGCCTTGAGGGTGCTGTCGGCCAGTTCCACGTCGATGCGCGCGAGCGTGGCCTGGGCGGCGGTGACGTTGGAGCGGGCGCTGTCCACCTGGGTGCGGGCAGCGGCAATCCCTGCCACCGCCGCCTGGGCCTGGGCCTTGGCGGCGACCAGCGCGGCCTGCACGCTGCGCACGCGGGCACGGTCGTCGTCCAGTTCCTGGTTCGAGGCGGCGCCCTCGGCGGCCAGCGCCTGGGAGCGGGCCAGGCGGCGCTGGGCGGCGTCCAGATCGCTCTCGCGCTGGGCCACCACCGCCAGCAGGGCCTGGTGGTCGCTGTCGCGCAGCGCCACCTGGGCCTGGGCGCCGGCCACGGCCTGGCGGGCCTGCTCCAGCCGGGCCAGGGCCTCGTCGCGCTGGGCTTGCAGGCTGTCAATCTGCATGCGGGCCAGGGGCTGGCCGGCGCTCACCACATCGCCCTCGCGCACCAGGATGTCCACGATGCGCCCAGGCAACCGGGTGGCCACGTCGATGGGCACGGCCTCGATGCGGCCATTGCCGCTGACAAAGCCGGGGCCGGGCCCCGCGTGCTGCGCGCGCTGCCAGCCCTGGTAGGCCAGAAAGCCCCCCACCAGTACTGCGCCACCCACCATCCAGATCCCACGGGACCACTTCATGCCATGTCCTTTGCTGCGCCAGAGCCGCCATCGGCCAGGCCCTGTTTTCCAACCCCGGAGGGCGATGCCTGGGTTTATACAACAGCCGACCCAGCCACCGCCTAATGCAAATGGCTTGCTATATGATCGCGCCCCGCGCCCTCTTCACCCGCCATGTCCTCCTCCCCGTTTTCCACCCCGCGCACCCTGCTCTTGCAGTCGGCCTGGACCCGCCTGGCCGGTGCCCTGCTGCTGTCTGCGCTGCTGGGGGGCGGCGTGTTCCTGGCCCTGCAACCCGTGGCGGTCTGACGGCCATGCCCTGGTTTGCCCCCCACCACCGCCGCTCGCGCACCCCATCCCCCGCCCTCGGCGCACTGACGCTGGAGCACCTGACGCTGGGCTACGACGAACACCCCGCCGTCCACCACCTGTCGCTGCACATCCCCGCCGGTGCGCTGGTGGCGCTGGTCGGGCCCAACGGCGCGGGCAAATCGACCTTGCTCAAGGCCCTGGCCGGCGAGATGCGCCCCATTGAAGGCCAAGTTCACGGCCTGGACGGCCTGCGCGTGGCCTACCACCCGCAGCACCATGGGCTGGACATGGGCTTTCCCATTCAAGTGCAGGACCTGGTCGCCATGGGCCTGTGGCACGAAGTCGGCGCGCTGGGCCGGATTGGGGCGGCGCACTGGCAGCGCTGCCACGCCGCGCTGGCCGCGGTGGGACTGCAAGGCTTTGAGCGCCGGGGCATCGACACCCTGTCAGGTGGCCAGTTGCAGCGCGCGCTGTTTGCCCGGCTGATGCTGGAGGATGCGCCTGTCGTGCTGCTGGACGAGCCCTTCGCCGCAGTCGATGCCCGCACTACCGAGGTACTGATGGGCCTGCTGCAAGGCTGGCACCGCCAGGGCAAGACGGTGCTGGTCTCGCTGCACAACCTGGCACTGGCGGCCTCGGCCTTTCCGCACACCCTGCTGCTGGCGCGCGAGCTGGTGGCCTTTGGCCCCAGCACCGACACCCTGACCCCTGCCAACTGGCAGCGCGCACTGGACATGCACGAGCCCTTCGAGGACGAGGCCGAACCCTGCGAGCCCCATGTGCTACCCGCTGCGCCGCACGCCCATGGGCATGACGGGCATGTGCATCCCCATCTCCATTCCCATTCGCACGCCCATGCGCCGGTGCACGCCCATTCACCTTCCCTGGATCTGCCGCGATGACCGGTGATGCATGGACCCTCTGGACGCTGTTCAGTCCGTTTGCCGAGTTCGGTTTCATGCGCCGGGCGCTGGCTGGCTGCCTGGCCCTGTCGCTGAGCGCCGCCCCCGTGGGCGTGTTTTTGCTGCTGCGCCGCATGAGCCTGACGGGCGACGCGATGGCCCACGCCATCCTGCCCGGCGCTGCCATCGGCTACCTGTTTGCGGGTCTGTCGCTGGGCGCGATGACGGTGGGGGGCATCGTCGCCGGCCTGTTGGTGGCCATTGGCTCGGGCGTGGTCGCGCGCCACACCGCCCTGCGCGAGGACGCCAGCATGGCGGCGTTCTACCTGCTGTCGCTGGCGCTGGGGGTGCTGCTGGTCTCCACCCGGGGCAACAACGTGGACCTGCTGCATGTGCTGTTTGGCACCGTGCTGGCCCTGGACGACGGCGCACTGCAGCTGCTGGCGGGCATTACCGCGACCACGCTGGTGAGCCTGGCCGTGCTGTACCGCCCACTGGTGCTGGAATGCCTGGACCCCGGGTTCCTGCGCCGGGTCAGCCGCTGGAGCCCCATCGCGCACTACGGCTTCATGGCGCTGCTGGTAATCAATCTGGTGGCGGGTTTCCATGCGCTGGGCACGCTGATGGCCGTGGGCATGATGATCCTGCCCGCCGCCACCGCCCGGCTGTGGTTCAAGCAGCTCGACGCGATGCTCTGCGCCGCCGTGCTGATCGCGCTGGTGGCCTGCGTCGCGGGCCTGCTGCTGTCCTACCACGCCGACTGGCCGACCAGCCCCAGCATCGTGCTGAATCTGGGCCTGGTCTATGCCGTGTCGATGCTGCTGGCACCCCACGGCCTGCTGCGTCACCAGCGCCCACCCAGTACCCATCTCAAGGCCTGAGCGCGGGGCGCAGGGCAATGCCCGCGCCCTGGCGGACCCACTTCTCCCGAAAGCCCTCCCCATGCGCCTGATCCACTCTGCCCTGCCCTTGCTGCGCCGCACTGCGCTGGCCGCACTCGTCCCGCTGTGGAGCGCGGCCGCACTGGCCCAGCCCATGCACCCAAGCCATACGCCCCTGCCCGTGGTCGCCAGCTTCAGCCTGCTGGGCGATCTGGTGCGCCAGGTGGGCGGCGAGCGGGTGCAGGTCAATGTGCTGGTCGCTCCGGGCGCCGACAGCCACGTCTTCCAACCCACGCCCACCCAGGCCCGACAGCTGGGCCAGGCCAAGGTCGTGTTCTCCAATGGCCTGGGCTTTGAAGGCTGGATGAACCGCCTCATCCAGTCGGCGAACTACCGCGGCCTGCACGTGGTGGCCAGCCAGGGCATTCAACCGCTGCAAGACAGCCACGGCGGCCATGCGCATGGCAAGAAGGGCCATCACCCCGGCCATGGCAATGCCGACCCCCACGCCTGGCAGGACGTGCGCAACGTGGTGCAGTACGTGGCCACCATTGCCCAGGGCCTGTGTCAGGCCGATCCGGACGGTTGCCCAAGCTACCAGCGCAACGCCAGCGCCTACCGCCAGGAACTCGACGCGCTGGATGCCGAGATCCGCGCGCAATGGGCGGCCATTCCCCCCGCACAGCGCAAGGTCATCACCTCGCACGACGCCTTTGCCTACTACCGCCAGGCCTACGACGTGCGCTTTCTGGCCGCCCAAGGTGTGAGCACCGAAAGCGAGGCCTCCGCCAAGGGTGTAGGCCAGCTCGTGCGGCAGATCCAGCGCGAAAAGATCCAGGCCCTGTTCGTCGAATCCATCTCCGACACCCGCCTGATCGACCAGATCGCCCGCGAAACCGGGGTGAAGTCGTCGGGCAAGCTGTTTTCCGATTCGCTGTCGCCTCCGGGCGGGCCGGCCGACAGCTATGTGGCCATGATGCGGCACAACACCCAGGCGCTGGTCCGGGCCATCCGGGGGCAGTGAGGCCCTTGCCTCTCGTATATTGGTGGCCTGCCCCGAAGCTCACCCAGCCCACCGTCCCCCTTTCACAAAGACCGATCCCCCATGAATGCGCTCCCCAACCCCGTGGTGTATGGCACCGAAGACCTGCTGCTGAGCCTGTGCAACTCTGTCACCCGCGTGCTGAGCGTGGCCACCCACACCCAGGTGCAGTACTCGGGCATGGTGCAGCGCATTCACAAGACCTGCCTCAAACCCGACATTGGCTGCTTTGTGCTGTTTGACGGCGGTTTTTCGGGCCTGGTCATCATCAACTTCTCGGCCGCAGCCGCGATGGAGCTGTACGAGAGCTACCTGCTGAACATGGGCATGTCCCGCGAGGACCTGGCGCCTTCATTCACCTCAGACGAGGTCAGCAACGTGATGGGCGAGCTGATGAACCAGGTGGTCGGTGACTTCACCGGGAAGGTGCGCCGCGAGTTCCAGACCCACATCACCCAAAACCAGCCCAAGATGCTGGTGCTCAACAAGCAGGTGATCCTGAGCGTGGACGCCAACCTCGACCAGCCCGAGGCCCGGCGCGTGACCTTCTACACCGCCAAGAACCACATCTTCTACCTGGAACTGGCGATGGACCGCACCGAGTTCGTCAAGCTGGTGGACTTCGCCCCGCAGGAAGCGCCCGACCCCGATGCGCTGCTGGCGGACACGCAAAGCCAGACCAGCGAGGCCGAGCCTTCTGCCAGCGCACCCGCTTCGTCCGCAGACGATGAAACCGCCGCGCTGCTCAAGTCGCTGGGGATGTAAGGCGTCATCCTTTTCCGGAAAACCGCCAACAAAAAGCCGCCCGGCAGAAGACTGCGGGGCGGCTTTTTTGCGCTGGCAAGCCACAAGGCAGCCAGCGCGGGCGCTGCGGAAATCAGCCCTTCTTGGCCCAGGCGCTGCACCAGCCCTTGCCAGCCACTTGCTTGCCAGCGAACAGCGGGCAGCCGCCGGCGGCATCACTGGCCTTGCCTTGGTACAGGGCGCAGTTGGCGCAGTTCTGGCCGGCAGCGTACTTGGGCTGCTTGGCCTTGTCCACCTTGCTGGCGTCGGCCTTGTAGCTCAGGGCCACTGCCTGGGGATCGGTCTCGGCCAGCATGGCTTGTGCCTGCGCCGAAGCGCCAGCCGCCAGGGCCACCGTGGCGCCCACGGTCTGGAGGATGAAGGTACGGCGGCCGGTCAGCTGGTCTTTGATCGAGAAAGTCATTGCAAAAACTCCTGTAAACCCACAATGAGGGTGAAAACAGCATACCAAGCCCGCCCCCAGAATGCATTGATTTGGCACCAACCCGGAGCAAAACGCTCAGGAACCCGGGGTGCTCCTGGTCTTACCTGTACAAATTCACTCCTCTTTTAAGAGCATATACCGCTTGATTCCATTGGCCTAGAGGCCAAAAATACCCTCGAACCACCTCGCCCGCGATCTTGAATCCGCCCGTGTCGCCAGCAGGTACAATCGCAGCCCTCGGAGACTTGGGTGAGTGGTTTAAACCAGCAGTCTTGAAAACTGCCGACGGGTAACCGTCCGTGAGTTCGAATCTCACAGTCTCCGCCAGAACCCCTGTGTTCATGCGGGTTTCAAGCCCAAAGGGCAGAGCTACCCACCATGCGACCCACCAACGCCTGAACAGGCAGACCAGGCACCGCGCTCCAAGCGGTCGTGCTTGCAGTGGACCACGGCACCCCTTTGCAGGCCCACACCGCTTTAAAATCCGCGTTCTTTCGAAAGAACCGTCATGGCCGTGGCCCTGGAAGGCTTTCATTCTTGAAACCAAAGGTGGTGAAGATGAACAAGCCTTTCATTTCCCTGTGCCCCGAGATCACCCGCGCCAACGCGTTCACCTTGATGGACTGGTTGGAAGATGAGGACGTGACCCGCTACTTGAGCGACTCGCGCCATGTCTCCCAATTCATTGGCCAGGTCATCGGGCGGGTCCAGCTGCCCATTCTGACCCATCTGTTCAACCAAGGCGGCCGCTTCTTCATGGCCTACGACCGCGACGACGTGCCCGTGGGGTTTGTGCGCCTCGTCAAGTCGGGCACGGACTGCGAGATGGTCCTGGTCATCGGCAACCGCGACAACTGGGGCCGCAAGCTGGGCGCCAGCACCCTGCGCGAAGGCATGAAACTCGCCTTCTTCGACATGCGGGCCGAGCGGCTGATTGCCAAGATTCACCCCGACAACGCCCGCTCACTCAAGGCGTTTCTGCACAACGGCTTCGCACTGGAGCGCGAAACGCCGTCCATGAAGTCCCTGGTCTTGCACGCAGAGCACTACCTCCGGCGTCTGCGCGAACACCCGGCGGATGCCAGCAGTGCCATCTACATCACCGAACTGGACCTGGCCCGGCTGCGCAACCTGCTGCTGCTCGAACAAAGCGCCGAGATTTTTGAGCTGGAGCACGAGATCGAGCGCGCCATCGTCGTCAATCCCCGGGAGGTGGCGGAGGATGTGGTCACGATGAACTCCAAGGCCTTGCTGCAGGTGGATGACCGGGAGGTGGAAGTCGCACTGGTGTACCCCGAAGATGCGGATGACCGCGCCGGCAAACTCTCAGTGTGCTCGGGGATTGGCACCGCCATCCTTGGCTACAAAGAGGGCGACGCCTTCAACTGGCGGATTCCACATCGGACCTGCCACATCCGCATCGAGAAGGTGCTGTACCAGCCCGAAGCTGCGGGCGACTTCCACCTCTAGGCCGTCACCACGACAGGCCAGGCGGGCTGGGCGATAATCCACCCCGCTCCCTTTCCTTGAACCAGCCCCGCCCAGGGGCTTTTTTGTGCGTGGAACCAGCATGTCCAACCCGTTTCGCCCCGAACAACTCTGGTCCCTGGCTGACCAGTTTGGCACCCCGCTGTGGGTGTACGACGCCGCCACCATCCGCGAACGCATCGCGCAACTGGGGCATTTCGAGACCATTCGTTTCGCGCAGAAGGCCTGCTCCAACATCCACATCCTGCGCCTGATGCGCGAAC
>CAYZPX010000097.1:0-9716 GCA_964480105.1 uncultured Burkholderiaceae bacterium | reverse complement strand
GGGCCAGGCGGTGGGCCTTGAGCTGGGCGATGGCCTGGCGGGCAAAGCCCAGCACGTAGCCGTGGGCAGGCAGGATGAATTCCGCGCTGTACTTCGCGCACAGGGCGTCCAGCCGGTCCAGCGAGTCGATGTAGTCGGCCATGTTGCCGTCGGGCGGATCGATGACGGTGGTGCTGCCGTTCAGGACATGGTCGCCGCTGAACAGCAAGCCGTCTTCGCGCAGCAGCAGGCAGACATGGTTGGCGGCATGGCCGGGGGTGTGCACGACTTCCAGGGTATGGGTGATTTTGGCCTCTGGCCCTTTAAATTCGAGCGCTAGTAGCTCTCCATTTTGTAGCGCCCGGTCCGGGGTGAAGGCGCTGTTGGCCCGAGCGGTGGGGGCCGAGGGCAGGCCCAGGATCGGCGGCTGGGCGCGTCCAGCCTGCACGCACAGCGCCTGCAGCGGCGCGGCGCCTGGCGAGTGGTCAGGGTGTGAATGGGTGCAGACGATCATGCGGATGTCGCCACCCGCCGCGCGCCACAGCGTCTCCAGGTGCGCCGCGTCGGCCGGGCCGGGGTCGATGGCGATGTAGCCGGTGAACGGGTCGCCGACCAGGTAGCTGTTGGTGCCGGGGCCGGTCATCACGCCGGGGTTGGGGGCGGTGAGGCGCTGCACGTTTTTGCGCAGCGGCACCGGGCGCTCGCTCTGCCAGGCCAGCTCATGCAGCATCTGGCCGTCGGGGCAGACCATGGCCAGCTCGCCGTAGGGTTGCTCGTCCTCCATGTAGCGCGCTTCCTGGCCCGAGAGCAGGCCGGCGCGGGGGCAGCTGCGCCACAGCGGGGTCTCGTCGGCGCAGGCGGACAGCACCGCATCCACTTGTGCGTAGCGGGCCAGGCGCTCCAGCGTGCGGATGGTGGGGTAGATCATGAAAAAGTCCCCGGCTGCGTGGCGGGCCAGCGCGTCGGCGGGGCGCACCCATTCGGGGGCGAACTGCTCGGTTTCGTCGGCCACGGGGGTCTGGCCCTCAGGCATGCGGGCGACCAGGAAATCCACGGCAAAGCGCCGGGGCAGGTCGCGGTCGCCGGTCCAGTGGGCCAGCGGCCGCATCGCATCGGCGGCCAGCCGCAGGCCGCGCGCGGCGCATTGTTCGGCAAAGGGGGCCTGGCGGCCCAGCGCAGCGACATCGCTGGCATCGGCCATGCGGCCATCGGCGTGGCGGGCCAGCAAGACGCCCAACTCCTCGAAGCTTTCGCGGATGGCAGCGATGGCCGGGGTCAGGTGCTCGGCGGTTTGCGTGGGGCGGTGGTCGGCCAGGGCGTGGCAGGTGGCGTCCTGCGCATCGATGGTGCCGCCGGGGAAGACGTAGGCCCCCGGAGCAAAACTGGCCGTCGCGGCGCGGCGGGTCATCAGCACTTCCAGGCCCTGCGCCGTGTCGCGCAGCAGCAGCACGGTGGCGGCGGGTCGGGTGGCCACCGGTTCGCGGTGGGGGTACAGGAGTTGGCTGGGGCGTGTCATGGCGCTGCATTATTGGGCAGCGCCGGGGCGGGGCGCGTCGTGCCGGCGACTGGCGCGCCCGCCCCAGGTTGGTTGCAGGCGCTTACTTGGCTGCTTCCGTCTGCTGCTGGTGCCCAGCAGCCTTTTTGTAGGCCTGCACCCATTCGGCCAGCACCTTGGGGTCGGTCACGTCCTCGATCTTTTCGAAGCCGTTGGGGGCGGCTTCTTCGACCATGTCCAGGATGGCGTCCAGGCCCTCGCGGCGATTCATGGCAACGATGTTGGCGGTCATGGGGCGGCGTTCGGCCTCGTAGGCGTCCAGCGCGGCGGTGATGCTGGCGTGCTCGCTCAGGGTGCGGGCCAGGCACTGTGCGTCCAGGATGGCCTGGGTCGCGCCGTTGGAGCCAATCGGGTACATGGGGTGCGCCGCGTCGCCCAGCAGCGTGGTGTGGCCGTGGCGCCAGCGGGGCAGGGGGTCGCGGTCCACCATGGGCCACTCGAACACCTGGGTGGCCTGCTGGATCACGCCGGGCACGTCCAGCCACGCGAATTTCCAGTGGCCGAAGGTGGGCAGCAGGTCGTCGAGCTTGCCGGGCTTGCTCCAGTCCTCGCGGCTGGGGGCGGTCAGGCCGCCGCCAAAGCCGGATTCGTCGATGCGGCGGTCGCAGATCCAGTTGATCAGCTGGGTGCCGTCGGCGGCGGGCGGCGCAATCGGATAGACCACGAACTTGGCGCGGCGGTGGCCGGCCTGCACCATGGTGCGCCCGTCCAGAAAGGGCTTGGTGACGGTGGTGCCGCGCCACATCATCATGCCGTTCCAGCGCGGGGCGCCCTCGTCGGGGTAGAACTGCTTGCGCACGGCGGAATGGATACCGTCGGCCGCCACCAGCAGGTCGCAGGCCAGCTCGCTGGTCTGGCCGTCGGCGCCTTCCAGCAAGGCGATGGCGCCGTTGGCCGCTTCGCGCACACCGACCACGCGCTGGCCGGCGCGCACAGCGTCCAGGCCCAGGCGCTGCTTGGCTGCTTCCCACAGCGCCATTTGCAGGTGGCCGCGGTGGATGCTCAGCTGCGGGTGGCTGTAGCCGGCGGCCACGCCGCGCTCGTCGCGGTAGATGGTCTGGCCGTGGCGGTTGGCGAAGACCAGGGCCGAGGTCTCTACCGCGATGGCGCGCAGGGTCTCCAGCATGCCCACGCTGTCGAGCACGGCCACGGCGTGCGGCAGCAGGTTGATGCCCACGCCCAGGGGCTTGGGCTCGGGTGTGGCCTCGCAAACGGTGACGCGGTGGCCAGCCTGGTGCAGGGCCAGCGCGGCGGTCAGGCCACCGATGCCGCCACCGGCGATGCAGATGTGAAGGGCTTGGGTCATGGGAAAGTCTCCTGGCTTGCGAACGGTGGAAAGGTGCGATATTGTTGCACTATGCAACAAAAAAGCGCAAGTCCTAAACCCCTTCGTCCCGCCGATGCCCCGGAAGGTGAGCTACGTCCCTTGCCCGGACTGCGTTACGGTGTGCTCGACGATCTGATGGGTTATGCGCTGCGCCGGGCGCAAAACGCGCTGTACCTGCATTTCCAGCAGGCCGTGCTGCAGACTGAGGTCAGCCCGCAGCGCTTTGCCGCGCTGGTGCTGGTGGTGGAAAACCCCGGCCTGCGCCAGGGCCTGCTGGCCCAGGCCATGGGCCTGCACCGCAGCGGCGGCCTGCGGCTGGCGGACTGGCTTTGCGCCCAGGGCTGGGTGGTGCGGCGCGACGATGCGCAGGATGGCCGCTCCTGGACGCTCCACCCCACCCCTGAGGGCATCGCGGCGCTGGCGCAGCTGTCGGACGCCGTGCAGGCCCACGACCAGGCGCTGCTGGCCGCACTGGGGCCCGAGGGGGCGGCGCTGCAGCCCCTGTTGGAGCGCCTGATCGCCGTGGCCGCCGGGGGTGGGGCGGGCGCAGGGGCCGGTGGATAATCCTCTGATGCAGATTCGCTTCACCAAGATGCAGGGCGCGGGCAACGATTTCGTGGTGCTCGACGAAACCCGGGGCCCGCTGGGCCTGAGCCCCGCCCAATACCGCTTTCTGGCCGACCGACATTTCGGCGTGGGCGCCGACCAGATCCTGGGCGTGCGCGCCTCGCCAGCGCCGGGCATCGACTTCGAGTACGTGATCCACAACGCCGATGGCAGCGAGGTCGAGCAATGCGGCAATGGCTCGCGCTGCTTCGTGCGCTTCGTGGTGGACCAGGGCCTGAGCCACAAGAACATCCTCCGCGTGCAGACCCGGGCCGGCGTGATCGCCCCCGAGCTGATGCCCAGCGGCGAGGTGCGGGTGGACATGGGCCCGCCCGCTTTTGAACCCGGGCGCATTCCCTTTCTGGACCAGGGCCTGCCGGTGGCCGCCGAAGGCCAGGGCCAGCGTTGGACCCTGGGCCTGGCCGCCCAGGACGGCGCCCCCACCGTGCAGGTCCCGGTGGCGGTGGCCTCCATGGGCAATCCGCATGCGCTGGTGCGGGTGGACGATGTGGCCACCGCGCCGGTCGGCGACTGGGGTCCGCGCATTCAGCAGTCTGGCGCCTTTCCCCAGGGCGTGAACGTGGGCTTCATCCAAATCCTTTCCCCCACTGAAGTGAAGCTGCGCGTCTACGAGCGTGGTTCGGGCGAAACCCTGGCCTGCGGCTCGGGCGCCTGCGCCGCCGTGGCCCTGGGCGTACGCCTGGGCTGGCTGCAGGCCGGCGCCCCGGTGCGCGTGCACACCCGGGGCGGCCTGCTGACCATCGAATGGGGCGGCGATGCCGCCCAGTCGGTGTGGATGACCGGCCCCGCCGTCACCGTCTTCGAGGGGCAGATCGACCTGCCCGACCTGGTTTGACAATGGAAGAATCCGCGCCATGAACCTCCCTTCCGGCATGACCCCGATCACCGAAGAAGACATTGCCAACTACCTGGCCAACACCCCCGGCTTCTTCGAGCGCCATGCCGAGCTGCTGGCCGCCGTGCAGCTGACCAGCCCGCATGGGCGCCGCGCCGTCAGCCTGCAGGAACGCCAGGCCGAAATGCTGCGCGAAAAGATCAAGGGCCTGGAGCACCGCCTGATGGACATGGTGCGCAACAGCAGCGAGAACACCGGCATCGCCTACAAGGTGCACCAGTGGAGCGCCGAGCTGCTGCGCGTCAAGGACGCGGCCGAGCTGCCGCTGGCGGTGGTGGAGGGCATGCGCTCGCTCTTTGATGTGCCGCTGGCCACGGTGCGCCTGTGGGAGCTGGCGCCCGAACATGCCAGCGCCGTGTTCGCCCAGCCCACCAGCGACGACGCCCGTGCCTTTGCCGCTTCGCTGACCATGCCGTTTTGCGGCCCCAGCCTGGGTCTGGAGCCGGCGGCCTGGCTGCAGCAGGAGCTGGGTGTGGAGCCACAGTCCCTGGCGCTGCTGCCCCTGCGCGAGGGCTTGCCCGGCGCATCCAGCGCGGTGTTCGGCCTGCTGGTGCTGGGTTCGTCCGATCCACAGCGCTTCGAGGCGACCATGGGCACCGAATTCCTCACCCGCATGGCCGAGGTGGCCAGCGCCGCGCTGAGCCGCCTGCGCTGATCGACCGGGTTGTTAGGCTTTGGGGTCAAAACAGCCTCCAGGCCTTATTTCACCAGCGGTACTAGCTATCAAAAAATGAGTGATGGTGCAGTCCAGGACGCTTTGGCGGAGGCCCCGGCGCTGCCGCCCGAGGTGCGGCAGTACCTGGACCATGTGCGTTTTGAAAAGCGCCTGGCCGACCGCACCCACACCCTCTACACCCTGGATTTGCAGAAGCTGGTCGGGTTCGCCCAGGCCCAGGGCGTGCCGCTGCTGGCGCTGGAGAGCACGCACATCCGCCGTTTTGTCGCCCAAATGCACAGCGCGGGCCGCAGCGCGCGCGGCATTGCGCTGATCCTGTCCGGCTGGCGGGGGTTCTTTACCTGGGCGGCCCGCCAGGGCCTGGTGCCGCACAACCCGGTCTTGCAGGTGCGCGCCCCCAAGGCCCCCCGGCCCCTGCCCAAGGCCCTGCCGGTGGACGAAGCGGTGCGCCTGGCCGAGTTCAGCGACGAACGCCCCCAGGCTGACCCTTGGGCCGAGGCCCGCGACGCCGCCCTGGTCGAACTGCTGTACGGCAGCGGCCTGCGGGTGGGCGAGCTGGTGGGCTTGGACGTGGCCCCACACGCCGATACCCAGCGCCTGGACCGGGGCTGGATCGACCTGGAGGCCGCCGAGGCCCATGTGCTGGGTAAGGGCCGCAAGCGCCGCAGCGTGCCCGTGGGCCGCGCCGCCCTGCGCGCCTTGCAAGCCTGGCTGGCGCTCCGCACCCAACCGTTTGCGCCGGGCTGGGCACTGGAGCCCGCGCTGTTTTTGAATACGCGTGGTCAGCGCCTGGGTGCCCAGTCCGTGCGGCACGCCCTGCGCCAGCGCAGCCAGCAGGCGGGGCTGCGCACGCCGGTGCACCCGCACATGCTGCGCCACTCCTTTGCCAGCCATTTGCTGCAGTCCAGCGGCGACCTGCGCGCCGTGCAAGAGCTGCTGGGCCACGCCAGCATTGCCAGCACCCAGGTCTATACCCGGCTGGATTTCCAGCACCTGGCCAAGGTGTACGACCAGGCGCATCCCCGGGCGAAAAAGAAGCCGTCCTCCGCCCAATGACCCTGGCCATGGCGGGACTTTCTTAACGCTACACTCTTGCGTTTTTTGGTTTCAAAGGCGTTCCATGTCCCTGATCCTCGCCACCATCCTCACCGGCTTTCTTGGCTCCGGCAAGACCACCCTGCTCAAGCGCGTGCTCAGCGAGGCGCACGGCCAGAAGATCGCGGTCATCGAGAATGAGTTTGGCGAGGAAAACATCGACAACGACATCCTGGTCACCGATTCCAAGGAGCAGATCGTGCAGATGAGCAACGGCTGCATCTGCTGCACCATCCGCGAAGACCTGCGCGCGACCCTGCAAGAACTGGCGGCCAAGAAGCGCAGCGGCCAACTGGACTTTGACCGGGTCATCATCGAAACCACCGGCCTGGCCGACCCCGGTCCCGTGGCGCAGACCTTCTTCATGGACGAGGAAATTGCCGAGGCCTACCTGATCGACTCCATCATCACCCTGGTGGACGCCAAGCACGCTGCCCAGCAGCTCAACGACCGCCAGGAAGCGCGCCGCCAGGTGGGCTTTGCCGACCAGATCTTCCTGTCCAAAACCGACCTGGTGGATGCCGAATCGGTCGATGCGCTGACCCACCGCCTCAAGCACATGAACCCCCGCGCACCCATCGAGGCGGTGCATTTCGGCGAGGTGCCGCTGGCCAAGGTGCTGGATTTGCGCGGCTTCAACCTGAACGCCAAGCTGGACATCGACCCCGACTTCCTCAAGGAAGAGGAGCATGACCACGGGCATGACCATGGCCATGAGCACCATCACGACCATGAACACGGAGCGCACTGCAACCACCCCTCGCACCAGCACGGCCATGCCCATGGCCACCACCATCACCATGACGACGATGTGAAGAGCTTCGTCTACCGTGCCGAGCGGCCGTTTGATCCGGCCAAGCTCGAGGACTTCCTGGGCGCCATCGTCAACATCTACGGCCCCCGCATGCTGCGCTACAAGGGCGTGCTGCACATGGTGGGCACCGACCGCAAGGTGATCTTCCAGGGCGTGCACCAGCTGATGGGCAGCGACCTGGGCCCGCAGTGGGCTACAGGAGAGCCGCGCGTCAGCAAACTGGTGTTCATCGGCATCGACCTGCCGCAGGACATCCTGGTCCAGGGCCTGGACCAGAGCCTGGCTGGCTGAGCCTCTTTACCGAAGCGTGTCGGGAATTTGCAACGCTTGCATTTCCGACCGCTTGCGTGGCTACAATCGCGCCCCGAAAACGCCCGGAAGGCTGGCTCCCAGCCTCCGTCCGAACCCCTTCTGGCCCAGGACCCTCTCCTTCAGGCCTTGACCGACGCACCATGTCCACTCCCACCCGCCCCCCGTCCTTGGCCGCCATTGCCAAAAAAGACCCCAAGCTGGCCAACCACTGGCAAACCAAGACCGCCGAGGAGCTCAACGACGCCGAAGTCATCTCGATGCCGGACGCCGAGTACATGAACGACAAGCAGCTGGCGTTTTTCCGCCTCAAGCTGCAAAAGCTCAAGCAGGAAATCCTGGAAAGCGCGGGCGAAACCACCGAGCACCTGCGCGAGGAAACCATCGTGGTGCCCGACCCGGCCGACCGCGCCACCATCGAGGAAGAGCACGCGCTGGAGCTGCGCACCCGTGACCGCGAGCGCAAGCTGCTCAAGAAGATCGAGCAGGCGATTGCCCGCATCGACTCGGGCGACTATGGCTATTGCGACGAAACCGGCGAACCCATCGGCGTGGGCCGCCTGATTGCCCGCCCCACCGCCACCCTGTCGCTGGAGGCCCAGCAGCGCCGCGAGCTCAAGCAAAAGATGTTCGGCGACTGACCTTCTCGCTGCCGTCGCCCCTCCCATGGCCGCCGATCTGTCCCTGCACGATGCCGTGCTCGACGAGGCGGCCTTGCGTTTTGCGCAGGGCGATGCCGAAGGCGCGGCCCAGGCCCTGCGCGAGGCGCTGGCCGATCCCACGCTGGCCCTGGCCCCAGCACTGGCCTTGCACGACGCCCTCCTGGATTTGTACTGCGCGACGGGCGATGCCGCGCGCTTTGAGGCGCTGGCCCTGGACGGGGCGCAGCGCTTTCAGTCGTCACCGCCGGCCTGGTGCCACCTGCCGCAGCAATGGGCGGATCGGTGCGCAGTGGCCCGCTCCCCCCGCCACGCAGTGGGAAGTGCCTGGCAGGCGCCGGCGTTCTTGCAGGCGACAGACTTGCCCCCGCCCGGTGCGACGGCCAGCGCCGAGGCGCCCTGGGTCCTGGACTGGTCCCGCTTCGGCCAGATCGACAGCACCGCGATTCCCGCGCTCACGGACAGCTTGCACCGCTGGGCCGATGCCCCCCTTGCCCTGGTCCTGGTGGGGGCCGAGGCGCTGGACGCCTGGCTCACCCATTCCCTGCAAGCGCCCGATGCACCCGCGCCGCTGTGGCGCCTGCAGCTGGCCTGGTTGCGCCTGCAAGGCCAGGCCCAAGCCTTCGAGTCGCTTGCACTGGCCTATTGCCAGTGGTTCGGGCAGTCGCCGCCGGCCTGGGTGCCCCCGGGCTGTCATGTCTTGCCAGGGGTTCAGGTTTCGCCGCCTGTCCCTGCGGCGGCGGGGGACCAGCCCTGCCTGGCGGGCGAGGTTCTGGGCGATGCGCTGCCCCAGCTCGCGGCCCTGGCACCGCCGCCGCTGCCCCTGCGCCTCGATTGCGCCCTCTTGCTGCGGCTGGACTTTGCAGCGGCCGGCGCGCTGCTCAACTGGGCGGCACAGCGGCAGGCGGCAGGCCAGTCGGTGGCCCTGCTGCACCTGCACCGCCCGCTGGCCCGGCTGCTGCAGCTCTTGGGCGTGGACGCCTACGCCACGCTGCACCTGCGCAAATAGCCCAGGCCTTGCAAACCGGGCCCGCAGCCCCATCTGCCCCGCTTCGTCTGACCGCCTTTTGTCCTGACTTTCGAGGAACCCCATGAGCGAATCCCCCGTTTTCCACGGAACCACCATCCTCAGCGTGCGCCGCGAAATGCCCCAGGGCGTGCAGGTGGCCATTGGGGGGGACGGCCAGGTCACCCTGGGCAACATCGTCGTCAAGGGCACGGCGCGCAAGGTGCGCAAGCTGCACCACGGCAAGGTGCTCGCCGGTTTTGCCGGTGCTACCGCCGACGCGTTCACGCTGTTCGAGCGCTTCGAGGCCAAGCTGGAAAAGCACCAGGGCCATCTGACCCGCGCCGCCATCGAGCTGACCAAGGACTGGCGCACCGACCGCGTGCTGCGCCGCCTCGAAGCCATGCTGGCCGTGGCCGACCACAGCGCTTCCTTGATCATCACCGGCAACGGCGACGTGCTGGAGCCTGAGCAGGGCATCGTCGCCATCGGTTCGGGCGGTGCGTATGCGCATTCGGCGGCCAAAGCCTTGCTCAACAACACCGAACTCTCCGCCGAGGAGATCGTGCGCAAGTCCCTGGGCATTGCCGGCGAGCTGTGCATCTACACCAACATGCACCACACCATCGAGACCCTGTGATGGCGATAGATTGCTATTGATTAAATAGCTAGTACCGCTGATGAAATAAGGCTTAAAGCCCGATTTGACCCCAAGGATTCCCCATGTCGTCCATGACCCCCCAGGAAATCGTCTCCGAACTCGACAAGCACATC